>JAMFSI010000131.1 GCA_026225215.1 Sphingomonas palustris | reverse complement strand
TGGCTGATGCCGATCCGCGCCGGCGGGATGTGCTCGTGCCGGCGAATGGCGGCTTGCATGATGATCTGAGCGAAGCCACGCCTGACCGCAAATCCGGCGACAGCGTCCGTTTGACCGCCGCGGCTGAGCTTGCCGACCAGCCGCTGCTGCCGGTGCGCCATCGCACGCTGCTGCTGCTCGCGGTGATGATGGTGTCGATCTGCCAGTTTCTCGACGCCACAATCGCCAATGTCGCCTTGCCGCATATGCAGGCTGCGCTTGGCGCCTCGCAGGATTCGATCAGCTGGGTGCTCACCAGCTTCATCATGGCCGGTGCGATTGCCATGCCGATCACCGGCTGGCTGTCCGATCGAGTGGGCTCGCGTAATCTGTTCATGGGCTCGACGGTATTGTTCATGCTCGCCTCGGCGGCTTGCGGCGCCTCGAACTCGCTGGCGGCGATGGTGGTGTTTCGCGGCATCCAGGGCCTCGCCGCGGCCTTCCTCGGACCGATGACGCAAACCATCATGTTCGATGTCAGCCCGCCCAGCAAACAAGCGCAGACCATGGCCAGCTTCGGCATGATCGTGATGGTGGCGCCGATCTCCGGCCCGTTTATCGGCGGCTATCTGACAGATTACCTCAGCTGGCGCTGGATCTATTACGTCAACCTGCCGATCGGCATTCCTGCGCTGGTAATGTTATGGTGGCTGTTGCCGTCGCGACCGCTCGAAAGTCGCCGGCTCGACTTGTTCGGCTTTTCGGCGCTCGCCCTCGGTTTGGGCGCCTTGCAATTGATGCTCGATCGCGGGCAGCAGAACGACTGGTTCAATAGCGCAGAAACCGTCATCGAAGCCTGCGTCGCGGTATCGGCAATCTGGATGTTTTTCGTCCACTCGGCGTTCAGCGCGAAGCCGCTGTTTTCCCGGCTATTGCTCCGCGATCCCAATTTCGTGGTCGGCTGCGCGTTCATGTTCGTGATGGGAATCACCAACATCTCGCTATCAGCGGTGCTGCCGACGATGTTCCAGACGATCTATGGCTATCCGGTGATATTGAGCGGGTTGATGATGGCGCCGCGCGGCTTCGGGGTGATCGTCTCTTCGCAGTTCACCACGCGGATGATCGGGCGGATCGATTATCGCTATATGATCGTGGTGGGCTACGCGATCGCTGCGGGATCGCTGTGGCTGATGACCACTTGGTCTCCTGACATGAATTGGCACCCGATTGTCCTTGCCAGCTTTGTTCAGGGACTGGGGCTGGGGTTGGTGTTTGCTCCGATGAACCTCATTGCCTTTTCGGCGCTGACGCCCGAACTCAGGCCTGACGGATCGAGTTTGCTGGCGCTGTTTCGCAATATGGGTGGCTCCTTCGGTATTTCGGTGATCGTGTCGGTGATGGCGCGCAACCAGCAGGTCAGCCACGCCGATCTGGCATCGCATATAACCGCCTTGACCATGCCAATCGCCCAGCAGGCGTTTGGTGGCGGCGCTGGTTCAGTCGATGCGGTCATAAACCGCCAGGCGCAGATGGTGGCTTATCTCGATAATTTCTACATGATCGGCTGGCTACTGCTGGCGATCGCGCCGTTGCCGCTGTTGCTGAAGAAACCCAAACCCATCGTCGCGCTCGAGCCGATCGTGATCGAATAGCCCGATGGCGAATCCCATAGCGGGCATCGCGCCCGCGATAGCGGTGAGATGTATCGGGCAAGCCCCTTGTCGGGGCAGGACGTTGCTGGAAAGCCCCTGCGCGAACGCCTAGATAGGGCAGGATCAGAATGGGGCTGAGGATTTGAGCAGGACGATAGTGATTACCGGCGCCGGCGAAGGCCTTGGCCGCGCCCTGGCCAAACGCCTGGCTGCCGATGGCGAAACCATCGTGCTGCTGGGACGCACGCTGGCCAAGCTGGAAGCCGTGGTTGCGGAGATCGCCAAAGACCATCCTGATAACAGCGAGCATCTGGCGCTGTCCTGCGATGTCGGCGATCCTGATTCGGTTCGCGCCGCCTTTGCCGCGATTGCCGAGCGCTTCCCGCGTATCGATGTGATGATCAACAACGCTGCGATCTATCAGCCGTTTGCGATCGAAGATGCGCCCGATGAGCAGATCATGCTGCAGGTGAAAACTAATCTGCTGGGCCCGATCTATTGTACGCGCGAAGCCGTGCCGCTGCTGCGCGGGTCAGATGGCAAAAGAGGCGGGCATCTCGTCAATATATCCAGCGAATCGGTGCATCTGCGCATGCCGATGCTGTGGATGTACGCCGGCACCAAGGCTGGACTGGAATATATGTCGCGCGAATGGGCCCGGGATCTCGAGCCACAGGGGGTTCGCGTCACCGTGGTCAGTGCCGGCATGATGATGGATGAAACCAAGACCGGCAGCAATTGGCCGCGCGAGGCGGCGATGCGCTTTGTGCAGGAAAATGCCCAGGTCGGGATTCACATCGGCAAGCTGCCGATTTCGCATTACAACTCCGCCGCCGAGGCGATCCGCGCGGTGATCAATACCCCCGCCGATATTCAAATGGGTTTCGTGACGCTCGGCGCCGCCCGACCTTCCGCCTGACCCAACCTTCTTCCTCCTAACGCATACAGGAACACACCATGGCTCAACTTCCCGAAGCAAAGCTGTTCATCGACGGCGAACTCCGCGACGCCGCCGGCGGGCGCACTTACGATGTCATCGGCCCGTGGACCGGCGAGCCGGTGGGCAAGGCTGCCGACGCCACCTCCGCCGATGTCGAGGCAGCGATCGTTGCCGCACGCAGTGCCTTCGACAATACCGATTGGTCGACCAACCACGAGAAGCGACTGGATCTGGTCAAGAAATATCGCGCCTTGTTCGAGGCTAACCGCGACCGGCTGAGCGATCTCGCCGTGCATGAAGCCGGGGCTGCCCTGGGCGCGGTGTCGCGCGCGCATGTCGGCATGGCGCTCGACGGTTGGGACGATTACATCCGCGTGTTTTCGCAGGTCACCTGGGAAAGGGACTACGGCACCCGGCCCGCTTTCGGCATGAACCACCACCGTTTCGCGGTTTATGAACCGGTCGGCGTGGTCGCGGCGATCACCCCGTGGAACGTGCCGCTCTACGTCAATATCGGCAAGGTCGTGGCCGCGCTGCTGGCAGGTTGCACGGTGATCCTGAAGCCCGCGCCGAATACCCCCGGCATGGGCGCGATCTTCGGCGAGCTTGCCAAAGAGGCCGGCTTCCCGGCGGGCGTGATCAACGTCATATCCGCCAGCGATCCCGCCGAAGCGGGCGAACAGCTGGTGGCCGATCCCCGCGTCGATCTGATTTCCTTCACCGGCTCGACCGGCGTCGGCAAGCGCATCATGGAAAAGGGCGCCGCGACGCTGAAGCGCGTGTTCCTGGAGCTGGGCGGCAAATCGGCCAAGATCGTCCTCGACGATGCGCCGAATTTTGCCATGGACGTGGCAATGACCATGCTGCTGTTTCATGCGGGTCAGGGCTGCGCCGTGCAATCGCGCCTGCTGGTGCCCAAGAGCCGCTATCAGGAAGCCGTGGCTATTCTCAAGCAATCCTACGCCGGCGTTGGCGACAATTGGGGCGACATCACCAATCCCGAGCACATCATGGGCCCGGTGATCTCCAAGCGGCAGATGGAGCGGGTGCTGGGCTACATCGAACTGGGCCAGAAGGAAGGCGCCACGCTGCTGCACGGCGGCAAGGCCCGCCCCGACAAGGGTGGCGGCTATTTCATCGAGCCGACCTGCTTTGTCGATGTCACGAACGACATGCGTATTGCTCAAGAGGAGATATTCGGCCCGGTCCTGGTCGTGATTCCCTTCGAAGACGATGAGGATGCCATCCGCATCACCAATGACAGCAGCTACGGCTTGTCGGGCGGTGTTTCCTCGGGCGATTCCGCGCGCGCGATGAAGATCGCCAAGCGCATCCGTACCGGTTCGATGAGCGTCAACAACGGCATGTGCATCGCTGGGGACATTCCCTTCGGCGGTTACAAGGCCAGCGGCATTGGTCGTGAATGGGGCCTGGAAGGGATCGAGGAATTCCTCGAGACCAAGATGATCGCGACCACAGTCTGATCCGCAGGTCGGGCAATTGCGCGGGTTTACGTGACACGCATGGACAAGCGCAATCTGGCGGTCGATCCGGGCGAGGGGGCGGCAAATGCCGCCTCCCGCACGGGGCCGCGTGGCGGCTTACCGGACATTGCGACGCTGACCGACGCCAAGTGTGAAGATGGGGCGGCGTATGAGGATGGCGAAGTCAGCCATAACCTCAATGGCCAGCGACTGGGCCGCAAGGGTCGCGATACCCGCGAACGCATCCTGCTGGCCGCGACCCGGCTGCTTTATTGCGATGCCGGGCGCTCGCCTATCTCGTTGAGCGCGGTGGCGCGTGAGGCGTCGCTCGGCATGACCTCGCTGTACAATTATTTTTCGGACCTCACCGAGGTGTTGGTCGCGGTGCTGGAGCCGGTGATGGCCAGCGCCGAGGATGTCTATCTGGGCGCTCTGCGCAAGCGCTGGGACGATGGCGAACTGGGCGACCGCTGCTATGATTTCGTCAGCAATTATCAGGCATTCTGGCAAAAACATTCGCGATTGTTACATCTGCGCAATGCGATGTCGGATCAGCAGGACCCGCGCATGACCAGTCAGCGGATCAAATCGACGCAGCCGATCATCGGCTTGCTGGCCGAGCAGATGGATGGCGATTCTCGTGCGCCGCGTTCGCCCGAATTCGCCATGGCGACGGTGCTGATGATCGGCATCGAACGCTCGACGACGATTTCGACGGATGACGAACTGCCGGTCAAGATGGCGCAGGATATCAAGCACGACGATACGCATTTTCTGCGACCATCGGCCAGGCTGATGGAAATGGCGATCCGGGATATGCGGAAGCGCTGAAAGGGTTCCGCTTTGACTCCCCTCCCGCTTGCGGGAGGGGCTGGGGTGGGCATCGCTGCGTCCGTAATGTCGTAAGTTTTCGCCCAGGGCGTCCAGGCTAGCCGCATTATCGGGTTGCGCCATTTTGCACTGGTAGAAGTGTCCACCCCCGACCCCTCCCGCAAGCGGGAGGGGAGATGCTCGCTCCGGTCCGAGCCTCGCCTTCAGCTTTTACCCTTGCCGCCCACGCCTTTCAGATACTTTTCCATGCCCGCCAGATACTCGGGGTTCTGCATCAGCGCGCTGTTGGCCATACGCTCCACGTGCCGACCCATTTCCGGGCCGACTTCGGCGCACATCTCGATCGCGATCTTGGCCGCGCCCATCTGCTCGCCATTCTGCTTGGCGAGGTGGTGGCAGAAATCCAGCACTTCATCGGCAAAACTCTCATCCGGGAACACCTGGTGGACGAGGCCCATGGTTAGCGCGAGATCGGCATTGGCGGGCTTATTGGCCATGATCAGCCAGCGCGCCCAATGCGGTCCGCATAGGCGGGTGAGGCGGCTGACCCCGTTCGAAGCCGGCAGCACGCCGAACAAGCCTTCGGGAAAAGCATAGCCCGCGCTCTTGGCCGCGAGGCGGAAATCGCAGGACAGCGACATTTCGAGGCCACCACCCACGCACATGCCATGATGCGCGACCACGAAAGGCTTTTCGATATGCTCCATCTCGTCATAGATCCGGTGCATGCCGTTGAGGTTGATCCGGTGGTTTTCGCGGATGCCTCGCGCCGAGCGCGTTTGCGGTATTTCATTGCGCATGCCCGAACGCAGATCGGCGCCGGCGCAGAAATAGCGCCCGGTGGCGCGGATCAGGAACACCTTGAGTTCGGGCGTATCGCGAAAGCGCAGCACCGCCTGCTCGAACAGATCCATCGTCTCGCCATCAAGCGCGTTGAGCTTGTCCGGGCGATTAAGCGTGGCGATCAGAATGCCGTCTTCGGTGTCTTCAGTCAGGAGATGGGGTGCGTCGGTCATGATTATTCCTCAACCGCGGGTACGGGGCAGGCCGAGCCCGCGTTCGGCGACCATCGAGCGGTGGACTTCGCTGGTGCCCCCGTAAATCGTCGTGCCGTGAGCGTGGCGATAGGACTGGTTGATCAATTGCGCTGCGCCTGGTCGCTTCGACAGCGACAGTGGCGCGGTCAATTCGAGCAGATCGCGCGAATCGGTAAGGAATTTCTCCGATGAGAACATCTTGGCCATCGGCCCGAAAGCGTGGTTCGGTTTTTTCTCGACGCTGGCCCATTGTGAGCGGAAGGCCAGCATATCCGAAATCCACAGATCGGCGTAGCAGCGGGCCAGCCGCTGCTGGCAAGCGGTATCCTCAATGATCGGATGACCGCCGCGCTTGATCTCGCGGCACAATTCCTCGGCGGCTTCGAGCGTGGCACGCATCACCTTGGAAAAGCCGCCGCCATGTTCGAGTTCGAGGCTGGCGCTCATCGTCTTGACGCCGCCATCGACATCGCCCAGCCGCCAACTGTCGGGGATGTGCACGCCGTCATAAAAGGTGATGTTGGTGCGCTCATCCTGGAAGGTGTGGACGGGCTGGATCGTCACGCCCTCGGCCTTCAACGGCACGATGAACATCGTAAGGCCCTTGTGCTTGGCGACCTCGGTATTAGTGCGGCACAGCATCAGCACGTAATCCGCCAGATTGGCGCCGCTGGTGAACATCTTGGTGCCATCGATCCGCCAGCCATTGCCCTCGGGCGTGGCGCGGCATTGCGCGGCGAAGACGTCTGAGCCCGAGCCCGGTTCGGAATAGCCCAGGCTGCAGATCGCTTCGCCCGAGACGATCTTGGCGAGCACTTCGTCCTTCAACTCATCGCTGCCGAAGCGGTGGATGATCGCGCCGACCATTGCTGCGACATTCTTGGCGGGGTTGTTGTAGCCCACCTCCTCGAAGGCATCCATCGCGGCGATCTTGGCATAGGCGGGGATACCGCGACCGCCCATTTCGGCAGGCCAACCCAGAAACAACAGGCCCTGGTCGGCGAGCTTCTTGTGCAGCTCGGGATTGTGGCCTTCCCACGAGTAGTGGAATTTTTCGCGCATTTCTGCGGTGGCATGATCGTCGAAGAATTTGTGAATTTCAGTGACGATGGCGCGAGCTTCATCGCCGAGATCGAAATCGACCGGCACTTCGCCGACATCGGGAAGGGCAGCCTTTTCCCCGGCATAAAGCCGGCGGCCACCCTCAGCGAGCAGCAGTTGCGGATCGCCCATCACCAGCGGCCACGCGCGGGCGCGCAGGTTGAACAAATGGATGTCGTATTCGGTGGTCAGGCCATAGCCGCCGAAGGTGTGCAGCGCCTGCGCTACCGCTTTCGCCGCCGCGCCGACGTTCCACCAGGTGGCGATCGAAATTCCCGCGCCGGCTTCGGCGACACCATCATGAATGTCGCGCAGCGTCTTCCACACTAGCAGCTTGCCGCCATCGACGTCGCACAGCAGGTCGGCGAGGGGATGCGAAATACCCTGGAAGGTGCCGATCAATTGCCCGAACTGTTTGCGCTCGCAGGCGTAGGCCGAGGCCAGCTTCAGCGCTTCGCGACCGATCCCGGCGAGCCCGGCGGAGATCAGCAGCTTCCATTCCTCCAGCCCGGCGGCGAATGTCGCCAGCGCATCGGCGCCCGATTCCAGCACCACGGCGGGCAGCGCGGCGAGATCGATCTCGGCGATCGGCGTGGATGCGAGATTATCCTCACTTTTGCGCGCGGCGGCAGGAACATTGATCAGCACTACGGCGTCGCCCTTGCGTGCGACCACGGCTTCGGCGACCAGACCACCAGCGACCCATTGCACCCCGGTTTCGGCGACATCGCTCATGGCGATCGTGACCACCGCTTCGCCGGAGATAGCCCGGTTCAGTAATTTCTCGCCGGCATCGCCACCGAGTTGCCCGAGCAGGCGTGCGGCCACCAATGCCTCGGCCAGTGGCCCCGACACCAGCGTGCGCCCGGCCTCTTCCATCACCAGCACGGCATCGAACAGCCCCATGCCCATGCCGCCCGCCGTTTCTGGCACGCGCATGGCAAAGGCGCCGAGTTCAGCCAGGCCGGTCCACAGCGCCTGGTCAAACCCCGAAGCTCCATTCTCGGGGGATTGCGCCGCGCGCACCCGCAAGGTGCTGCTGTTCTCGTCGAGGAACCGCGCGAAGGTGTCGCGCACCATTTCCTGTTCGTCGGTGAGGTCGAAGTTCATGGGTTGGTTCTCTTCGGCAAAGTCTGGTGGCTGCAAGGTCGGGCGAATGGCCGATAGCACTAGCCACGCTGGCGCTATCGGCAATCGGGCCGCGGCGAACTAGCGCTGCGGCGATGCTGCGGTCAGGCTTTGGCCTTGCCCATCATCAGCGACAAATCGACCTGACCGGTCGCGACACCGCCCATGAAGCCACCATCGACCGGCAGCACCACGCCATTGATCACGCCGGCGAGCGCGCTGTTCAGCAGGACGATGCCACCGGCCTGCTCGGCGGGCGTGGTGTAACGGCCCAGCGGCTCGGCGGCGGCATCGACGATCGCCTTGCCCGAGTGAGCGTGGAAGCTCGCCATCATCGGCGTCTGCGTCGGCGAAGGCAGCGAGCAATTGATGCGGATGCCCTTCTTGATCAGATGAGCGCCGAGGAATTGCGTCCAGACGATCACCGCCTCCTTGGAGAAGCCATAACCCTCGGCAACCTGATCCATATGGTCGGCGCACCAGTCGAGCGCGCCCTGGAAGCCCTGGGCCTGCAGCAATTCCATATGCACGGGAATGCGCCGGCTCCAGCCCAATCCGCCGGTCGAAGCGATCGAAACGATCGCGCCGCCTTCGCCCATATGCGTGATTACCTGCTCGGTGAGATGGCGGGTGCCGATGAAATTGACCTTCATCGTATCGATCGGATTGAAGGCTCCGCCACCCGGCAGACCAGCGCAGTTGAACAAACCATCGATCTTGCCGCCGACCGCAGCCACGCCGGCTTCGATCGATGCCGGATCGCGCAGGTCGACCGTGGTAAAGCTCGCCAGCGGCAGGGTGCAGGCTTTATAATCGAAGCCATGCACTTCGGCGCCGAGATCGAGCAGCATCTTGGCCGTGGCTTCGCCCATCCCCGAAAAACAGCCGGTGACGATGACGCGCTTGCCGCGATAGCCCAGAATATCCGACATCGATGCTCTCCTTCAAAGTGGTGACAAAAGTGGAACTGTTTCTCGGACAGCGCCTATCGGAAGGCGACTCGGATCACCATCCATCGACTATGCGGTACACCTCGCAAATCGTCGCGGCGATGGCCCGGACTGCCAAGGCCGTTGGCGGTAGCAGATATGATAAGCCAATATGGCGATGCGGGAGGGACGATGACGACAAGTGAAACAAACGTGCCAAAGGAATGGGGCGGAATACCCGGCTTTCGCCGCCGTATCCGGATAATCCCAGGCGTTGGTCAGGCCTCTGCGGCGCTGGAAGATGATCTTCACTGCATGCTCGTCACCCTGCAACACGACGGGGAGCGGATTACCGGGGTTGAGCCGGTGATGGATCGTGCGCCCTGGACAACCTGTCCCGGCGCGCGCGCCGTGCTGCGCGGCACCTTTCTGGGCTTACCCCTGGCGGAAGCCCAGCAACGTGCGGCACCCGAAAAACGTCAGAATTGCACGCATCTTCATGATCTTGCCCTATTGGCTGCAGCGCATGCCGGCGATCGGGAAGGTCTGGTCTACGATGTGCTGGCGGGCGACCCTGTGGATGGCGAGCAATCGGTCGAGTTGCGCAAAGACGGCAAGAGGGTGCAGTTCTGGCACTTGCGAGACGGGTCGATCACCATGCCCGAGGGTATCGCTGGCCGCTCGTTGACACAACTGCGCGATTGGATCGCCACGCTCGATACCGATGCGGCGGAGGCCGCGCGAATCCTGCAATGGGCCAGCCTTGTCGCGCATGGCCGGACGATGCCGCTATCGCGCCAATCGAATGCGCAGGCCATTCCGCCCAATTGCCATACATTTCAGCCCGAACAGGCGGCGGTGGCGCAGCGTGTCGGCCAGCGGATCGATTTCAGTCGTGCGCTAAGGGCGCCGCTCGAGCATTTCGACGGCGCCACTTTCCACGACGACCCGCACCGGGCCGAACACCCCGAGCCACCTACGCCGGCTTGAGCAGCCCCTGCTACTCACACCCCCGTAGCGCTAAGCGCACCCAGCCACCTTTTCCCGTCCGCCCTGAGCCCGTCGAAGGGCTGCCTTTCTTTCTAAAGTTTACCAGAAGAAGGCAGTGCTTCGACAAGCTCAGCATGGACGGGACAGGTTTCTGTCATTGCCTTTGGTATCAGGCCGCGTTGGGCAGAGCCTCGACGCGGTTGGTATCGGCGAGATCGGACTGCAGGCAATGGCGGATGCCATCGCGCAGGCATTCGAGCAAGCCATCGTGCTTCACCCGCACTTCCGGGCCATAGACGAAGCCAACCGCGAGCGGGTGGCTCGATGCTTGATCGGGCAACAGGACGGCGAGCGTTTCTGCCGTCGAGTCGAAGCCCGCTGTGCCGACGGCAAAGCCGGTATCGCGGCATTGCTGGAGCGTTGCCGACAAAGCGCTGGTCGAGAATTTGCGATCGTCCGGCGCTTCGGCGTTGAGGCGGCGGACAATGCCATCGGCGCGGGGCTGCGCCACGGTCGACAGCAGCAGCCAGCCGGCAGCCGAGGCGAACAGCGGCTCCTGCATGCCGCCGAACAACCCGCGCGTGGCCGGCGAATTGCTGCGCGAACTGGCGCGCCAGCTGACGATCTGGGTGTTGAGCCCGACCATGCCGAAAATGCTCACCGCCAGCCCGGTCTGCGCGACCAGCCGATCGACCAACTGCACCAGCCGGCCATCGCGGACCACACCCGACTGGCTGGCCACGCCCAGCAGCGCCGCGCGCGGCGTCAGCGCATAAGCGCGCGAATAGGGATCCTTGTGCAAGAGGCCGAGTTCGACCAGGCTGGACAGCAGTTCCGAGGTGCTCGATTGCGGGCGATTATAGCGCCGCACGATATCCATCACCGTCGCCTCGCGGTGGTTGTCATCAAAGAATTCCAGCACCTCGATCACCCGTCGGGCAATCTTGGCCTTGTTCGATGAGGCTTTGGGCGAAGGCATCCAGTTTTCCTCTCAATTATCGCTTTGATTGGAGATTTGACTCGATGCGAGCTTGAGTCAACAAAAAATGAGAGCGTCTCGTTTTTTATGACAACTCTTGTCATTTTTGCGAGGGAATGGCCGAAAATGGGCATATTTTTTCAACATAAGTGAGCAAATCTGGGCTGCAATCGACCACTTGCCGCTACCCCACCCTCGTTTACAGCCTCTATGCGGGGGTGAGTCGTTGCCTCGGCGCGGCAGCAGCCTATTGTGGCGCCGAATTGGGATAGCTGCCTGCGGCAAGGAACAGTTTGATCGATGCCCTCGCATGAATTCATAATCGATGCGGAACGTTTGTGGGCTGGCGATGGTGACTTTGGCCCACTGGTGTTGATCGACCTCGATCATGCGTCCGTTCCCGACCAGCCAATCCTACTCCCCCCATGCCCGGTGATCGGCTTCGGGAATCCTTCGCATCCACTCGCGGCGCGGCTCGATGCGGTGGTTGAGCCGCCGGTGGGATTGGCGATGCTGGCCAGTCAGATCACCGCCCACCCGCAGGCAGCGGCGGTAGTGGTCGATCTGCTGCGCATTTTGCCAGAGGTGGGCGATCAGGAAGGGCTGGTGGTGGAATCGCTGGCCTATGCGGTTTTGCAGGGCAGCACTGACCATGCCCGTTGGCTGGCCGGCCATGGGGAAACGCGGGCGAACCCGCAGCCGGGTGGGCTCGTGATGGAGCGTGAGAGCTCGACGCTTCGTCTCAAACTCGACCGTCCGCCGGGAAATACTATCGACCGGACTTTGCGCGATCAGCTTCACCAGGCTTTCGCCTTGGCGGCGCTCGATGAAACGATCACGCGCATTGTGCTGCAGGCGGGCGGCCGCAGCTTTTGCCTGGGCGCCGATCTGACGGAATTCGGCACCACCCGCGATCCCGCAACGGCGCATGCCATTCGCCGCCAGACCTTGCCTGCTCCCCAGATCGCGCGTTGCACCGATCGCCTGGAGGTGAGAGTGCAAGGCGGCTGCGTGGGCGCCGGACTGGAAATGGCGGCATGGGCACGGCGTCTGGTGGCGACGCCTGGGGCGTGGTTTCAACTGCCCGAACTGGCGATGGGGATATTGCCCGGAGCCGGCGGCTGTGTAGCGCTGACTCGCCGGATCGGGCGCCAGCGCACCGCGCTGATGGTGCTCTCGGGCAAGCGCATTTCAGCGCGGACCGCGCTAGGCTGGGGGCTGATCGATGCGATTGTAGACGATCTCGCCACCGATGATGGTGGCGCGGACATCGTCGGCTGACAAGCGGTCGCGCGCGGCCTGCCAGGGGAGGGCCAGCAGGCACAAGTCGGCGGGTTCGCCGACCGCGATCCGACGCTGGCGCAGCAAGTCCTGCGGCACCGCCAGGAACAGGCCCAGAGCGGCCTCGGGCGATAGCGCTTCCATCCCGCCGATGATTTGTCCCGCCGCCGTGGTCCGGGAGATGGCGGCGCGCATCGCCGCCCAGGGATCGGCGCTGCCGAACGGGGCATCGCTACCCGCCGCCAGCGGCACTCCAGCCCCGATAAAGCTGGCCAGGCGGTATAACTCGCCCTGGTGGCGCGGTTCGACATCACGGAGATAGGCATCGCCACGTTCGGCGATGAAATGGGGTTGGCTGACCACCGCCAGACCGAGGTCGGCAATCCGGGGGATGTGATCGTCTCCGACGATACCGGCGTGCTCGATGCGATCTCCGGAAAGTGAACCCGTGGCTTCGAGCGCGGCGAGCGCGAACACCAGTTCGACCTCGGTGGTACAATGGATCGCCACCGGGCGCTCGCGGCGATGCGCATCGGCGATGAATGTGGTAGCCTCGTCGAACGGAGGTAACGCCGCCTCATGCAAATGGAGCTTTGCCGGTCCCAAATGCCACGGGCCGGGCGGGATGTCGCTCAGCGATAAAGCACCCGCCAGCACCACTTTTTGGCTAAGCGCTCCGCTTGCCATTTCCGCTGCAAAATGGGCCGCCATCTGCGCCGCGTTGCGCGGTGACATTTCGGTGAGGCCGCTTATGCCAAAGCGGGCCAAGCTGCCGGAAATATCGCCAAATCCCGGTGGCGCGGAGGCCAGGGCCTGACGCAGCCAGTCGTCCTCCTCGAACAACTGCCCGGTATAGCCGCGGGCATCGCGAACCAGCCCCGGCGGCGGGGGCGCCAACTGCAGCAATTTGTCCAACCCGATGGAATTGAGCAGCCACATCCGCCCGGAGCGGTGCTGGATGCGCAGGGGGCGATCACTGACCAGCCGGTCGAGGGCAGGGGCATCGGGGAGGCCCATCACGCTTTCGTGATAGAGGATGCCCCGTATCCAACCGCTGCCATGCTGCGCAGCGAGGCGCGCGGCAAGCTGGGCTTTATCCACCACCTCCGGCGGTCCGCAGATCACCGAAGCGGCTTTCGCGGCGAGCGCGGGCAAGTGAATGTGATGATCGTGCAGGCCGGGCAGCAGTGCCCCCCCACCCGCGTCGATCACCGCTTCGCCGGGGCGAGGGGGCAATTGGCCTAACGCCTCGATACGACCGGCGGCGAGGCGAACGTCGTCTCGATCGCCCCGCCAGATTTCGGCATCGCGGATCAGCATGCCAGCCACTGGCCGTTATCGGCGCCCAGCGTGGGAATCGCGGCGGTGACCGGGCCGGGGGCGTATGCAGGAAATCGCTTGCCCCGCGCCTCGTTCCAGTCGCGCAAGGTCGCGGTCAATCCTGCGGGATCGATGGCGCGTTCCTCATCGAGGGCAGCGGCGACGATGCCACTCATCGCTGCGGCAATGCGCTGCGCTTTGCCGCTGCGCCAGGCCCGCCATCCAGCCAGTGCCGCGACAATCCCCGCCAGCGGATCGGCCGGGGCATCGCCGCCAAAGCCGATCGTTCCCGAAGCTTGAAACAGCGCGGCGGTCAGGCCGCCAGCGACCGCAGTATCGTCACCAAATCCCACCCAGTCACGTTGCGGACTGCGGGCGCCGTGGCCGGTAATCGTCACCCAGACCAATCCCGGCTGTACCGCGACCAGCGCATCGGCATCGATGCCGAGCTGGGCCAGCGCGCGCGGCCGTGCCGCCTCGATCACCATGTCGGCGCGCGCGATCAGCGCGAGCAAAGCGCCGCGCCCGGCGGGCGTAGCCATATCCAGGACAATGCTGGATTTACCCTGGTTCAAACGAGCAAACAGCGCCGGATCGCCGTCGCGCAGGCTATCGGGGCGGCGGGGGTTTTCGATCTTCACGACCTCGGCTCCGGCCAGCCACAGCAAATGTCCCGCCAGCGGCCCGGCCCATAGCGCCGACAAATCCAGCACCAGCGGACGGGGCCTTTGCGGCGGCGCGCGCTCAGGGCCATGCTTCAATACTTCGGCGGGTGGGCATTCCGGAATCTCGTCCGCTGCAGCAATCGCCAATCCCAGCGCGCGGCCTTGCGCGAGCAACGCGGTGCATTCCGATGCGGCAATGCGGGCGGCGATCGCGGCATCGTCAGTGATATCCAGCCCGGCATCGCCGAACAGCGCCGGCAGCAAATGGCGATCGTCGGGGCGAGCGAGATTGAGTGCGATCCAGCCATCCTGCGCGCGGAGCAGCTTGCAGCCACCGCCTGCCGAGACCAGACCCGGAATGGCAAAGCGGTTGAGCGCGGCTCGCTCGCCCATCAATGCTGCGCCGGACAGACCGGCGATGGCGGCTGAACCGGCTTCCTGAGCCAATAGCTGAAGTCGGCGATCGGCCCAGCGCGCCAGCGGGATCGTCAGGCGTGCCTCAGCCGGCAAGCAGGGTCTTGACCTCGCGGCGCAGCAGCTTGCCCATCTCGTTGTACGGCAATTCCTTCAGGAACAGCACTTTGTCGGGCACGCGGCTCGATCGCAGGCGGCTGCGGATCAGCTTTTTCAGATCATCTTCGCCAGGGGCCGGATGGCCTTCGCGCACCACCACGGCGATACCGATGCCTTCGCCCCATTCCGCCGAGGGAACCGCTACCGCGCAGGCGTCGGCCACTGCCGGATAAGTCAGCAACACATCCTCGATTTCGCCTGGCGAAATGTTTTCGCCGCCGCGCACAATCACGTCATCGGCGCGTCCCGACAGAAACAGATAGCCTTCTTCGTCGAGGTAGCCGGCATCGCGGGTGGGGAACCAGCCCTGGGCATCGAGCGCGCTGCGTTCCTTATATTCGCCCGACACCTGATCGCCGCGGACATAGATTTCGCCGGGCTGGCCGGTGGGCAGTACGCGGCCTTCCTCGTCGCGGATTTCAAGTTCGATCGTGGGCAGGGGCTTGCCCACCGAAGTAAGGCGGGCGCTGACCTTGGGATCATCGGCGGCGTGAGCCTCGCGGTGATCGTCGGGGCCGAGCAGCGCCACGGTCGAACTGGTCTCGGTAAGGCCATAGGCATTGGTAAAACCGGTGTGCGGCATCAGATCCAGCGCCTTGCGGATCAGTTCCAGCGGCATCTTGCCGCCGCCGTAAGCCACCGCGCGCAGCGAGGACAGCTCGGTATGTTCGCCGGGCGCCAGCGATTCGACGATCCGCGACAGCATGGTGGGCACGACGAAGGCATTGGTCACCTTCTCGCTCACCGCCAGCTTTACCCAGGCCTTGGGGGCAAAGTTGGGCAGCATGACGATGCGGCGTTGCGCATAGATCGAGCTCATCAGCGCGGAAATACCGGCGATGTGGTAAGGCGGCACCGACACTAGCGCAGCATCGGTTTCCTCGGCCGAGGCGAACTCCACCGCGCCCAGGATGTAGGACATCAGGTTCGAATGGCGCAGGATCGCCGCCTTGGGCGCAGCCGTGGTGCCGCTGGTGAACAGCTGCACGGCGATGCCCTCGCCGGGATCGTATTCGCGGTCGCTCGCAGCCGGCGCGGTTTCCTGCACCTTCTGAGTGAACTCCTCGCGCGAAAAGATCGCGTGGCCCGTATCGCCTGAGAGCCGGCTGATCCGTTCTTCATCGCCGACGATCAAGGCTGGCGCGATCCGGCCCAACAGGGCCCTCAGATCTTGATCGGGCAGCCGGTAATTGAGAGGGCAATAGGGCACGCCGGCCAGCGCCGCGCCGAACAAGGCGATGACGGCAGCCTCGCTGCTTTCATCGAGCAGCGCGACATGGCTGCAGCCGCTTTCCTCGATCAACTCGAAAGCACCGCGCGCCGCGGCCAGCAGATCGGCATAGGTCCAGCGCTTGCCGTCGCAGACCAGGCCGATACGATCGGGAGCGGCCTCGGCCGCCATTTCGAGAAGAAGCGCGATGTTCATGGTTGTGTGCGGCCGAATTCAGTCCGAAGCCGGCAGGGGCTTGGCGTCCTTGGTGACCAGCGCCTTGCCATCGACCGCCAGCGAGCCCTTGCCCGGCTTCACGCAGAGCAGTTCGAACGCGCCATCGGCATCGACATAGCGCTTGCCCATCAGCGTGCCGCCGGAAAACTCGGCGCTGAGCGGTGCGGCTTCGGCGGGCTTGGCCTCACCCATCGGCGCGCCACCGCATTCGATCGCGCCGGAGCCGCTGCGGATCACCATGACTTCGGTATCGCAAGCGGCGCTTTTCAAACGGGTGCCGGGTTTCATCGCCTCAAGTCCTTATCTGTTCGCAGCCCTTGTATCGACCGCAGCATCGGTGCGCGCGTTAGCGTCCCGTCATCGCTCGTCAAGCGCCGTCCTGTTTATTGTGCGCCTTGCTAAGCAATCGTTCCTGAAGCCTTTAGGCGCTCGATCCGCTCCCATTCAAGCCCCAGATCCAGCAGGATTGTCTCTGTATGCTCAGAAGCTTGCGGCGAACGGCAGCTTTGCACCGGCTCATGATTGAATTGAACCGGACCGCGCGCGATCTTCAACGTGCCCTTGCCGTCGATCCGCTCGACCTCGAAGAACATATCGTTGGCCAGGGCCTGCTCGTCCTTGCCAAGATCGAGCAGGCTTTGCGCCGCCGCCCATTGCCCCTTCATGGTCTTGAGATGCTGGCGCCAATAATCGAAAGTCTGGCCGGCAAAGGCTTTGGCGATGGCTTCGCCGGCTATCAGGCTGTTGGCCATCAACGCCTTGGCTTCGGAAAACCGAGGGTCATCGGCTAATTCGGGGATGCCGAGATGCGCGAAGGTGTCGCGGATGTATGGGCCGGGGACGAGGATGAACAGACTGATCACACGGTTGTCGCTGGTGCGGTAATTGCCGACAAACGGGCTGTAGGCCGAGCCACCAGCCTCCGGGATGGACACCCGCATCTGCTGGCCACTCTCGACATAAGTGTCGAGCACTTGCCCGGTGATCCACCAGGCGGAACTGAGCAACGAAACATCGACTTCCAGCGCCTCGCCGGTTTGCGTACGATGAAACAACGCGCCAGCGATGCCACCGGCCAAATTCATGCCCCCGAGCGAATCGCCGATTCCGCCGATACCTTGCGTCAGCGGCACGTCGTATTCCTGGGGGGTCAGCGCATGGGCAATGCCGCTGTGAATCCAGAACACGGTCGAATCGAAGCCACCCCGATTGCGATCCGGGCCTTTGTCGCCATAAGCGCTGCCGCGGGCATAGATGATGTTGGGATTGGCGGTACGGATGTGTTCGAGATCGATCTTCAGCTTCTGCCGCGCATCGGGCAGGTAATTGGTCAGGAAAACATCGGCTTCCTTGGCCAGTTCGTAAATCAGCTGCTGGCCTTCTGCTTGGCTGATGTCGATGCCAATGCTGCGCTTGCCGCGATTGGGGTGCTCCATCATTGGGTTGACTTGCGGGTCGAAGCGTACCCCGCCGATCGTGAACATCCCGCGCTGGGCATCGCCGCGCACGGGATGTTCCACCTTGATGACATCGGCGCCCCAATCGGCGAGAATGGCGCCGGCCGAGGGCACAAAGACGAATTGTGCGACCTCGAGAACCCGCACGCCTTTCATCACCTGGGCCATGTCAGGCGATGGCGCCCTTGGCTTTGTATGCCTCGATCTTGTCCCAATCGAGACCCAGTTCCATCAGCACGATCTCGGTATGCTCGGAGGCTTGCGGCGCGCGGGTGGTCTCGACCGGCTCGCCATCCCATTGCACCGGGTTGCGGACCAGCTTGATCGGCTTGCCGCCGTCGGAGGCCTCGACGTCGATGATGGTATCGTTCGCCAGCGCCTGTTCGTCATTGGCCAGTTCGAGCAGGGTCAGGATCGGCGCCCACTGGCCCTTCAGCGTTTTGAGATGCTCGCGCCAATAAGCGAAGGGCTGCTTGGCGAAGGCTTCGACCAGAATCGCACTGCCCTCCTTGGCGTTTTTCATGAGGCTCAGCACATCGGCAAAACGCGGATCATCGGCGCATTCGGGGCGACCGATATGTTCGAAGGTATCGCGGATGAGGCCGGTGGGGCTGACCATGCACAGGTTGATGGTGCGCTTGTCCGAGGTCCAGAAATTGCCCATGAACGGGTTAGTGCCGACGCCGCCCGAACTCGGCATCGAGTTCTTGGTGATGATGCCGGTTTCCAGCGCCTGGGCGATGTTGGCCCCCGAGGCCCAGGCGGCAGCGCTCATCAGCGAGACATCCATGACCTTGGCTTCGCCGGTTCTCTCGCGGTGGAACAGCGCCGCGGAGATGCCGCCGGCGATGAACATGCCGCCGATCGAATCGCCGAAAGCCGGCATGCCCTGCGACAAGGGGCCTTCGAGTTCGGGCGGGGTCATGCAATCGGCGATGCCGCTGCGCGACCAGAAAGCGGTGCCGTCGAAGCCGCCCTTTTCGCGCTCCGGCCCCTTGTTGCCCCAGGCGCTGCCGCGCGCATAAATGATGTTCGGATTGACGGCGCGGATGTGCTCGACGTCGAACTTGTTTTTCTGGCGCACGCCCGGCAGGTAATTGGTCAGGAACACGTCAGCGGTTTTGGCCAGTTCATAGAGGACTTCCTGGCCCTCGGGCGTGGAGATATCGATGCCGACGCTGCGCTTGCCGCGATTGGGATGTTCGATCAGCGTGTGGCGCAGCGGGTCGAGCTTGACCCCGCCCATGTTGAGAAAGCCGCGCTGCGTGTCGCCGCGCAGGGGATGCTCGACCTTGATCACGTCGGCGCCCCAATCGGCGAGGACGGCGCCGGCTGCCGGGACGAAAGTAAATTGCGCCACTTCGAGGATCCTGATCCCCGACATCACCTTGCTCATTATCTCTGCCTCTTCCCTATGTGGCGGTAGGATCGGCAACAGACCAGCCTGCGCGCAATCCCCGAATTCGTCCGCTTTGACCGCCGAAAGCGACGATCACATCGCCGGCAAGTCCTGCTCGCAAATGCCACGGCGATCAACCGCCGAGGCAATCGCCGCGACGATTATCATGGCCTCGCTTCGGGCCGAAACGAAGCAAACGACCGCAGTTGCGAAAAAAACCTTCGCAAGTGCAGAAAATACAATTGACGACTCTTGGCAAATTACTTACCTAGGTTAGCAACTGGCGAACGGGATTCGCCTGCCTTTGGAGAAGTTGTATGAAAATGCTCGCCCCTTTTGCTGTCCTTGCCACGCTGGCAAGCTTCTCGCTGGTGCCGGTTGCGGTCCATGCTGAAGACGCCGGCAAGATTGCCGAAGGCAAGATGGTCTATGGCGCTAACGGCCAGCGCCTTGCTCCGGTGTACCGCGTAAATTCGGATGGTTCGGTGCAGTTGATCCTGGAAGGCCGCCTGGTCACCATCCCCGGCAACGTGCTGAGCGACGTCAACGGCAAGCTGACGTCGACCGAGAACAAGGCTGAACTGCTGCGTTGATTTGATCGCGGTTCGGCCGCGCATCGTCATCCAAAACGAGGGGTGAAGCTTCGGCTTTGCCCCTCGTTTTTTCGGAATTTGCAATCAGCTTGCCGTAGCAGTCGCTAGGGCTACCGGCCCGGTATTCATGTTGTTGTAGAGCGTTTCCAGCAGTCCACTCAGTTGCTCGAGCTGATCTTCGTTCAGGCCACGGAACCAGCACTCTTCGCGGCTGCGGGCCATCCTGCTCATCTTTTCCAGTAGGGGATTAGCCGCTTCGGTGAGGAAAACGGCTCGCGCGCGGCGGTCGCCTTCGAGTTCGCGGCGCTCGAGCAGACCGTCAACTTCCAGCCGATCGATCAAGCGCCCGGCTGAGGCTTCCGACATTTCCAGGAGTTCGGCGATCTGGCGCTGCGTCGAACCCGGTCGCCGCGCGGCGGTTGCAATCAATGACCACTGCGAGCGCGTGAGCCCAACTCGATCGACGTGGCGATCGAAATCACTGCGCAGCATTCGCGCCAGAATAGTCAGGCGCAGGGCAATCTGGCGGCGGTGGTCGTCAGTCTCTCCGATGGCATCCTCCTGCAACTTTGCTCCGGCCTGAACCCGGACGCGTGATGCTGAAAACGGGTTTAACCGAAGCAAATCGGAATTGCACGAGCGATGTCATGTAATTGTATCAGGGACGTGCCGAGATGAGACACGGGGCGTCTCGGATAGTCTGCGCCATCCCGCTCCCCCGGGTTGGTACCACCCACAGGATACCTTAACTGGGTGGTGCCAACCCGGGGGAGCGGGATGGCACAGATTTCGAAGTCCGCTCTTTTGCAGATTTCGGATCAGGTCAGATACGCTCGATGATGATCGCCGGAGCCATCCCGCCGGCCGCGCACATCGTGATCAGCCCGTAACGGCCCCCACTGCGCTCCAGCTCGTCAAGGGCGGTGCCGATCAGGATCGGTCCGGTTGCCGCGATCGGATGGCCCAGCGCGATCGAACCGCCGTTGATATTCACCTTCGCCCGATCAAGATCGAGGTCGCGAATGAACTTCTCGGCGACCACCGCGAAAGCCTCATTGACTTCCCAGACGTCGATATCGTCCTTGGTCAGGCCGGCCTTGGCGAGCACCTTCTTGGCGGCGGGCACGGGGGCATTGAGCATCAGCGTCGGCGAATCGCCGATCTCGGCCATGGCGACGATGCGGGCGCGCGGCTTCAACCCGTGCTTTTCGGCATATTCCTTCGAGGTCAGCAGGATCGCCGAGGCACCGTCGACCACGCCCGAGGAAATGCCGACGTGGTGGATCGGCTTGATATCGACATCGGGATAGACCTGAGTGATCAATTCCCCATAGGTTTTGCCGTTGGGCTCTGAGGGCAGATTCAGGAACATCTCGAAAGCCGGCTTGAGCTGCGCCAGACCTTCGGTGGTGGTGTCGGGCCGCGGATATTCCTCGTGATCGAGCAGAACATTGCCGTCGTCGTCATGCACGGTGATCGTCGATTTGGCGAAGCGGCCTTCCTTGATCGCGATGTCAGCGCGGCGCTGGCTTTCCACGCCGAAAGCTTCGAGTTCGGGCCGGCTGATGTTCTCGATCGCGGCGATGGCGTCGGCGCAGACGCCCTGGTTAGACTGCGGATGCTTGGCCTGGAGGCGCGGATTGCCGCTGCCCATGCCGCCGCCGCCAAAGCCGCCCTCGCGCAATTTCTGGCCATAGTAATTGGCGTAGGACATCATTTCCGAGCCGCCGGCGACGACGACATCGTGCATCCCCGACATGATCATGCCCGCGCCCAGGTTCGTCGCGGTAAGGCCGCTGCCGCAGAAGCGATTGAGAGTTACGCCGCCGGCCTTCACGTCATAACCGGCATCGAGCGCGGCATTGCGGCCAACATCGCCCGCCGCCAGGCCCATCGCCGCCGACACGCCCCAGATAACGTCATCGACATCGGCGGTGTCGAGGTGATTGCGATCCTTGATCGCTTCGAGCACGCTGGCGGCGAGATGCTCGGGATGCATGGTGGAGAGCGCGCCCTTGCCCATCTTCCCGATGCTGCGCGGGGTGCGGACTGCGTCGATGATATAGGCTTCGGCCACGATAAGCTCCTTGATTTGTCTGCGTGCGCTAGATGGCGATGGAAAAGGCGTTTTGCAATTTTCTGCGGCGGGCACGTACTAGATCGCGCATGGCATCGCGCTGGCGATCTGGCAACAGCAGCCGCGCGCACCGCTGGGCCAAAACTGCGCCAGCAATGGCTTGACGTGCTGGCGGGCTCCTCCCACACCTGTCAGGCATGGGGAGTTCGATGAGCGAAGACAGGGACCAGCGGGCGATTGCCGATCTGGCCGGCAGCGGTGACAGCACCGTCCAGGAACCGGCGCCGCTGCGGATAGGTGCTTTTGCGCCTTTGAACGAGCCGACTTTTCGGCGGATCTGGATATCAAGCCTGTTCTCCAATTTCGGGCAGTTGATTCTCGGCGTCGGCGCGGCCTGGGAAATGACGCGCATGACCTCGTCGCCGAGCATGGTGGCGCTGGTGCAAAGCGCCTTGATGTTGCCGCTGATGCTGGTGGCGGTCCCGGCGGGAGCGCTCGCCGATATGTTCGACCGGCGCAAGATCGCGCTGCTTGGCCTCGGATTTTCTGCGGTCGCCGGGAGTGTGCTGACGGTACTGGCAACGATGGGCCTGGTCACGCCGTGGCTGTTGCTGGGGTTTTGCGTGCTGATCGGCGCGGGTGTCGCCTTGTATAGCCCGTCCTGGCAGGCCTCGATCAGCGAGCAGGTGTCGGAGCCGCTGCTGCCTGCGGCGATCAGCCTGGGATCGATCAGTTATAATATCGCGCGCAGCTTCGGGCCGGCGCTGGGCGGGTTGATCGTCGTGGCGCTGGGCGCCAAGGCCGCCTTCGGCATCAACGCGACGTTTTATCTGCCGCTGTGGGTCGCCTTTTTCTTCTGGCAGCGCCGCCATCTGCCCTCGCGCCTGCCCCCCGAACGGATCGACCGCGCGATCATTTCGGGCTGCCGTTACGCCATCCATTCGCCGCCGATCCGCATCGTGCTGTTGCGGGCGCTGGCCTTTGGCCTGGCCAGCGCCAGCTACACCGCGCTGGGGCCGTTGATCGCCAAAGACCTGTTGCACGGCACGGCCTCCACTTATGGCCTGATTCTGGGCGCGACCGGGGTGGGAGCCGTGGTCGGCGCGCTGTATCTCACCGAATTGCGGCGCCGTATGTCGAACGAAGCATTGGTGCGAATCTTCGCGATCATGACCGGCGTGTCCTTGCTGACATTGTCCTTCAGCCGCTCGCTGTGGCTGACGATGCTGATCTTTCTGTTCATCGGCGTCAGCAATATGCAGACCGCTTCGCTGTTCAACATCAGCGTTCAGTTGACCGCGCCGCGCTGGGTAACCGCACGGGCGCTGTCGCTCTATTCGTCGGCGATGACCGGCGGCGTGGCGATCGGCGCATGGTTCTGGGGCACCATCGCCGGTCATTATGGCGTGGCAACCTCGTTGGCGGTGTCCGGCGGCGTGGCGGTGACGACGTCGCTGCTGGGCAAGTGGTTGCCGCTGCCGCGCGAGGAAGATATCGATACCAGCTCGGTCGTGCTGGGCAGCGAACCGGAACTGGCGCTGGGGCTGACGATGCGTTCGGGGCCGATCGTGGTGGAACTGGAGTATGACGTCGATCCCGCCCAGGCCCGCCTCTTTTACGAGGCGGCGATTCAATTGCAGGGAGTGCGCCAGCGCAATGGCGGCTTCGAATGGTCGATCGCCCGCGATCTTGCCGATCCGGCGCTGTGGACGGAGCGCTACCATTGCCCGACCTGGGGTGATTATCTGCGTCTGCGCGATCGCCATACCCAAAGCGATCTCGACATCCAGGCGGCGGCCGATGGCTTCAATCGCTCAGGCCAGGGGAGGCGGGTGCGCCGCTGGCTGGAGCGGCCCTATGGCTCGGTGCGGTGGAAGGCGGATTCGCCGGATCCGCAGACCGGGCTGGTCGGTTTCCTCGGGCCATGATCTTAGTGGCGTGATGATAGCGGCGTGATCGCAGGGGCGGCGCGGCATCTGCTTGCCTGTGCGCTCCAGCATGACTTAACGCGGTGAACGATGCACCGTCGGCTTTATCCGCTCGGTGCGTGGTGAAATTGATCGGTTGAGAGGAATAAAGCATGTCCGCGGCCAAGAAATACAAGGTCATCCAATGGGCGACGGGCAATATCGGCAGTCGCTCGCTACGGCGGGTGATCGAGCATCCCGATCTGGAACTGGTCGGGCTGTGGGTCAGTTCGGCCGAGAAAGAAGGCAAGGATGCCAGCGCGCTTTCCGGCCCCGGTGCCGACCTGCCCGATACCGGCATTAAGGCGACCCGTTCTGCCGCCGACCTCATCGCCACCCCGGCCGATGTCGTGCTGTATATGCGCCAGGGCACCGACATCGACGAGCTTTGCACGCTGCTCGCCTCGGGCAAGAACGTCGTCACCACACGCGGCGATTTCCATCATCCCCGCGTGCTGAACGCGGCGGTGCGAGAACGTATCGAGGCGGCGTGTGCCAAGGGCAATACCTCGATTTACAGCACCGGCATCAGCCCCGGTTTCATCACCGAAGCGCTGGCGATCCCGCTGCTATCGCTGGCACGCGAGCACACCTGCCTCACCATCGACGAATACGCCGATATGACCAGCCGCGATTCGCCCGATATGATTTTCAACATCATGGGCTTTGGCGTGCCGATGGGTGAATTCGACCAGGGTAAAGTCGAATATGTGAAACACGACTTTGCCGCCTCGCTGGGCCAGATCGCCGATGCCATCGGCCTGCCTTGCGAATTCGTCGCGCGCGGCGAGATGGCGGCGGCGCGGCATGACAAGCCAATCGCCGCAGGGCTGATCCCGGCGGGATCGGTGGGGGCGAGCGCATCACCGTCGAGGGCATACATGAGGGCAAAGTGGTGCTGCGTTTCCGCGCCAACTGGTATTGCACCGACGACATCGCCGAAGATTGGGGCCTGCGCGAATCGGGCTGGAAAGTGCTGACCGAGGGCGATACGCCGCTGGAGGTCAACATCACCTATCCGGTGAGCGAAGAGGAATATCCGCGCTTCACCCCGGGGCTCACCGCGCATCGTCCGGTCAACGCCATCCCGATGGTCTGCGCCGCCGCACCGGGTATCCGCACCACGGTGGACATGGCGCAGGTGATCCCGAGTTTTGCGAAGTAATTTTATTCAAATCCTCCCCGGTACGGGGAGGTGGCAGTGCGAAGCACTGACGGAGGGGCCCCACCTTGCCGCCTGCACATCGCTATCGGAGAAGTGGGCCCCCTCCGTCCGCTTCGCGTCCACCTCCCCGTCCCGGGGAGGATTTTAAGCGCATCGTTTTATACGGTAATGCGCTCGGCCAAGGCGATAAGCCGCCTGGCCTGATCCAAGTGCAAAAGTTCGGCCATCTTCCCTTCCACCCGGATCGCACCCTTGCCGGCGTTTTCGGGGAGGGCGAAGGCGCTGATGACAGCAGCAGCCCGGTGCAATTCTTCTTCGCTGGGTGAAAACACGTCGTTGCACGGCGCGATCTGGTCGGGGTGAATCAGCGACTTGCCGTCGAAGCCGTAAAGCAAGCCTTGCTCGGCTTCGGCGCGGAAGCTGGCGATATCGCGGAACTCGTTGCAGACGCCGTCGAGGATGGCGAGGCCATGCGCCCGTGCCGCGCAGACCGCCAAGCTCAATAGCGGCAGAAACGGCGTGCGCTCAGGCGTCAGGCGTGCGCCCATTTCCTTGGCGAGATCGTTAGTACCCATGATCCACAGCGATAGTCGCGTGGTCGCGCTCATCGCGGCGATCGCGTCGAGTTGGGCGATTGATCCGCAGGTTTCGATCATCGTCCATAATTGCAGCGCGGCCGGGGCAGCGGCGAGCGCGGCATGATATTGCGCAACATCCGCAGCAGCAGACACCTTGGGCACCAGCACCGCATCAACCCTCGAACCGGCGATCGCGGCAAGATCATCGGCGCCCCAAGGCGTGTCGAGCCCATTGGCGCGGATCGCTACTTCGCGGTCGCCAAAACAACCTTCGCGAACGGCGGCGATAGCGGCGCCGCGCGCTTCCGTTTTCATTTCAGGGGCTACTGCATCCTCCAGATCGAGGATGACGATATCGGCGGGCAGGGTGCGCGCCTTGGCGATAGCCTTGGCATTCGATGCCGGCAGATAAAGCGCGCTGCGGCGGGGCCGGTCAGATGGGGTCATGTGAATATTCCATAAAGGGTTTAGCGCATTCGCGCGCCCGACAGAAACAAACGTACCGCAAACCGAATGCGCGATTCGACGTCGCCCTCGGCCATTTTGCGCCCGGATACGATCAGGCGCACCGGGCCGCTGACCACCATGCTGGTGAAAACATTGGCCGCGAGCATCGGCTCGTCGATCGCCAGTCGCCCGGCACGGGTTTCGGCCTCCAGCAACTCGCCCAGGAAGCGGATCACCGGTAGCGCCCCCAATTCATAGGCCAGCGTGAAAATGTCGGGAAAGCGATAGCTTTCGGTGTTGATGATCCGTTGCAGCTTCAGCCCCATCGGCGTGCTGATCGGATCGACACGGAGGTGGGCGACATTGATCAGCGTCTGTTCGAGATCGTCGCTGACCGCCGCCTGCATTCGCTCAGGCGACACCGCCAGCACTTCCATAGCCTGACGCACTGCAGCGCGAAACAGCGCGACCTTCTCGGGATAGCGCGCATAGACCGTGCGCTTGGTCATGTTCACCGAATTGGCGATCGCCTCCACCGTGGCCTGCTCGAAGCCGCGATCGAGAAAGTGATCGAGCGCTGCCTCCAGCAATTCGGCATGGCGCGCCTCGGCCTGCTCGCGGGTCGGACGACCGGCCCCGGTGCGAGCGGGTTGGCGGGGTGAGGCGAGGGCGTCCATACCATATCCCTAGCAAGAAAGCATCAGTCCGCAACCATCGGGCCAAGATTGGGCTTGCGCTGATGGTCGAATCGGGCATAATGATACGCATAAGATGCCATTAATAAGGAGAATGTCCATGGCCACTGTGATGGAAGGTGCGGCAGTCGAACGGCTGACCGGATTGGTCGATGCGGAGGATCGCTTCGACTATACCGCAGCGGAATTGCGCGCCGCCCAGGTCGAGGCGCTGAACGAGCGGTTTCAGGATCGCGTCACCCGGATCAAGCTGCTGGGCCATCGTGCCGCCGAAGCCGGTATCGACAAAATCGGCGCGGTCGAGGACATCGTTCCGGTGCTGTTTCCGCACACAGCCTATAAGAGCTATCCCGAAAGCTTTCTGATGGAAGAGCGCTGGGATCGCCTGACCAAATGGCTGGGCACGGTGTCGCCTTATCCGATCACCGGGGTCGATCTCGACGGTGTCGCCGATATCGATGACTGGATCGCGCGGCTCTCGGCCAAGGGCTATTTCATCTCCTGTTCCAGCGGCACCACCGGCAAATCGGCAATGCTGATCGCCTCGCAAAAGGACATGGACTGGTCGAAGCTCGATACCGTCCAGGTGTTTTCCTGGGGATCGGGGGTAAAGCCGGCGCGCGACCGCAAGATGATCGGCTGTGCGCCGGTCGCCACCGTGCCCAAGAACCTGACCATCGGCGAGGCGCAGCGGCAGGCTTTCGCTAATCCGGAATGGCCGCGTTTCAATTACCCGGTGCCGCCGATCACCGTCGGTTCGCTCACCAAGATGGTGGTGATGCGCAAGAAGATCGGCGACGGCACCGCGCTGCCGCAGGAAATCGCCGATTTCGAAGCGACCTCGAAAGAGCGCCAGGAGATCCTCGATCGCGCGGTGATTCTCGCTGCCGAGGAAATCATCGCCCATCGCGACAAGAAGCTGATGGTGTCGGGACTATGGAGCGGGCTCTATGCGGTCGCCAAGGTGGTGCGCGATCGTGGTTACTGCGCCAAGGACTTCAATCCCGACAATTGCATTTATGTCGGCGGCGGGCTGAAGCGCGCGCTGCTGCCCGATGATTATCAACAATTTGTCCACGAAACTTTCAACATCCCCGAAGGGCGTCATTTCCAGAATTATTCGATGCAGGAATTGAATTCCGGCATGCCCAAATGCCGCGAAGGCGGGCGCTATCACGTGCCGCCGTGGATCATCCCGATGATCCTCGACAAGTCGGGCGACACGCTGCTGCCGCATGATATCAAGGGCGGAGAAATCGAGGGCCGCGCGGCATTCTACGATCTGTCGCTCGATGGCCGCTGGGGCGGCATCATCACCGGCGACAAGATTTCACTCGATTACAGCCCCTGCGCTTGCGGCAAGAAGGGGCCCTCGATCCGCGACAATATCGCGCGTTTTGCCGATCTCGAAGGCGACGACAAGATCGGCTGCGCGGGAACCATTGATGCTTATGTAAGAGGTGTGGCATGAACGACCTGAGCGAACTGGCGCCGGTGCGCGCTGGCGGTGTTTTCGCAGATGGGGCGGAACCGATCATTTCCGCGCCCTTTTTCCTGCGTGGCGAACTGCTGGAAGGGCATGACGTCACTCAGCGTTCGCGTGATCTCGGCGTTACCTTCGCCACGCCGCATATCCCGATGGACCGGGTCGTCCACCCGCGCATCGAACTGCCGCCGCTGCTCAATGTGCCGCTGGCGGAGATCATCGATTTCCTGGTCGAAACCGGCCAGCGCATCACCGATCCCAAAAACGACATCATGCAGGAATGCATCGACCGTATGTGTTCGACGCATATCCTGCCGCGTGAAGTGGTAGCCAATTCGGCGCGTCATGCTGCGGCTTATCTCGACAAGCGCACCCTGATGGCGGAGGTCGAGCAGAATTTTCCCGATCCGCGCGCGCTCGATGAATGGATACCCAAGCAGGACTATACCGGTCGCAAGAGCTTCGTGCGCGCCTTCGCGCCGCGGCTGATCCATGTGCTGCCGGGCAATTCGCCGGGCGTCGCGGTGAAATCGATCGCGCAGGGAGCGATGGTGAAGGCGGTCAATCTGTTCAAGATGTCGTCAGCCGATCCCTTCACCATGACCGCGCTGCTGCGCACCATGGCGTCGATCGATGCCGATCACCCGATCGTGAAGTCGATGTCGGCAGTCTATTGGCGCGGCGGCGACGAGGCGATCGAACGCGTGCTTTATCGCCCGCAATATTTCGACAAGCTGGTCGCTTGGGGCGGCGGCGATGCGATCAACAATGTCATCAAATATATCGGTCCCGGTTTTCAACTGGTGTCCTTCGATCCCAAGACCTCGATCTCGATGCTGGGCCGGGAAGCGCTGGCGTCCGAAGCGGCGATGGATGAAGCCGCCGAACTGGCGGCGACCGATATCATGATCCTGGGCCAGGAAGCTTGCGTGTGCAGCCGCTATCAATTCGTCGAAGGCGATGTCGCGGATGTCGATCGTTTCTGCGCCAAGCTGCATGCGCGGATCGCGGCCAAGGCGGCGGCCTCGGGCGATGTCCGTCCGCTCGATATGGACATGCGCGAGCAGATCGAATCGCTGATGATGATGGATGACGAATACGGCGTCTGGGGTCGCACCGACGGCAAGGGTATCGTCATCCGCTCGGACGAGCCGGTCGATTTCCACCCGATCAACAAGACCGCCAATGTCGTGCGCGTCGATTCGCTCGACGATGCGGTGAAATACATCAATGTCGCGACGCAGACGGTGGGGTTTTATCCGTTCGATCGCATGCCGACTTACCGCGACCGGCTCGCCAGCGGCGGCGCCCAGCGCATCGTCCATCTGGGCGAGGCCGGGCCCAGCACCATCGGCAATCCGCATGATGCGATGTATGCTCTCCACCGCTTCGTCCATTGGATGGCGCATGAAGACGGTAAAGGCTAAATGTCTGATCCGAAACTTTGTTTCGGATAGTCGGTGCCGACCCGCTCCCCCTGCCCAACCACCCACAGGGTACCTTTATCGGGTGGTTGGGCAGGGGGAGCGGGCCGGCACCGACTTCTAAATCTGCTCTTTCGCGGATTTAGAAACAGACTCTGACCGCCGGTTGACGTTGCACGCGTGATGCGCAAAGGGCGCTGAACATATGGTCAGCGCAGGATGCGCATCACGGAGCGGACAGCATGGCAAATGAAGCAGGGCCGAATCTGGCGGGTAAGGTCGCGCTCGTCACCGGGGCCTCGTCGGGGATCGGCGCGGCAGCGGCGCTGGCCCTGGCTGCGGCCGGGGCTGCTGTGGTCGTCAATGGCCGGCGCAAGGATCGGCTCGATGAACTCGTTGCGCAGATCGTGGCGACGGGCGGCACGGGCTTGGCGGTTCCGGGCGACATTTCCAAGGAGGCCGATGCCTTTCACGCGGTGGAACAGGCCGTGGGGCAGTTTGGCCGGCTCGATATCGTCATCAATTCGGCGGGGGTGAACGAGGCCGGTGGCGTGCAGAGCCTGCCGCTCGATTTGTGGCGCAAGGTGATCGACATCAATCTGATGGGCACGATCTACACCTGCGCAGCGGCGGTC
>JAMFSI010000130.1 GCA_026225215.1 Sphingomonas palustris | reverse complement strand
TATAACAATACACCCAGAAAATGCCTCGGCTTCCAAACTCCCGCCGAAATCTTCAACCTGTTGCACTTCGAATGTGAATCCACATGCTGACTTCCGTCAGCATGACGAGCCATATGCGATTGCCCTGCCTCAGATGGAGAGGATTTCATCTCTACACTCTTAAGTATGCGAATACATCAACCGGCCCGCTACCGGCATCGGCGCCGACAATACCGTGCCGGTTTTGGATTCGGTGATGTAGAGCGTCTTATTGTCCGGGCCGCCAAAAGCGCAATTGGTGGTCATATGGCCGGCGGGCGCATCGATCCGCAGCATCGGTTCGCCCCGGGCGCTGAACAGCCATACCGCGCCGAAACCGACATGGCAGACGGCGATATTATCGTCATCATCGATCGCCATGCCATCGGGGCCATTGCCGCCACTCATCTGGATATAAGTGCCGACCTTGGCTATATCGCCATTATCGAGCAGCGTGATCTTCCAGATCGCATTGGCGCGGGTGACCGCGAGAAACAGCACATTCTCCGCCTTGTTGAGCACCAGGCCATTGGGGCTGGGAATATTGTTGAGCAGACACTCGAGCCTGCCGTTGGCGCGCAGGCGGTAAAGCCGGCCACTTGGGTCAGCGAGGCTGGTCTGGCCCTGATCGGTAAAATACATATCGCCGTTGCGGGTGAAGACCAGGTCGTTCGTCGCCTTGAAACGCTCCAGCGAGCTACGCTCCAGAAACGGCGCAACCTCGCCAGTCTTTGGATCGAACACCATGATCCCATTCTTGTGGTCGCAGATGAAGGCGCGGCCATCCTTGTGGAACTTCAGCCCGTTAGGCTCCCCATCATACTCCGCCCCCACCGAGACTTCACCCGCAGGCGTAATCTTCAGCAACCGGCCCCAGGGAATATCGACCACCCACAAATTGCCGTCGCGATCGAACGAGGGGCCCTCGAGAAAGGTCGGCGTGTCCGCGCCGCCGAACTGGATCTCCGCCCAATAGGATTTGCGCCCGGTGACCCCCAGTTCGGCGGGAATTTTCGCGAAGACATCCGCTTCGATACGGGGCGGCGCTGCGAACATGGCTCTCTCTCCTGGTCCAAAAACGGTTTTGAAGTCCTAATATGGGCCTTCCTAATATGGGCTATTGCCGAGTGGAAGGGGCTTTAATTGTCTGGTTAGAAACTCCCGTTCCGGGAGTTTCTAAGTCTGTGCCGTCCCGCTCACCCGATGCGCGCCCAGCGCTCGCAGATGCTCGGCGAAAACCGGCATGGGATCGGCCATGAAGCACAAGCGATTGATCGCGATCCTGTCGTGCATGCTTCGTCCTCTCCGAAGGGCGCGCTGGTATTGCGATCGCCTATGGCTGCAAGCGAGAATTTCTCATTCTATAATGGCCGCTACCGACCTAGCATAGGCTTCGAAAACACAATGAGAGGACATGCCGTTGGCCATCAGCCTTACCCCGGACAATCCGGGATCGTGGACCTATCGCCGCTTCGAGGATCTTTATGCGATCCCCCGCGAGGAGCGCGAAAAACTGCAGCTGGAAGCGGTACGGATCAATTTCGCCCGGATGCGCAATCGTATTCCGGCGCTCAAGAAGCTGGCCGACCGGCAGGGCGTCGATACCATCGACAAGCTCGAAGATGTCCTCCCGGTCTGTTTCGACCATCGCGTGCTCAAGAATTATCCGATCCAGATCATCGAAAAGCGCGATTTCGCCAAGCTGACCGGCTGGCTCGACAAGCTGACCACGCATGATCTGACCCGCGTCGACCTCAGCGGGCTGACCACGATCGAGCAATGGCTCGCCCGGCTCGAGGCCTATGGCATGCTCGTCACCTATTCGAGCGGAACCACCGGCAAATTGTCCTTCGTGCCGCGCTCCTACGACGAATTGGGCCCGTGGAAATATCATTTTTACAGCGTCAACCGCGCCTCGAGCGGGGTCGATGCCTGGACAACGAAATTGCCGACTTTCTTTCCCGGCTATCGCGGCGGCTATCAGACCATGCTCAAGATGATGAGCTTGTTCAATGTCGAGATGGCCGGCGGCGACGAGCATTATTACACGCTCTACGACAGCCATATCCCCGCCGATCTCATGGCGCTATCGGGCCGGCTGCAATCCGCCGAGGACCGGGGCGAGGTCATGAGCCTGGGCCTCGACCCGGCGCTGCTCGAACAGCGCCAGCAGATGATGGCGCAGGGGCAGAACCGCGAGCATGACATGGAGGTGTGGTTCGGCAAGCTGATCCGCGACTTCAAAGGCCAGCGCGTCAAGATCGGCGGCACGTTCTCGGATCTCTATCGCGTCGCCAAGGCCGGCCTCGACAAAGGCCTGGTCTGCCAATTCGCGCCCGGCTCGATCGTCGAAGGCGGCGGCGGAATGAAAGGCTACAAGGACGCGCCCGACGATTGGGAAGCGCAGGTTCAGGCCTTCTTCGGCGTCGCCCGGCTCGGCAATCAATACGGCTATTCGGAATGCATCGGCAATGCGCCGCTGTGTTCGCACGGCTTCTTCCATTTCCTGCCCTATACGGTGCCATTGCTGATGGACGAAGACGGCAAGGCGCTACCGCGCGAAGGCGTGCAGAAGGGGCGACTGGTCCTGGTCGATCCGATCCCGACTACTTATTGGGGCGGCTTTACCAGCGGCGATGAAGTGACGATGCATTGGGAAGAGGATTGCCCCTGCGGCTGGGGCGGCCCGCGCGCCGCAAAGACCATCCGCCGCTTCGCCGAAAGCGAAGGCGGCGATGACAAGATCACCTGCGCCGGCTCGCAGCAGGCCTATAATGAATTCATGGCCTTCGTTGCGGGAGAAGCGTGATGGGCGGGAGAAGCGTGATGGCCGGCATCCTCGACATCCCGATCATCGCGCGGGGCAAGGTGATCATGCCCGGCGAGAATGCCGTGCAATATCAGGGGCGCGGCGGCGCGGACTTTCGCCAGGCCGATCCGCACCGGCACATCCATGATCTGGTGCTCGGCGACACTTCCCGGCTGCGCGATCTGCATGACACGCCGATGGCCCAGATCATCGAGCTGCTGGTGGAACTGGGCCAGCGGCTGGCGCTCGACGACAATCCCCTGCTCCAGCAATCCTTCGAGCTGGCGCTCAAGGCTGGCGGCCTGGCCGAACCGATCCTGCGCGGAGTGTATGACGCCTTGCCCGCCATGTTCGAGCGCGATGCCCTGACCGCTCTGGTCGAAAAGACCATCGGTATCGCTTATCTCGACGGCTGGGTTTCCAGCGGCGGCGACTATGATGGCGTCAGCATCCGCGCGGTCGGCACGCGCCAGCTGCATATCACCGCCGGCAATGTCCCGGTCGTGGCAGCGCTGACGATCGCCCGCGCTGGCCTCACCAAGTCCGACCTGCTGATCAAATCGCCGTCGAACGATCCCCTCACCGCCAACGCCATCGCCCGCACACTGATCGGACTCGCCCCCGATCACCCGCTGACCAGGCATATCGCCGTCGCTTATTGGAAGGGCGGCGACGAATATATGGATTCGCAGATCATCCGCACCAGCCGCATCGACAAGATCACCGCCTGGGGTGGGATGTCATCGGTCAAGCATATCCAGAAGTTTCTCACCCCCGGCATCGATCTCACCGCGCTCAACCCTAAATATTCGCTGTCGCTGATCGGCCGCGATACCTTCGCCAGCGAGGCAGCGATGGACGAGGCGGCGATCGGCATCGCCACCCTGGCGGGGTTCTACAACCAGACCGCCTGCGCCAATACGCGCATCGTCTATGTCGAGAGCGATACCGACGACGACAGCATCGAACGAGTGATTGCGCTCGGCCGCAAGATGGTTGCCGCCTTTGCCAAGCTGCCGCCGCTGCTCTCGACACCGTTCACAACGCCGAACCGCGAATTGGAGGCGGAGATGGCGGCGGTGGCGCTGGAGGACGATTTCTATCACGTCGAGGGCGACACGCTGACCGGCGGCTTCATCATCTCCAAGTTCAACGACCGGGTCGAATTCTTCGACAAGCTCGCCAATCGCGTCGTCAATTTCGTGCCGGTCGATGACCTGACCGATGTGCTCAAATGGTGTGACGATACCAGCCAGACCGTCGGCATTTACCCGGAGAGCGACCGGGCGCGGGTCCGCGACTGCTTTGCCCTGGCCGGCGTGCAGCGACTGGTGTCGCTGTCGGGCGGCGATGCCATGACGGTTTACGCCAATTCGCATCACATGCCGCCAGGATCGCCGCATGACGGGATCGAGCCCATGCGCCGCGCCGTGCGCTGGGTGGTCGATATGCGCCCGGCGCAAGACGAGATGGCCTTACAGATCGCGGCGGAATAAACCCGCCTTCATGGAGACTTCGTATCTCAAGGCTTTCCTGCGTATTGCCGAAACCGGCTCGATAAGCCGGGCTGCGGCTTCGCTCGGCATTTCCCAGCCTTCGCTGAGCCAGCAATTGCTGCGGCTGGAAGACGAGATCGGTCTGGCGCTGTTCGAGCGCAATGCGCGCGGCGTTACCTTGACCGAGGGCGGCCGGGTGTTTCGCGAACATGCCCGTCAGATTCTCCACGCGACCGATCAGGCCATTTCCGATACCCATCATTTGCGCGATGAAGCGCGCGGTGAGGTCAAATTGGCGATGCCGCCATCGCTGACACGGCTGGTCGGCCTGCCGATGATAGAAGCCTTGGCCGCACAGGCCCCGATGGTGCGCGTGCGCATCGTCGAAGCCTTCACCGGTAGCATCCGTGGCTGGCTGGAGGCGGAGAAGATCGATCTCGGCGTGCTCTATGGCATCGCTCCGCTGCAACATCTGCTGAGCCGAGCCTTGGCAAGCGACGAACTTGTCCTGATCGGGGCACCAGATCGCTTTGCACCGGGAACGACCGTCGAATTCAGCGCCCTGGCCACCGAGCTGCTCGTCGCGCCCGGACGCCAGCATGGCCTGCGCCAATTGCTCGAGCGCGAGGCCGAACGCGCGGGGATCGAACTGCGCGTCGAACACGAGACCGACGCGCTCGATATGCTGATCCAACTCGCCGCAGGCGGTCACGGGCTGGCTGTCCTGCCCCGTTGCAGCACAGTGTCATTTTGCGAGGCGAAGCAGATCAGCATCACCGCACTGGGCGTCACTCCGCTGCGCCGGAGCTTGAATCTGGCACGCAATCCGCAGCATGTGCTCACCCATGCCTCGCTGCGGGTCGAAAGCGTGATGCGTCAGGTCATGGCGCGGCTGATTGCCGAGGGCGCCTGGCAAGCCTGCCTCGAAAGCGATTGAAACAGGAGATTGGTGATGAGTGAAGCTAATCTCGCAGGCAAGGTCGCGCTGGTCACCGGCGCCGGACGGGGCATTGGCCAGGCCATAGCGCTTCGCCTTGCGCACGATGGCGCAAAACTGGTGCTCCATTACAGCGGCAGCGAGGCCGGCGCACGGGCAACCCTGGCGACGATCCAGGAGAGCGGCGGCGAGGCGATCATGGTCCAGGCCGACGTCTGCCACCGCTCGCAAATACAGGCCTTGTTCGGCGAAATCGACAAGGCCTTCGGGCGACTGGACATCGTCGTCAACAGCGCCGGGGTCAGCGGCGGCGGCACCCTGGCCGATCTCGACGAGGAGCAACTCGAATGGATGCTCGGCGTCAATCTGCGCGGGCCGCTGTATGTCGCGTCCGAAGCGGCAAAGCGCCTGGGCGAAGGCGGCCGGATCGTCAACCTGTCCTCGACCCTGGCCGAATTCCCGATGGCCGGTTCGGGCATCTATTCGGCGACCAAGGTAGCGATCAAAAGCTTCACCGAAAGCTGGGCGAAGGAATTGGGTAGGAAGGGCGTGACCGTGAACACGGTGATCCCCGGCGCTACCTCACCGGGGATGATGGATCATGCACCCGAAGGCGCGCTGGCCTTCTTCGAGGCGGCGTCGCCGTTCGGTCGGATCGGCACCGCTGGCGAGATCGCCGATGTCGTCGCTTTCCTGGCCTCGCCGCAGGCCAGCTGGGTATCGGGCGCGCATATCCTGGCTAATGGCGCGGCGAACAGTTGAGGCATCAGAAGCGAAAATTGGCATCGACGCCGAAAATGCGCGGTTGGTTGTAGCGGTAAGCATAAGGCACCCCGCCGCTCTCCAGCGTGAAAGGAGGTCGGCCCCCGCTTGCAGGCGTTGAGCGGCGTGCAGCCATCGGTGATGCGGGCGATGGCATGGGTGGTGCGCGCAAGATAGCCATCTGCGGTGAAATAGATATGCGCGCCCAGATTGCCCTTGATGCCGATCTCGTAGCTGGTGGTTTCCTCGTCGCCATAAGTCGGCTGGAAAGGGATCGGCGAGAGCGACGTGGCACTGCCATTGTTGACCCCACCGGCGCGGTAGCCGGTACCGGTCTTGGCGTAGAGGAGATCGTGCCAAGCGCCGGGCAGGGCATAGCTGACGGTGGCCGTGTAGCTCGCCCGGCCCGCAGAAAAATCGTAATCGTTGGGCGCGGCGGTCTGGGCACCGGTGTACAGCGCCGTTGCGGTCTGGGTCGCGGTCTTGCGATCGTGGGTGTAGCGCGCTTCCCCAGCCAGCGTGAATCGGTCGAGCTTATAGCGCAGCGAACCGTATATCGCTTCGGAGGTGTAATGCTGCGGCGTGCTGGTCACCGTGCCGAACGAGCCCAGAAACGGCATGGGGCAGGCCATCGACGCCGGGGTCAACTCATCGCAGATCGGCGCGGTCGGCGTGCCTCCGCAAATGCCGGAGCGGGCGGTGAGCGCGCAAGGCGAAGTCGCCGATGTGAGCGCATAATGATCCTGCTGATCGAGAATTTCAGCCCCGCCCAGCCATTCCAGCCGGCCGCCGAGCGCCTTGCCGGCGAGATGCAGATCCTCGTACAGCGTGCGATCGGTCACATCGGTGTGAAGCTGCAACAGCGGATAGATGCCGACCTCGCCCTGCGCCTGCAGCTGCGCCTCGGTCGCCAGGTCGATCGCCGAGCCGTCATATTGCTGCGAACTGAGATGGCTCGCCATGCTGGTCGAGGTGAGCATCGCCCCGTCGAGATCGAGATTGGCGACGAGCTGCACGCGCTGCGTCTTCTGCTCGGTCAGATTGGTGGCGTTGCTGCCGACATCGAAGCGGTTCGCGCTGTAGCCCAGCGGGATCGCCGTCAGCACGCCGGGGGCAGCATCGTAAACGTTCAGGAAGGTCGGCAGCGTCATATCCTGCCCGTCAACGAGCAGATTCACGTCCAGCGGCCCATGCCGATAGCGGATCTGGCCCCGCGCCAGCCAGCCGCTGGTGTGGTCGTAATATTGGCCACTATCCGGGTTGCGGTCGAAGCCCTTCGCCTGGCTGATCCATTCGGCGCCGATCCGCACCGCCCAATCGTCGCCGAGCGCGGCATTGACCACGCCGCTGAGCCGGTTCTAGTCGAGGGCGCCGGTGAAGGATTCATCGACATAGCCGGAGGTGTCGAATTTCGGGCGAGCGGAGACGATGTTGACGACGCCATATTCGGCATTGCGCCCGTACAGCGCGCTTTGCGGCCCCTCCAGCACTTCGATCCGCTCAAGATCGAAGAAATCGACGGTTTTGAAATTACGCCCGCCCAGGATCGAGGAGCCGACATAAGCCCCGTTGACGAAGAGGCCGACACCGAAATCGGCACCTGTCGCCCGCTCCGTGCCCGAGCCACGGATCGAAACCTCGCTGAGATTGGGCGATTGCAGATCGTTGAAACGCACGCCGGGCAATACCACTGCAGCCACGCAAACGGCCGGCGTGTAAAACCGAGAAAGCATAGCCGCCCCTTCAGGAACCCCAACCCCCGCTTCGCAAAGCATCCGCACTGATTGTACGAAAATATTTAAGGTTTCATCAGGGAATATGTTTTTTTGGCACGCGGCTGGCTATCTGTGAGGACTTCAGGAAAAAAATAAAGAGGAATTTCGATGCTTCAGCCCGACCCAGCACCGCGCATGGCTCCGATCGAGGAGAATGAATACACCGACGAGACGCGACAGTTCTTCGATAGATGGACGGGCGGCTACTTCAAGGATGCCGACAAGCACCCGGTTCTGCAAACCTTCGCGCACCACCCGCGGCTGGCGGACTTGTTCTCCCAACTTAACGTGCACCTGCTCACCACTAACAGCCTGCCGGTCAAGCAACGGCAGATCGCGATCATGCGCGCCGCCTGGATCACCGGCGCAACCTTCATGTGGTCGAGCCATCTCAATACCAGCGTGTTGGCCGGGCTGACGCCGGACATGTACAGGCCGCTACAGGTCGGAGCCGAAGATCCCTATTTTACCGACTTCGAACGGACCGTGATCCTCGCAACCGAGGAACTGGTGAGAGAGCAGCCCGTCAGCGATGCCAATTGGGCGAAGCTGATGGCGGAATGGTCGAACGAGCAGATGCTCGACTTCCTCTTCACCGTCGGCACTTATTTCACGGTCGCCTGCGTAATGAAGTCCACCGGCGTACAACGGATGCCCGAGCTGCTCGATTTGGCCGAACGCTACGGCGCCCCCTGAGATGCCCAGTGCCCGGAAACGGCCCGGTCGTAGGATCGCGATTTTGGGCAGGCGGACGGCCAAAGTCCGACGGGGCGTCCACTCATTGATTAAGCGATCGCTTGATTTCTGTTCCAATCATTGTCGAACTTGGGGTCTCTCGCGACCGACGAGCGCTGCACGGCGTGCGGTCATAGCAACTGGCCGGTGCGACAGACAAACACGCGATCAAACCGGGCGCGGTTGACGATTCCACTGCGCTTTCCTAAGCATTTGCACAATAAGATTGCGCAATGTGATTGCCTGCAGTTGGGATGTATCTGATGGACATGAGCGCTACAGATTTCGCCGGATTGTTCACGCCATTCCAGCTTGGCAATGTCACGCTGCCCAATCGCATCGTGATGCCGGCCATGGGCCTGTCGCGGTGCGATGACGGCATCCCTGGCGAAGCACACGCTGCTTACTATGCCCGGCGCGCCGAGGGCGGGACCGGCCTGGTGCTGACCGAGGGCGTTTATATCGATCACCATTCGTCGGGCGACAATCCCTCGCTGGGCCGCTTTTATGGCGATGCCGCGCTCGCAGGCTGGCGCAATGTCGCTGCCAAGGTTCACGCTTCCGGCGGTTTCTGCATTCCCGAATTGTGGCATGTCGGCCTGATCTACAAGACCGCCGACACCATGACCGGCGGCATACAGGTGTTTCGCTCGGAACTGGGGCAAGTGAGCCCGTCCGGCTACATCGCACCGGGCGAGCAAGTGACCGACGGCATGACTCAGCCGCAGATCGACGAAGTTATCGCCGCCTATGGCAAAGGCGCCGCGACGGCGATGAAGCTGGGCTTCGATGGGGTCGAAATCCACGGCGGCCACGGTTATCTCGTCGATCAATTCATGTGGTCGGCGCTGAACAAGCGCAGCGATCGGTACGGCGGCAATGCCCGGGGGCGCGGCCAGTTCGCGGCGGAGATCGTAGCCGAATGCCGCCGGCAGATCGGCCCCGATGCGCCGATCATCATCCGGATCTCGCAGTGGAAATTGCTCGATTACAACGCCGAGATTGCCGAAACACCGCAGGAACTGGAGGAATTGCTCGCGCCGATCGTCGATGCCGGCGCCGATCTGTTCGATTGCTCGCAACGCCGCTTCTGGGAGCCGACCTTCGCCGGCAGCGACCTCAATTTCGCCGGCTGGACCAAGAAAGTCACGGGAAAGCCGACTATGACCGTCGGCTCGGTCGGGCTCGATCGCGACATGATGGCAAGCCTGGGCGAAGGGCAAACCGCCAGCTGCAATCTCGCCAGTCTGGAAGAGCTGGCGCGGCGGTTCGATCGCGGTGATTTCGATCTGGTCGGCGTGGGCCGCGCGATCATTGCCGAGCCCGATTGGGCCCATATCGTGCGCCGCGGCGATCTGCATGACCTCAAGCCCTTTGAACCCGCCTCCGATCTCATCGCCCAATCCAGCACCGATGGGCGCTTCGAGGAGGTCTGACTTCGCTCGGCGTTCAGCGAACCGGTGCTGAAGCCGCGCGAGACCAGCCATTTCTGGCGGAAGGCGAGGGTGAGCGCGCCAGGCTGCGCGTAGCACTACGCTTCGCATTAAGCGATGCGACAACAAGCGGGCAGCATGTCGGCGATCTCGGCCAGCCCGCGCCGCAAGCTGCGCACACTGACGCCAAGCGCGGCAGGCGGCGGCGTCCACGCAAGAATTTCCTGCATGCGGTGGCAGCACATGTTAGCGGGAGCACTCGCAGCGGAGAGAGAGATGGCCATCAGCAATTTCGCCAAAAAGCGCGTCCTCGTGACGGGTGCGGCTTCGGGCATCGGCCTCGCTACCGCGCGCGCCTTTGCTGCGGTGGGCTGCCGCGTTGCGCTGGCCGATGTCGCCGAAGAGACCGTCAAGAAAGCCGGGGCGGAGATTGCAGCTCTGGGGGGCGACTGCATCACAATCGCCTGCGACCTGTCCGCAGCCGCAGCAGTGGAGCGTCTGACGAGCGAGATCGATGCCGCTTTTGGCGGGTTGGATATATTGGTCAACAACGCCGGCATCGGCTTCCTCGGCGACTTTCTGCACACGCCGGACGATGCCTGGGAGCGCATTTTCGCGATCAACCTGATGGCCATGGTGCGCATCACCCGGGCATTTCTGCCCGGGATGCTGGCGCATGGCGGTGAAGCGGCGGTGGTCAATGTCGCATCCGCGCTCGGCTTTACGGCGGGCCCGTGCCTCTCGGCTTATTCCGCCACCAAACACGCCGTGGTCGGATTTTCCGAGGCCTTGGGGATGGAACTGGTGGATACCAACGTTTCCGTGTCGATCATTGCTCCGGGCATCATCGATACGGCGATCGTCAAATCGCCGGGCGCTGTCGCGGACAATATCACCGATGCCCAGCTTGCCCAGATCCAGATCTACTACCGTGAAAAGGGCTGCGCGCCTGACCTCGTAGCGCAAGCCATTCTGCAAGCCACTCGCCATGGCCGCCGCATCGTGCCGATCGGGCCGAAGGCGCGAGCGATGGCCTGGCTGCCCAGGCTCTCGCGACGGCTGATGCGGCGCGCTTCGATCTCGGGCGGACGGACGATTGGTTATGTGAACTGACGACCGGCACCGACGGAGGCCGCTTCGCGCGCGCCATTGCGGTTCAGATTCGCAGGCCACCTGATTGCCCGATGGTGGGCTGCAAAGCGGCAATCAATGGCTCGAGCCCAGGGCCGTACCTGCGCCAGCGCGCCACAGCCGAAGTATAGACAGGCTTTCTGACCTGCACAGCGCTTGCGGTTTTGACCGAGCCGGGCGCCTTGTAAAACTCCAGGCAGGCATCATGCCACGGCAAATCGAGAAAGCTGAGCAGCCGCCGCGCCTGTACCTCGGTATCAGTCACGACATCCTCATAGATCACGCTGGTCATCACCCCTTCGGGCAGGACGTCTCGCCAATGGGCCATGAGATCGACATAGCGGCAATAATGCCGGCCCAGCTCGGCGAAATCATAAGTATAAGGCAGATCTTCGCCGAACCTCGTGGTGAAGGAGGACAGGCAAGTATCGATCGGATCGCGCAAGGTATTGATAATTTTGGCATTGGGGAACAGCACATGGATCAGGCCGGCAAAGAAATAGTTGGATAGCAGCTTGTCGGTGACGCGCAACGCACCGCCGGCTGGCGCGAGCGTCTTGTCCAGATAGGTTGCGGCAATCTCGGTGAGATGCTCCTGCGTCAGTATCGAGGCCAGCGCCGGGTACGGCGGCAGTGTCGGATTATGCTGGCGGCACAAGTTCACGGCGTCAGTGAGCAGCTTGACCTCGCCACCAGCATGAATCGCGGGATGTGCGCCAAGAATTTGCTCGACCAGGGTGGAACCTGAACGGGGCATCCCGACGATGAATATCGGGGCGTGGCTGGGATCGCCCGAAGCTTGGCGATGGGCAAAAAATTCCTGCGAGAAGGCCGCTTTGATGCCCGCGCAGAAGCGGACATACTCGGCCTCATCGTAATCGAGGCTCGCGCGCAGGAGCCGGCCACCCGCAACGAAGTGCTCAAGCGCCAGCGCGGGCTCGCCCAGCCTGTCCAGCATCTTGCCGCTGGCGAAATGCATCGGGATGAGCGGGTCGGAACTGCCGGTCGGCCTTGCCTCATCGGCCACCAGAGCAGCCGTCACATGGGTGATTTGCCTTGCCAGTTCCGGGTCTTTGGCGAAATCGGCCAGATCTGCGATATTATCGTAAGCGCCGTGCATCGCCGGATCGAGGCGGAGGCCCTCGCGAAACTGCGCGCGGGCCTCGTCCAGTCGGCCGAGCGCCTTGAGTGTGACCCCGAACTCGTTGCGCGCCTCGGCGTGAGTCGGCGCGATGGCCACCGCCTGCTCGAGGACAGAGGCCGCTTCGCTCACCCGGTCGGCCTCATATAACACGCGCCCCAGCAGCACCAATGCTTCGCTGTGATCGGGCTCCAACGATAGCACCGCGCGGCAAGCATTCTCAGCCGGTGCGAATGAGCCGAGGCGCAGTTGCACGCGCGCGGTCAGCAACAGCGCCCGCGCGTCTGCCGGCGCGAAGTCCAGCGCTTTGCCCAGCTCGGCCAAGGCCTCGCTATCGTTCCCGGCGACATAATGAAAAATGGCGAGATTGGTGCGCGCCTCATGGCAGTCTGGCTGTTGCAGCAGCGCCATATGGAATGCGGCAGCAGCGTCATCGATGCGGCGCATGACCGTCAGCTGTGTGGCAAGCGCGAACCATGCTTCCGGAAAAGGGGTGCGGCGAAGCAGCGCGTTGCGATAGGCCTCACAGGCAGCGTCGGCCTCGCCCAGTTGTCTCAACGCATCTCCCAGATGTAGCCAAGCCTCGGGGTAAGCGGCATCCACCGCCAACCCCGCGAAATAGCACTCGACCGACGCGCGATAATTCCCCTGTGCGCTATGCTGACGCCCGAGGCGGTGTTGGGTGACGGCATCGTCGGACGACGCGCCTTGAGGTTCGCCCGGCGATCCCCGCTGCAGCGCTTGTGGTACCATACTCTGCCCTCTCAAAAGAGCCGCAAGGGCCACTTCGACGGCAGGCTAACGGAATTATGGTTAACCATTTGCTAGGCAGCGTTAGGGATAATCACGGAGTAGGCGCTCTAACCTCGCATCCTCAATTTGCCAGGCTGGTCAATCGGCCCTGGTCGATCGTCGCGACGGCCGCTTTCAAGTCGTCGATGCTGACAGCCGAACCTTCGGCATCGATCGAGAATCGATTGCCAACAATGACCCCGAATTTTCCGCTCGATGAACCCTTATGCCAAGCCTCGCTTTGCAAATGGCCATCGACGGTTCCGGTCTTTTCATAGCCATCGGCGTCCTGCTTGCTTTCTTGAACGCCCATGGCCGCGCCGATCCCCGCCAATGCCCCCATCGCCGCCATATCGGTGACCTTCAAATGATAGCTTTGATTGCCCGAGTTGTAAGTACCGTCGGCAACACTGCCCATGGCGCCCATCGCCGAGGATTCGATCGCGGTGCGCTGGTAGCCGCCAACCGAGGCCGGCAGCAGCCCCTGCAACACCGAAGGGTCGATCGCCGGCTTCTTGCCCGCCTGAACCTGGCCGGTCTGGAGTTGCGCAGCCGCTTTATTGATTTGGCTGACATCCACTGCGCCGCCACCCGGCAGCACCAATTTGCCCGAAACGTCACCGCCCCCCACGAGGCTACCGCCGCCGGCCAAGCCGCCGACCAGCGCACCGCCGCCGAACAGACCCAGGACCGGCACCGTCACCGCGCTGACCACGAAGGAAAGCACCACCGCGCACAGCAGCGTCACTGCGGTATAGGCCAGCGCCTTGTCATGCGGCACTCGCATCACCGGCTCGGCGCCAAGGTAGAACAAATAGAAGCTATAGAGACCGAGGAGGGCAAGAATGCCGAGGCCCGGGATCAGCGAGAACACACCCGCGACGAAACTGGCGGTGGCGCCGTAAGCGATCAGCTTTGTCGCATTGACCCGGTTGGACTGCCCGGCAAATTTCGGCGCCAAGGCATCCGCGATCAGCGCCAGCACAAAGACCCCAACCAGCGTCAGCACATAGCTGACCACCAGTTCGGTCAATCCGCCCAGCAGACCAGGCCGAAAGCTGATCCCAAACGCGCCCCAACCGAACAACTGCCCGCGCAAAAATCGGCAGATCGGGCCGATCGCCGCCAAGGGCACGACATAACGCAGGAAGATTTCGTTCGTGGAACTGGGTTCGGCGGCTATCCGCGGCCACTCTTCGGCAGGCTTAAGCAGAATAGCTTTCGCACGCGCTATAATGGCGGCGTCGCTCGCTGGCAGATCGGTCATCGGCACTCCCCTTGAGAACGAATCTGCGACCTAATTATCTTTTACATATCCAATCACATCGGGCGGCTATTGTATAGTGCGCGCGTGAATTCCCGCCGATCACGCCTGGTCCCGGCGGCGCCAGGCAAGCGCGCAGGACATAGAAAAAGCCCCTGTCATTTCTGCGGGGGCTTTTTTGTGTATGGTTGCGGGGGTAGGATTTGAACCTACGACCTTCAGGTTATGAGCCTGATTTATTTTGAAGCATGTGCCTGATTTTTCGGATATTTTCTTGGATACAAAATATGCCATGCTAGCCGGTGTGCTAAATTCAGCATTTCCGGCAATCGTCAGGGGTTAAGCTGCGTTGTTCAGATCGGCGCGCGTCGGCACCCCGCAGGAACTGAGAATCGGGACATGCCATAGACCCTGAAAAATGGGCCACTTGCCTGACGCATTATGTGACCGAACAGGGCACCACCGTAGACACCGACCCGCCCGGCAAGGAT
>JAMFSI010000129.1 GCA_026225215.1 Sphingomonas palustris | reverse complement strand
GCGCAGCATCGCCACTTCCTGCGCGGCGATGCGCGGATCATCGGCGACAGTGGCGGGATCGGGCGGCGGGCAGGGCGAGGTCGCCTCCCAGGTCAGCAGCGAGCGGGCGTGCGGGTCTTCGCCGAGCCGGCAGCCGAGCGCGCTGGAACCGGTGCGCGGCAGACCGAGGCCAATCAGCGGCGCGACGATCTCGCCCTCGTCGATTTCGGGATGACGGTGATACCAGTCCTCGATCTGCAGCCGGTTGACGAGCAGGCCGACGATTTGCGCGTCGAAAGCCGCGCGCCCGACCGCGCTGAGCCGCGCCTCGCGATCGAGCGCGCCGACCAGTATCTCCAGCCCCTCGCGGAAACTGTCTTCGCCGAAATCGCTCAGCCCGGTCTGTTCTCGGGCGGTGTTCAGCAGCCGGTCCAGCCTGTTCATCTTATGCATCGTCCCATTTTGGCGAGCTTAAGGTGCAGATCGTGGCTCGCAACCAATCCTGGCTATGCGTGGTGGACTAGCTATGCCATCCGGACTCAATATGGCATCGCATCGGTGAAAATCGCGGCACAGCGAATGGAGAGGGAGATGGCGAGCACCAGCAGTGCGGTCGAAAAGACCGTCGAAGCCGGGGTCTACACCGCGATAGGTGAAGTCAGTATCGTGCGCGAGCGCTTCGAGGCGCCGTTCATCGCCGCCGGCGCGGGCAAGGACAACCACCATTTGCAACTGTCGCTGCTGCCGTCGCCGCAAGCGTCGCTGGCCTGCTATGAAGACGTCTGGAGCCCGCATCGTTTCGAGCGCATGGGCGAGCTGTTCCTGTTTCCGGCGCATACCCGCCTGCGCACCCGCAGCGCCTGCCAATTGCAGCAATCACTGGTTTGCGAGCTGGCGCCGCAGCGCGTCCAGGATTGGTTCGACGCCGATCTGGAATGGACCGACGATCGCCTGGTCGGCAGCCTCGATATCGCCGATCACGATGTCCGGCGGCTGATGAATGCGATCATCGCCGAGCTTGCCCGCCCCGGCTTTGCGCGCGAGGCGATGGTCGAGTTGCTCACCGCGCAGATCTGCATCGTGCTGGCGCGGCATTTCCAGGATATCGATCTGGACCGGGGTACGGGCGGGCTGGCGCCATGGCGGATGCGGCTGATCGACGATTGCCTCGAAGCCGATCCGGGCGCCAGCATCGCCAGCCTGGCGGGCCAATGCGGCATTTCCGCACGCCATCTGGCTCGCGCCTTCCGCACCAGCACCGGGCGCTCGCTTGGGGACTATATCGCCGGGCACCGCCTTGCGGTAGCGCGCCGGCTGCTGGCCTCGGGGGCGAGCGTCAAACACACCGCTTTCGCCACCGGTTTCGCCGCACCGACCAATTTCGCCACCGCCTTCCGCCGTGCCACCGGCATGACGCCACGCCAATACCGCGACCAGCGGGCGCTGCAGTAATCAGCTAAGTTTTTGTTGGCGCATCGCTTAGAGCCTGTTTGGAAATTCGCTTGAAGAGCGAATTTCAGTGCGGTGCCGGCCCGTTCCCCGGCCCAACCACCCGATAGGGTACTATCTTATGGGTGGTTGGGCCGGGGGAGCGGGCCGGCACCGAATTTCCAAACAGACTCTTAGAGCATCGTGCGAAAAAGTGGGAACCGGTTTTTACCTTCGGTTGAACTACGTTTCGCATTAAACGATGCGACAACAAAAACTTAGAGCGGGCGGAGTGATTCAGATATCCCGCAGCCCGCCCTAATCTAAATTTATCGCGAGGTGGATTTGAACGCTGTGCCGGCCAACGCAGCTGATTTCGGACCAGACACTCAAGTATCGCCAGAACGCTTCTCGCGATTGGCATCGACCATCTCATCGAGCCCCGCCATCACCGGCCAGTTGCACGCCGCCCAGGCATTGGCATGGCCGAGCGAATGCAGCGCAAAGACCGATTGCATAGCGTTATATTGCCCCATCGCGTCGAGCGTCTGGTTCACCGCCTGCTTGGCCATCAACAAGGCGTGCGGGTGCATGGTGGCCACTTCGCGGGCGAGCGCCAGGGTATGCTCGTCCAGTTCTGTCCTGGCGACCACCCGGTTGACCATGCCGAGACGGTGGGCTTCCGCGGCGTCGATGAAGCCGGCGGTGAACAGCATTTCCTTGGCCTTGCGCGCGCCGAACTCCCAGGTGTGGCCGTGATATTCGACCCCGCCGATGCCCATCCGCACCACCGGGTCGCTGAACCGCGCATCGTCGGCGGCGATGATAAGATCGCAGGGCCACGCCAGCATCAGCCCGCCGCCCACGCAGGCGCCTTGCACGGCGGCGATGGTCGGCTTGGGCAAGTCGCGCCATTTGCGCGACAGGCCGAGGTAATGCTTGGCTTCCCACTTCAGCATTTTCAGCAAGCCGTTACGGGGCACGTCGTCGATCATACTCTGACCTCGGGCGTCGGGCTCGCGCGGCGTCAGATCGTGGCCGGCGGAGAAATGCTTGCCATTGGCGCGCAGGATGATGACCCGCACCTCGTCGTCCTCGACCGCGCGATCGAACGCCTGATCGAGCGCCAGCAGCATCGCTTCATTCTGGGCGTTGGCCTTTTCCGGGCGATTCAGGCTGATGACCGCGACGCGCTCGTCCCGACGATAATCTATCAAGCTCATCGTCCGAACTCCCCTATGCGCTCTATCGGGCGGTTTCCTCGCTCAATTTGCGCTGCGCCATGGCGCGGATATCCGCTGCCTTGATCTTCTCGTTACCGGTCAAAGCGAAATCCTGATCGGTGCAGGTGAGAATATGCTTGGGCAGCTTGAAGCTGGCAAGTTTGCTTTTGAGATGCGCGGCCAATGCTGTGGTATCGATGAGCCCGCTTTCCACCGGGACAATACAAGTGACCACCATTTCGCCGAGCAGCCGATCGGCAACGCCGACCGTCTGGCTGCGCTTGACCCCTGGCCACAGCCCGACCAGCGCGTCGATCTCGCCGGGCGCGACATTGGCCCCGCCGGTCTTGATCATGTCGGTCAGCCGGCCATCCCAGAAAAACCGGCCCTCGCTATCGACCCGGCCACCATCGCCGGTGACATAGAAACCTTCCGCATCGAAGCATTGCTCGGGCGGCTTGCCGAGATAGCCCGACATCAGCGTCGGCCCCTTGATGCAAAGCTCGCCGGTCTGGCCGACGGGCAGCGGCTCGCGCGTCTCGGGATCGACGATCTTGAGCGTATTGCCTGGCAGGGGCACGCCAAAGCTGCCCTGATAAAGCGCGATCGGGTAATCGGCGTCGAGCGCGGTGCAGATCGACATCGTCTCGGTGGTCCCAAACGACATCGGCAAGCGCCAGGCGGTATCGACAGTGGGGTGATCCATCATCAGCTCGCCATTGGTGATATAGCGCAAGCTCGACAAATCCGCTTGTTGCCACCGCTCTGCCGCGCGCAGCCGCGCCCATTGATGCGGGCGGCCATTAGCGAAGGTGACGCGCTCGTCCTCGATCAGGCGCAGCGCTTCCTCGGCGTCGAAAAAGCGCTGCAGCACCAGGCAGCCGCCGCTGGAAAAGGCGCTGCCGACCACCATCGACAAATTGCCCGACCAGAAGAAGCCGTTGCCGGTCCAGGCGCGCACCGGCTCGTGCATCGCGAAGACACGCGGCCAGCGCCACCATTGGATGGCGAAGCTGCGCTGGTCGTGAGCGATCCCCTTGGGCAGCCCGGTGGTGCCCGAGGAGAAGAAAATGCCGCCGGGATCGGTGGGCGCGATCGCTTGTTGTCTGGCCGCGACGATGGCCGGATCGATCTCCGTACCGCGTTCCAGAAAGCCCGGCCAGGTCTCGATCGCGCCTTGGGCCAGCGGTGCTGCCGCTTCGTCACCCGGTACACCGCCCAGGGCGACGAGCCGCTTGAGGAAGCAGAACCGCGCGCTGTTGAGGCCGCCGGGCTCGCTGTGGCGGATTGCCGGCTCGAGTTCGCCGAGCAAGCTGCGGAAGTCCGTCTTGAGCACCCGCTCCTCGAACAGCAGCGTCGAGATCGCCGATGAGGCCAGCAATTGCGCCAGCTCCGCGTCGGTCGAGAAGGTCGACAGCGTCACCGCCACCCCGCCGGCCAGCGCGATGCCGTATACCGCCGAGAGGAACTCGGGCCGGTTGGTCATCAGGATGCCGATCCGCTCGCCCTTGGCAGCGCCGCTGGCGACCAATGCGCGGGCCACCGCTATCGCCTGAGCCCACAGCTCGTCATAACTCCAGGCAAGACGCCGGCCATGGGCATTGAGCACGACGGCTTCGGCGGCCCCGTAACGCGCGACGACTTCGCGCAGGTAGCCGGCGATGGTCTGATCGCCGATACCGGGCTCGTCTTCGAGCGGAATGCCGGCGACACGCGACAGCCCCGCTTCGCCCGGAGCCACCCCCACCAGATCGGCAATCCGTTTCACAGCCGGCACGGCTACTCCCTTCCAGATCGGTTTATTGTATGGAGGATTGCCGCGCCTTCGCATGGGCATGCAAGCCCCGAACGCGAACCAGGCGGTATCTCGCGGAAACTGCGGATGACCCTGCGTGAACTGTCGGGACAGGCGACTTGCGGCATGAAACGGAAAGCTGCGATTGCCGGACCATAAGTCCCGCAAAACGAGGAAGAGGACAGCCATGGCCAGCGTTGCCAGCAATTTCGGCATGGATACCAGCGATGTCGATCAGTGGATCGGCAAGCAGATCGTGTTCGCCGAGTTCTGGGATCCGTGCAACGCCACCGACATCCGCCGCTGGGTGCAGGCGATGGATTATGCCAACCCGCTGCATTGGGACGAGCCATTCGCGCGCGCTTCGAAGTTCGGCGGGTTGATCGCCCCGCAGAGTTTCACCGTGGCGATGGATTACGGCCATGGTTGCCACCCCTCCTGCGTCGGCAAGATTCCCGGAAGCCATCTGATCTTCGCCGGTGAGGAATGGTGGTTCTACGGCACCCCGGTGCGCCCTGGCGACAAGCTGACGCAGGAGCGGTTCTTTGCCGGCTATAAACTGGCCGACACCGCCTTTGCCGGTCCGACGATGTTCGCCGATGGCGATACCGTCCATCGCAATCAGCATGGCGGGCTCATCGCCAAGGAACGCGCGACTTCGATCCGCTATCTGATCGATGAGGCGGCCAAGCGCGCGGTCTATGGCAAGGAAAACCGTCCGCCCAAGCTGTGGACCAAGGCCGAACTCGATGAGATCAACCGCGTCCGGCTGGCCTGGATTCTGTCCAACCGCGAGGGGGTTTCACCCCGTTTCAGCGACGTCAAGGTGGGCGATACCCTGCCGCGCCGGGTGGTCGGCCCGCATAGCCGGGTGAGCTTCGCGCTCGAATGCCGTGCGCATCGCCAGAATATCTGGGGGACCTGGCGCTGGAATACCCCCGAGGGCGCGATCGATCCCGCGCGTGAGGATGCCGGCTTCGCCGAAGACATGAGCTACGATTTCGAGGCGCGCAAGATCGATCCGCGCCAAGGCGATGGTCTGCACCACGGCCCGTCATCGGGTCACATCAACCCCGAAAAGGGCGAAAAGGTCGGCATGGGCGGCGTCTATGGCTATGGCTCGTCGATGAATGCCTGGCACGTCGATTATATCTCGTACTGGGCGGGCCACGAGGGCTATGTCTGGCACTCGAAGACCCAGTTCCGCAAACCGGCCTTCGAAGGCGACGTTGCTTACGTCGATGGTGAAGTGATCGAGAAAATCGAGAATGCGCCAAACGGCATGGCGATGGTCAAACTCGCGACTAAAATGACGACGCAGGATGGCGATGTCATCCTCAAGGGCACCGCGGAAGTTTCGCTACCGGCCTGAACCAAATTCCACGCATCCGGCAGTGCGCAGATCGTTAAGCGTCTGACCCGAAACTTCGTTTCGGATAGTCTGTGCCGTCCCGCTCCCCCGGCCCAACCACCCACAGGTACCTTCAATGGG
>JAMFSI010000128.1 GCA_026225215.1 Sphingomonas palustris | reverse complement strand
GGTGATCTCGACAAGGGCATTTTCTGGGCCGGCATGTCGCAGGGGCTGATCCATGACATTCCGACTTGCCGGGAATTGATCAACCGGATCATCGGCGATGCCGAGGCGATCATTCGGGGGCGGTTGGACGCCAGTCTGGTCTGATCGTCAGGCCTGATACCGCAGCGGTTGATCGCTCCAAACGGGTGCAGTCGCTTTCGGTTTAGGTCCGAATCCGGCTGAACAGTTCTTGCAGGGCGTCTGCCATCCACTGCTCATTCACTCCGGCATATTCCGTTGAAACGGGATTGCCGGCTTCGAGCGTGTATTTGCTGCGTTGCACGTCCTCTGCGCGGATCTGCGCCAGGCCAGCCTCCAGCCACATCGTAATCCCGATCATGCGATTGCCATGAATCTTGAGAATGAAGCGTTTGATATCGCTGCTGGCACCCTCTTCGGTCAATTCGAAGTCGGATCGGTCCTCGATCGCGGATTGCGCGAGCGCGACCAGTTTTGCCAATACCGGAGCATCCTCCTTGGCCCACCGCAAACGCTCGTACTGGGCGCTATCGACCGCCCGCGAAAGCCGGTCGAATTCGAACTGAAGGCTGTCTTGGGACACGATCTTCCTTTGGCTTCGGGATTGCTTCAGGAGAAGCGCTGATCCGCTTTAGCCGATGATCTCCTAACGAAGTGCCCAGAACCCGAAATAAAACCCGCGCCGGAAGGCATCCGGCGCGGGTTTGGTATTTCGGATAGCCGGGATCAAAACGGCAGGTTGTAAAGCTTCACCGCGTTGTCCTGCAGCACTTTCTTCTGCACTTCGCGGCTGTGACCGCCGAGTACATCCTTCAGATGCTCCTGTACGCCGGGATACAGCGAGGTCGGGTGTGGGAAGTCGGTTTCGAACATGACGTTGTCGACGCCGATGGTTTCGAGGAGCAGCTTCGGGCCGACCTTTTCGAACCAGAAGGTGCACCAGAAGTGGTCGCGGAAATATTCCCAGGGCTGGCGCGTCAATTCCTTGCGCTTGCTGGCGAGCATTTCCTGGAACTGATGTTCCAGCGCTTCGACTGCGAAAGGCACCCAGCCCATGCCGCTTTCGATCAGGCCGATCTTGAGCTTGGGATGGCGATCGAGACGCCCCGAGACCATCCAGTTGCCAAGCGTCGCGGCATTGCCGATCGAGAACATGGTGGCGACCACCGACAGCGTCTGCTCGAAGGCAAAACCGTCCCAAGCCAGCATATTAGGATCGATGGCGGCGTTGAGATGGAAGTTCAGCGGGGTGCCGGTGTCGTTGCACATCTCGAGGAACGGCGTCCAATAGTCGTGCATGAAGCTGGGCACGCCGACGCGTTCGGGAGTGTCGGGCAGCACGAAGCCCTTGAGACCCATGTCGATGCAGCGCCGCGCTTCGGTTTCCAGGACCTTCTGATCCCAGAACGGCAGATGCGCCATGTTGAAGATGCGCTGGCCCGAAACCTGCTGATATTCGGCCGAGGCATCGTTGTAGATCTGCACGATCTTGAGTGCGAGATCGGGATCGCCGAGCGCCATCAGCGAGCCGGCCTGGGTGACCCCGGAATTCTGGTAGCAGACCTGGGCATAGACGCCCATGTCGTCCATCGCCTGCAGCCGTTCCTTGATCTGGTGGCCGCCGGGATGCGCGTCCTCGAGCTTGCGGAAGGCAAGCCGGCCGAGCAGCTTGTTGTTGTCCTTGCGGATGACGTTGCCGCCCATCGAGCCGAAATCGCGGTCGCCGACGAACCATTTGTCGGTGCCATCGACGCGCTTGATATGCGGCATCTTGTCCTTGAGCGCGGCGGGTGCGCGCGAGGTGAACAAGTCCGGTGCCTCGGTGATGTGGGTATCGGTATCGACGATCTTGATACCGGCAAACATCGGATCGAGTCCGCCCGATTGCGTGCTGTAATCGACTTCGCGGATGATGCCGCCGTCGGTATAGCCTTCTGCGGACCAATATTTCTTCGCTGCGGTCGCCATTTCTTTGGCGTCGGCATCGCCCATGGGATCTCTCCTGGATTTGTGGAATGCAGCATTTTCGCAGATTTCGCGTATAAACGCAATCTCTGCTGGCGGAGTTGCGGGGCCTATTTCCCCCTCCTCTTCAGGGGAGGGGAGCGAGACTTGGCGGCTCTGCCGCCTTAGTCGCAGCGGGGTGGGGTCTGGCCTCCAAACGCGACGTCGAGCCGACACGAGAGACCCCACCCCCAAACCCCTCTCCTGAAGGGGAGGGGCTTCTTTTTTCAGTCTTTCGCCAGCAACAGCGCTGCCGCCAATGGCCCTCCGCCTGAAGTCGCCACGGCGACGCGCGGATCGCCGGGGATCTGGCGCTCGCCGCCTTGCCCGCGCAGTTGCGTCACGGCCTCATGCGCGAAACCGAAGCCATGCATCCGACCCGCGCCGATCTGGCCCCCGCCGGTATTCAACGGCAGTTCGCCGTCGCGAGCGATCCGCGTGCCGCCCTCGATGAAGCGATGGCCTTCGCCGACCTCGCAGAAACCCAGCGCTTCCAGCCAGGTGATGGGGAAGAAGGCGAAGCCATCGTAGAACTGGACGGTATCGACATCCTTGGGCCGGTAATCAGTTTTCGCCCATAGATCGGGGCCGGTGGCGTAAGAGGCCATCCATTCGGGCTGGTCCCAGCTCCAGCGATCGACTTTGCCGGCGGTGGCGGCGATGCGGATCGGGGTGCTTTTGACTTCGTCGATGGCATCGCCCGCCGAGACGATGATCACCGTCGAGCAATCGGTAAACCGGTCGCAGTCATAGAGGCAGAACGGCGAAGTGATCGGTCGCGCCGTCATATAGTCGTCCAGCGTCAGCGGTTTCTTGGTGATGGCGCGGGCGTTGGGATTGAGCAGCGCGTTGCGATTGGCGTTAAGCGCGACTTGCGCCAATTGCTCGCGGGTCATGCCGTAGCGGTGCATATGGCGCATCGCATATTGCGCTACCCAGCACGCCGCCGAGGTGGCGAAAAACGGCGCGGTCCATTGCGAATAGCCCTCGACCGTGTCGCGGCGGAGCGCCGGGAATTCGTCGGGGCGCGACATCGCGGCAGCTTCATAGACGGTGCGAAAGCAGATGACATGGCGCGCTTGCCCGGTCTTCACCGCATTGGCGGCCTCGGCGATCGCGGAGAGCTGCGCCGGGATTTCGCCGCCGCCGAAGTGCCAGCGCGCCTTGATCCCCATCGCCTCGATCACTTCATCGACGCCGCAGGGCGAAAAGCCGAGATAGCCGTGGCTCTTGCCCGGATAGCTGGCGACACCATCGATCTGCGCAAGGGTCAGGCCGGCATCGGCCACCGCTTGCACGATCGCATCCTTGGTCAAGCCCATCGGCGAGCGGGTGAGGCGCACGCCGACTTCGGACAGGCCGATGCCGGTGATATAAGCTTCTGTGTTGGCCATGGCTCAGCGCACCTTTTCGAATAGTGGGAACCAGATGCCATCCTGCTCATCGAAGACCACGCGCACCTTGTCGTCGAAGCCGACTTCCTCCACCGCGCAATTGACGATGTTCGTGGTTAGGATGACGTCCGGCACATCGTCGAGCTTCACCCGAGCGATGACGAAGGGTACTTCCAGCCCTGGCTGCCACGCCTGCGAATTGATCGTATAGGTATCGATCACCCCGGTGCCGGCCACCGCGACGGCGGCCATCGCTTCCGATTGGCAATGGCGGCAGATCATCCGTGGCGGATGGGTGAACTGCCCGCAATCGCTGCATTTGAGCATGTTGAGCTTGCCCTCGGCGCCACCCGTCCAAAAGGCGCGGTTATCGGCATCGAGCTTGGGTTTGGGGCGGGGAGGGTTCATCGTGGAGTTCTCCAGGCTTGCTCTCTCCCCTTCAGGGGAGAGATACGAAGACTTGGCAGCTTGCTGCCTAGTCGGAGTTGAGAGGGGAATTCAGCGCATTCCCCTCTCCCAACCCTCGCCCCAAAAGGGGAGAGGGCTTTGCGGTTTAGGCGGCGCCCATCATGAAGCTGGCATCGATCGCGCCGGTAAATACACCGCTGGCAAAGCCTTGATCGGTATAGACGAAGGAGCCGGTGATCGCGGCATTGAGCTTGCTGTTCAGCAGCACCAGTGGCCAGGCCTGCTCCTCGGCAGTCGCCATGCGGCCGAGCGAGGGATAAGGCCAGGCCTCCAGGAAACCATCGGGCAGTAGCTTTTCCTGGCTGTCCATGAAAGCGGTGCGGGTCGGGCAGGGGGCGATGGCATTCAGGCGGATGCGGCGCTCGTTGCCTAATTTGACGGCGGCATGCTGCACCCAGACGGCGAGCATTTCTTTCGAGGTGGTATAGCCATCGCGTAGCCGCTTGTCGGGATCGGCCTCGACCCAGGCCAGCGCGGCATCAGGATCGGCGATCGCCAGCATTTCCAGGCTCTGCGCCAGGTTCTTCTGCCAGCCCAGCGCCGCATCCGACGAAATCAGCGCGATCCCGGCGCCGTCTTTCAGCGAAGGCAGCAGGCTTTCGATGAACAGCCGCGAGCCGATGTAATTGACCTGCATGCAATAGAGCGCCCCCTTGATATGCGGGGGCAGCCCGGCGCAGGGGAACAGATAGTCGATCGGAGCAATCGCTTTCAGCTTTTCGGCGGTAGCGCGCACTGCGGCGAAGTCCGAAAGATCGCAGGGGTAAAAGCCGGCATTGGCGACCTTGGCCGGCTGGATATCGACGATATGGACCTGCGCGCCCAGTTCGCCGAGAATCCGCGCTACTTGTTCGCCCATGCCCGAGGCGCCGCCGGTGACCACGCAAGTGGTGCCGTGATAACCAAGCCCATCGAGATTGCTCATGATCTTCTCCCTATATACCGCGCGTTGTGAAAGGCCGGGCCCGGACTGGCAAGACACGCCGCGAATTATCGTGGTGGCGGCGCTCTTCTACCAGCGCCGCCGACGCTGGCAGGCGCGCACCCGGCGGCGCAGCGTATCGGCGCGCTGGTCGGGCGTGACCAGGGGCGTGTCGCTGGGCAAATGCGCGCGTATATCAGCCAGCTTTACGCGGGTGACCGTCGGCAGCGGCTCGCTATCGCAATCGTACCAGCGCCCGTAAATGCCACCCTCGGTATAGCCGGCGGGATCGAGCCAATTGGGCACCCCCGGATCTTCGAGCGCGATCACCGCGTAAAAGCGGCCATCGCTGGCGACATGCCCCTGATGGCCATTGAGGCTCGACTGGCGATAGACGTAATCGAGCGCGTTGAAGAGCGGATCGTTGAGCTGAATGTTCCAATAGGGCCGGCGCGCGGGCAGATCGGTAGCGATGATCAGCGCCTCGCCCGGATCGAACTGGAAATTGGCGGGCCAATAGGTCTGCTTGACCAGCGCACCCGGCATGCGGATCGGCTCGAAGATGTTCCAGCCGACGCGGTCCATCACCCCGTTTTGCATGCCGAAATAGAGCTTGGTCTTGCGGGCCGGAAAGCGCGCCATTTCGCCGATGCGCTGGTAAATCTCTTCGGGGGTGAGACGCGGTTTGGGCGGAACCGGATCGAGGCATTCGATCGACAGCACCGGATCGACCTCGTTTTCCCAGTCGTACAGCCGATAGCGGGTATAGAGGCCGCGCGCCTCGCGGGCGATCGGCGCCCAATAGCCGCTGTAGCCTTGCGGACGCTCGGCGCTGAAGAGGATCTCGAAATCCTCACCCGGCTTGATCCCGAGATCATCGCAATCGAGTTCATTATGGCCGTTGGGGCGCGGCATTTCGTCGCGCGTCCCCGAAAGCGCGGCCTGGCTGGTGAAGGAGAGAATGCGGCAAGTGCCGCGATTGCCCGAGATGCGATAGGAGAGGTCGCCGTGGATCGGCGATTGCACGTAGATGTCGTCGGGATTGGGCTGCAGCGTGTAAACGGGATTCCATAAAGGCGCCCAGTCGGGATGTTCGGCGTCGGCGTGGAAATACATGAAATAGGCGTAGCTGAGGCTGGTCAGCGTCTGGCGATAAATGTCGGCGCGATACAGCGGATCGTCGGGGCGCCAGGTCTCGTCCATGCGGTCGATCGCGCCTTGCAGCGGGGCGAGGAGGTTAAAGAGATCGGGAGCGGTAGATTCGGGCATGATCGTTTCCTGCTAGAAATTGTGTTTCCCACCCCGTCCGTCCTGAGCTTGTCGAAGGACTGCATTCCCTTTTTTGGTTGGGTGCATGTTCAAGAAGAAGAACAGTCCTTCGACAAGCTCAGGACGGGCGGGAGGGTAATGGTGGCTTGTGGATCAATTTACGGTTTGCAGTGCGCCACCGGCAGCGGAGGAGGCGCGGATTGCATCCATCACCCGCATCGAGGCAAGGCCATCGACGAAGGTGGGAACAGGTACCGCCGCTGCCTTGCCGCCGCCGGCGATCGCACCATGCAGCGCTTCGGCTAGACGGGTGAAAGGGCCGATCTCGAAATGCGAGTGACGGTTAGGCGAGTTGGGGTCGGCGGCAGGCGGCGGTGGCGGCAGCAGCAGATCGTCGGGCACCGGCAATTCGCGCGTCCCATTCTTGTCGGCGATCATGACCTTGCCCGCATCGGCCCAGACGGTGCCCTTGCTGCCGGCACAGCGCCACAGCGTCGTCATTGGGCCCCAGGCCCCGGCGCTCTGCTGCATCGAGCCCTCGACGCCGCTCGCCAGCGCGAAGCGCAGCGAATAGCTGTCTTCGCAAGCCGCCTCGCGGTCCGAAACCAGCAGCAATCTGCCGCTGATCGAGGCAAAATCACCCAGCCAGGCACGGATCTGGTCGAGCAGATGCGACCCACCCGCGCCCAGCCAGCCGCCGCCCGCGCCCGGATCGAACCACCATTTCGGCAAGGGCGTGGCCGGATCGGCGCAGAACGGAATGAACTGGTCCATCGCCAGGAAGCGCGGTTCGCCGATCAGTCCATCGGCGATGGCGCGGCCGAACAGCGCGCGGTCGGGCAGCCAGCGAAACTCATGCGCGACCATGTGGACCACGCCGGCCTGCTCGGCTGCGGCCAGCATCGCCGCGCCCTGGGCCGCATCGAAGGCGAACGGCTTTTCGCAAAGCACATGACAGCCGCGCGCGATCGCCTGCAGGGCCAGTGCGGCATGCGTGGCCGGCGGGGTAGCGATCGTCACCACCTCGGCTTTGGTCGCGGTGATCGCCTCGTCGAGATCGGTAAACCAGCGCGGCACGCCATTTTGCTCAGCGCGTTTTTCGAGCTTGCCGGGGTTAGTACCGACCAGCCCGACGACTTCGAAGCTGGCGGCGCGTAATGCGGGAACATGGACGCGGCAGCCAAAGCCGGTGCCGACGACGAGGGCGGGGATGCGATCAGTCATATGCAATCCTTCTTGAAAATCCTCCCCCACTGGGGGAGGTACCCGCCGCAGGCGGGGGGAGGGGGCCGGCTTGGCACGGGGCGCCCCCGCGGCCCCGGCGGGCGCGCCCCCCCC
>JAMFSI010000127.1 GCA_026225215.1 Sphingomonas palustris | reverse complement strand
CTCGACGCAAGTCGGACCCCAAGCTCAACGGGCGCACCGATCACGCCGGTATGGGGTGGCCACCCCATACCGGCACCTGAACTCCTTCCGGATATTCAAGATGAACGCAAACTAACGAAGCTCAGCATAGGCGGGAAATGGGCGGAAGCGGACTCACGCATCTTCAAGCACCAGCAATTGCACCTCGACCACCAACTCGCGCTCGGGCAATTGATTGTCATCGACGGCGCTGATCGTCGCATCAGCGACCAGCCAGCGCGGGATATCGAACGCATACTCGGGCAGGGCGGCGATGAAATCCTCGCCCGCTGCCGCGGCTTCTGGCCCGGTGAACGACAGGGTAACGCTGTGGCGCGTGCCGGAAAATGTGGCGCTGGCCCAGTCGCGCTCGATGTGGCGGGCGAGTTCGGCCTGACCGCCGGCGAGATCGAGCACGGCTCTTAGCAAGCGCGCCCAGGGTCCACGCAATTTCGCGGCGGGGCGTGGCGCAGGGGGTGAAGCGGTGCTGCTGTCATGGTCTTCCTGGCGATTGCTGCGCATGCGTTGCCCCTGTATTATGTTCATGATATGTTCTATTTTCTGGCATAGCTCGCCAGTAGAATGCCCAGCCTCAAGGGAAGCTTGGCGCCACTCGCGAATCGGATTGTTGTGTTCCATCTTTGTTCCTGATAAAATCGCAAATGTCTAGGAAATTTCCTATATCGAGATTTGCCATGAATGAACCCGATCCTCGCACACGCCTGCTGGAGTTGGCCACTGATCGCGGTGTCAGCCTGGCCGCGTTATCTGCATTGATCTCGAGAAATAGTGCTTATTTGCAGCAATTTGTCCGCAAAGGCAGTCCACGCAAACTGGAGGAGTCCGACCGCCGCACCCTGGCGCGATTCTTTGAAGTCGCAGAGACCGAACTGGGCGGAATGAAGGATAATTCTTCTTCTCATGGCGGATATCTCAACGCCGCCGTGCGCCCGGACTGGGTGGCCGTGCCGCGATTGTCGCTCGGCGCTTCCGCTGGCCCTGGGGCTATGGCCAGCGAGGAGGAGCCGATCGGCGCCTTTCGCTTTTCCGCGCGGTGGTGCCGGCAACAGGGGCTCGATCCGGCGCAGCTCACCGCGATCGCGGTCGCGGGCGATTCGATGGAGCCGACCCTGCGCGATGGCGACGAGATCCTGGTCGATCGCACCGTGCAATCGCTGCGCGAAGGCGTCTATGTCGTTCGCGTCGGCGATGCGCTGCTGGTGAAGCGGCTCGATTTCGCCCAACCCGGTCGCATCGTGCTGATCAGCGACAATCAGGCTTATTCACCGGTAGAGCTGGCACCGGAGGAATTGCAGGTGATCGGCCGGGTGGTATGGAAAGGTGGGCGGCTGTAAGAGTCTGTTTGAAAATTCGCTCGAAGAGCGAATTTTGGTACGGTGCCGGCCCGCTCCCCCGGGTTGGTACCACCCGATAGCGTACTATCTTATGGGTGGTGGGGCCGGGGAAGCGGGCCGGCACCGAATTTCCAAACAGCCTCTAACAACGCAAGCCGCAATAGATCGCTTGATTTGCCGCCCCGCGCTCGCCATCTCGGTCGCATGGTTGATACTTCCCCGCCGCCACAGAGTCCGCCCCGGAGCCCGCCCCAGAGTCCGCCAATGCGCGTCTCCATCATCCCCGTCACTGCGTTTCAGCAGAATTGTTCGCTAATCTGGTGCACGAAGACCATGCGCGGGGCGCTGGTCGATGCCGGCGGCGATCTCGATCTGCTCAAGGATGAAGTGAAACGGCGCGGCGTGACTCTGGAAAAGCTATTGGTGACGCATGGCCATATGGATCACTGCGGCATGACCGGCGTACTGGCGAAAGAATTGCGCCTGCCGATCGAAGGCCCGCAGGAAGAAGATCGGTTCTGGATCGAGAGCCTCGATGATCCGGCCAAGCGCTATGGGCTGGACGGTGAAAGCTTCGAGCCCGATCGCTGGCTGGAGCAGGGCGACACGGTGACGGTGGGCGATCTCACGCTCGATGTGCTGCATTGCCCCGGACATACGCCGGGGCATGTGGTGTTCTTCCACGCCTCGTCGCGTCTGGCATTGGTCGGCGACGTGTTGTTCCAGGGCTCGATCGGACGCACTGATTTCCCGCGCGGCAATCATCAGCAACTGCTCGATTCGATTACCGGCAGACTATGGCCGCTCGGTGATGACGTCACCTTTGTGCCCGGTCACGGCAATCCCAGCAATTTCGGGCACGAACGGCAGACCAATCCGTTCGTGGGCGATAAGGCTTTTGGCTAAATTCCGATCGGCGATTTCGGATTAAATTCTGACCAAGGTTCGATGACGGAAACCTTCCCCCGTCCGTGCTGAGCTTGTCGAAGCACTGCTTTGTTCTTCTGGTAGGCCCAAGAAAGAAGGACAGTCCTTCGACACGCTCAGGACAGACGGGGAAGGGTGCTTGGTCGCGATTAGCTTGTTGGGGTGGACGGCCTCCGTACGGCATCGCGATGTGCCAGAATGAGGTTGTTGCAATCTCAAACGAGGAGACCGTCCGTGGACCAGATTATCCGTATCGGGATGGATACGTCAAAGCATGTTTTT
>JAMFSI010000126.1 GCA_026225215.1 Sphingomonas palustris | reverse complement strand
TGGCGGGGGCGATCATCGGCATCGATCCGTTCGACCAGCCCGATGTCGAAGCGAGCAAACTCAAGACCAAGGCGCTCACCGAGGCCTATGAGAAAGGCGAGGCGCCCGCCGAAGAGAAGCCGATCGTCACCGGCAACGGCATCGCGCTTTACGCCGACCCCGGCAATGCCGAGGCCCTGGGCCGGCATTACACGGTTACGGCTTTTCTCAAGAGCCATTTTGCCCGGATCGGCGCGGGCGATTATGCCGCACTGCTCGCTTATATCGATCGCACCCCGCAAGCGACCGAGCAGCTGACCGCGATCCGCCTGGCGATCCGGGACCGCACCAAAGCGGCCACTTGCGTCGGCTTTGGCCCGCGCTTCCTGCATTCGACCGGGCAAGCCTATAAGGGTGGCCCCAATAGCGGAGTCTTCCTGCAGATCACTTGCGACGATGCCCAGGATATTGCCATCCCCGGCCACCGCTATAGCTTCGGCACGGTCAAGGCGGCGCAGGCGCGCGGGGATCTCGAAGTGCTGGTCGAGCGCGGGCGGCGGGCGATCCGTATCCATTTACACGATGTCACCTCGGGTCTGCCGCAGTTGGCGCGAGCCATCGAGGACGCGTTGCACTGATATGGACTGTCGAATGGGAGGATTTGAATGCAGCTAGGAATCATCGGCCTTGGCCGGATGGGTGGCAATATTGCCCGTCGCTTGATGAAAGCGGGCCACACTTGCGTCGTTTATGATGCCAATCCCGCTCCGGGGGAGGCCTTGGCCAAAGACGGCGCCAAACCGGTCAGGTCGCTCGAAGAACTGGTGCAGGCATTGGAACACCCGGCTGCGGTCTGGTCGATGCTGCCCGCCGGCAAGATCACCGAAGATACGGTCACCAAGCTGGGCGAACTGCTGAGCAAAGGCGACTGCATTATCGACGGCGGCAATGCCTTCTACAAGGATGACATCCGCCGCGCCAAAGTGATGGCCGAAAAGGGCATCGATTATATCGACTGCGGCACATCGGGCGGTATCTGGGGTTATGAGCGCGGTTACTGCATGATGATCGGCGGCGCAAAAACCGCTGTCGATCGGCTCGATCCGATCTTCGCGTCGCTCGCACCCGGCATCGGCGATATCCCCCGCACCGCGGGTCGGGACAATTCCGATGCCAACACTGATGGGCGCGCCGAACGTGGCTATATTCATGCCGGGCCAGTCGGCTCGGGACGCTTCGTCAAGATGGTGCATAACGGCATCGAATACGGGTTGATGCAGGCCTATGCCGAAGGCTTCGACATCATGCGCAACAAGACTTCGGAGGCGCTGCCCGAAGACGAGCGCTTCGATCTCAACCTGACCGATATCGCCGAGGTCTGGCGGCGGGGCAGCGTGATCTCGTCCTGGTTGCTCGATCTGAGTGCCACGGCGCTGGCGGGCGATCCGAAGCTGGCTGGTTTCTCCGGCTACGTCGAGGACACCGGCGAGGGACGCTGGACGCTCGAAGCGGCGATCGAGGAAGCGGTGCCGGTCGATGTCCTGGCCACCGCGCTGTTCACCCGCTTCCGCTCGCGCCAGGAGCACACTTTTGCCGAGCGCATGCTGTCGGCGATGCGCTTTGGCTTCGGCGGCCACAAGGAACCCGGCGCGGCTCCGGCTGGCAAGCCGTAAGCTTGATGGCGCGTTCCAAATCCAAGGCGAAGGGCAAGAAGAAGGTATCGCCGCGCCCGATCGACATGGCGGTCGCGGACCCCTGCACCATGGTGCTGTTCGGGGCGACCGGCGATCTCGCCAAGCGCCTGGTCATCCCGGCGCTTTATGATCTCGAACATGCCGGATTGCTGGCGGATGGCTTCACTCTGATCGGCGTGGCGCGCGCCATGCATGATGAGGAAAGCTGGCCGCGGCTGCTGCGCAAAAGTCTGGATGAGATCGTCAAATCCGGCAGCGGCACCTTCAATGCCGAAAGCATCGACGAGACCACCTGGACAAAATTATCGGATCGCATGCAGTTCGTGCCGGGTGACCTGACCCAGCCGACACTGTACCACGACATTGCCGAAGCGCTGGCAAAGGCGGCCAAGGAGCGCAAAACCAGGGGCAACGCCCTGTTCTATCTCGCCGTCTCCGCCCAGCTGTTCGGGCCGATCGTCGAACAACTCGACGCTGCCAAGCTGACCGGTGAGGTGGATGGCGTGTGGCGCCGGGTGGTGATCGAAAAGCCGTTCGGCCACGATCTCGTCTCCGCCCAAGCGCTTAACGCTCAGATTGCCCGATCGCTCGACGAGCGCCAAGTGTTTCGCATCGATCACTTCCTCGGCAAGGACACCGTCCAGAATATCCTCGCCTTCCGCTTCGCCAATGGCATTTTCGAGCCGCTGTGGAACCGTGAACGCATCGACCACGTCCAGATCACCGCGGCCGAAACCGTCGGCGTCGAGCAGCGCGGTGAGTTCTACGAGCAGACCGGGGCGCTGCGCGATATGATGCCCAATCATATGCTCAGCCTGCTGACGCTGGTGGCGATGGAGCCGCCGGTCAGCCTCGCCGCCGATGATCTGCGCACGCAAAAGGCGCAAGTGCTGGCGGCGATTGCCCCGGTGTCGCCGGATAAAGCCGTGCGCGGCCAATATGGGCCCGGCGCCGCCGGCAAAATCGTTGGTTATCGGGAGGAGCCGAACGTCGCAGCGAATTCCGCGACCGAGACTTATGCGGCGATCGAGGTTGAAATCGACAATTGGCGCTGGGCCGGAGTGCCATTCTTCCTGCGCACCGGCAAGCATCTCGCCGCGCGCGTGACCGAAATCGCCATCCGCTTCAAATGCGCGCCGCAGCACTTGTTCAGTGAATTTGGCGCCGATGGTCCGCAGGCCAACTGGCTGGTGCTGCGGATCGCGCCGGACGAGGCGATCTCGCTGCGGTTCGAGGCCAAGGAGCGCGGGCCGGCGATGACGCTGGCTTCGGTGCGGATGGATTTCGATTATAACCACTGGTTCGCCAGGCAGCCCAATGTCGGTTACGAAATCCTGCTCTATGACGTGATGACCGGCGATCAGTCGCTGTTCATGCGCGCGGACATGGTCGAGCATGGCTGGCGCATCCTGCAGCCGCTGCTGGATGCATGGGCCACCGATAAGCCGAAGTTTCCCAATTATGCCTCGGGCAGCGAAGGCCCGGAAGCCGCCGATGCTTTGATCGGTCGCGATGGCGGAAGGCAGTGGCGGCCCGTGACGCTTGACGAAAAGGTTCCGCTATGACGAGTGCCAGCGATATCGGCCTGCTCATTTCGGACGTGGATGGGACGCTGGTCACCAAGGACAAGCAGCTGACCCCCGCCGCGATCGAGGCTGTGAAAAACCTCGGTGAGGCCGGCATCGGCTTTACCTTGACCAGTGCACGGCCGCCGCGCGGAGTGCGGATGCTGGTCGAACCGCTCGCTTTGCGCTTGCCGCTAGCGGGGTTCAATGGCGGCTTGATCGTTGATCCCGACTTCAAAGTGCTGGAAAGCTATCCGATCGACCGGCGAGCCGCCGAGGAGGGCGCGCGGTTGTTACAGGAAAGCGGGCTTGATCTCTGGGTCTATACCGAGGACGACTGGATAGTGAGCGCCGCCGATGGCCCGCATGTCGCGCGCGAGGCCTGGATCATCGATATGAAGCCCGATGCCCGGCCAGCCCGGCCCGAGGATTTCGCGCGGGCATTCAAGATCGTCGGGGTCAGTGACGACCATGCCAAGATCGCCGCCGCAAGCAAATTGATCGATGGCCATCTCGGCAAGACGGTCAGCGCCACCAGTTCGGAGCCGGCGTTCCTCGATATTACCCATCCGCAGGCCAACAAGGGTGCGGTCGTGCATGCCTTGGCTCGCCACCTCGACCTGCCGCCATCGCGCATCGCCACGATCGGAGACATGCCCAACGATGTCCTGATGTTTGCTGAGAGCGGCTTCTCGATCGCGATGGGCAATGCCAGCGATGAAGTGAAAGCTCAGGCCAGCGTCGCCACCGCGACCAACGAGCAGGACGGTTTTGCCGAGGCGGTGCGCCGGTTTATCCTGCCCGAGGCGAGATGACGCCATGACTGCGCGGCTCCCCATCATCGCGCCGTCGATCCTCTCCGCCGATTTCGGGCGACTGGCCGAGGAAGTCGCCGCGATCGACGTGGCGGGTGCCGACTGGATTCATGTCGACATCATGGATGGCCGCTTCGTGCCCAATATCAGCTTCGGCCCGGCGGTGCTGGCGGCAGTGCGCAAGGCGACACGCAAGCCGCTCAATGTCCATCTGATGATCGTCGAGCCGGAACGCTATCTCGAGGAATTCGCCAATGCCGGCGCGGATCATATCCTCGTTCAGGCCGAACCGGCCTCGACCGTCCACTTGCACCGAACGCTGTCGCGCATCCGCGAGCTGGGCAAGAAGACGGGCGTGGTCATCGATCCGGCGACACCATTGGGGGCGATCGAATGGGTGCTGCATCTTTGCGATGTCGTGCTGGTGATGACCGTCAATCCCGGCTTCGGGGGGCAGACGTTTCTCCCCGAGATGCTCGATAAGATCCGTGATCTGCGCGAACTCTGTGCTGCCCGTGGCGTCGATCCGATCATCGAGGTCGATGGTGGAGCGGATTGCGCCCATGCCGCCGAGGCCTTTGCCGCCGGGGCCACGGCGATCGTTGCGGGGAGCGCCATCTTCGGAGCATCTAACTACGCCGAAGCGATCCGCGCGATCCGTGAAGGCTGCGGATATGGAGGTAAGCTTTGATGCAACCGCACGACTATAACCCTCTCCCCTTTAGGGGAGAGGGTTGGGAGAGGGGTAACCGCGGCGCCCCCCTCTCAACTACG
>JAMFSI010000125.1 GCA_026225215.1 Sphingomonas palustris | reverse complement strand
GGGTGGTTGGGCAGGGGGAGCGGGCCGGTACCGACTTCGAAATTAGCGCAGCTAATTTCGTATCAGACCCCACAATCACAGCGTGAAGCCCTCGCCGAGATAGAGCCGGCGCACGTTCTCATCCGCCACCAGCGCTTCCGGGCTCCCCGCGAACAGCACCTGGCCGCCGTAGATGATGCAGGCCCGATCGACGATATCAAGCGTTTCGCGGACATTATGGTCGGTGATCAGCACGCCGATGCCGCGTTGCTTCAAATCGATCACGAGATTGCGGATATCGCCGATGGACAAGGGGTCGATTCCGGCGAACGGCTCGTCGAGCAGCATGATCGAAGGCTTGGCCGCCAGCGCACGGGCAATTTCGCAACGCCGCCGCTCGCCGCCCGATAGCGCCATCGCCGCGCTGTGACGCAGCTTGATCAGGCCGAATTCGTCGAGCAGCCGCTCCAGTTCCTGCGCCCGTACCTCCCGGTTGGGCTCGCTCAGCTCCAGCACGCAATTGATGTTCTGCTCGACGTTCATGCCGCGAAAAATCGAGGTTTCCTGCGGCAGATAGCCAAGGCCGAGAATCGCGCGGCGATACATCGGCAAATGGGTGATATCGATGCCATCGAGCAGGATGCGCCCCGAATCGGGCCGCACCAACCCCATGATCGAATAGAAGCAAGTGGTCTTGCCGGCGCCGTTCGGCCCCAGCAGCCCCAGCACTTCGCCATTGCCGACCGACAGCGAGATATCGCTCAGCACCGCCCGCTTGTCATAGCTTTTGGCGATCGACACCACCTCCAGGCCGCCGTTTGTCGGTGGCGAAGCCGCAGCGGTGGCAGGGTTGGATGCGGGGGGCGGAGCGAGATCGATGGTGTCGGTCATATCGGGGGTTTAATCGCGGCAGAAGGCGAGGGCAAGCGCGTCTTGGGCAATTGGCAAGCTTCATGCATGGGGAAAGCTCGCGCGAAAGCATGCGAGAAAAAGCGTAAGGAAAAGGTTAAGAATATTATCGAGTGATATGTCTATCTTTTCGATAGGCAAATGTCCGGCGCCTATTGGCCGGTCTCGCGCCGTAATCTGTTCCAAATTCTTGCAGAATCGGCCGCGCGGATAGTGCATTCTCCTTGATCGCCTGGGCTTTCGGTGGTTTACTCCGACTACAAGCAAAAAATGAGAGGCTGGCCGATGGCCATACCGGTTAACGAATTCGGGACCGTTACCGAATCCAAGATTGAGGCCGATGCCCGCGCAATAACGCGGGATGGTGCGCGCGCGACGGTGATCGATTGGCGCAAACGGATGAGCGATACCATCGCTTATGCGCTGCTGGTTTATACCGCCTTGCAGATCTTCGTGACGATGAATGCGCTGAAGAGCGAGGGTGGCTCCTTGCTGCCCTATCTCGCGCTGATCATCCTCGTTGCCGCGATTATTCCGTCGTGCCGCAGGTTCGAGCGGCGCTGGAACCGGCTGACCGACGCGCAGGCCGCCGACCCGGCCCTGGCGCCATGGTTCCGCCGCGACCGGCTGGTGGTCTGGGCGCTGGCCATCGGCTTGCCCTTCGCGATCACTGCGGCATTTCGTCTGCTCGGCGCGATTTTTCCTGAGATTGCGCACTAAACCAAGCAGAGTATAGAGCCTTCCTGATCGTGCCATCGCGCGATTTTGGGAGTACGATTTCCACCATGCTCAGCCTTCACGACGCGCAGGACCGGGCCGAAGCGCTGATCGCGCGTGCGCGCCGGGCCGGCAGCGATGCCGCCGATGCCGTCTATCTCGCCGATGCATCCGAAAGTGTCTCGGTGCGGCTGGGCCGACTCGAAGACGTCGAACGCTCCGAAAGCGAACATATCGGCCTGCGGGTTTTCGTGGGGCAGCGGTCGGCCAGCATCGGCTCGACCGATTTCAGCGATGCCGCGCTCGATGAACTGGCGGCACGCGCGGTGGCCATGGCCCGCGCCGCGCCGCAAGACCCCTATGCCGGCCTCGCGCCCGAAGAACTGCTGATGCGCGGCGCGGCGCCCGCGCTCGATCTCGACGATCCCGCCGAGCCCAGCCCGCAGGCGCTGCGTGCCCAGGCCGAAGCCGCCGAGGATGCCGCTCGCGCCGTCGCCGGGGTGACCAACAGCGAAGGCGCGGGCGCGAGCGCCGGTCGCGCGATCATGGCGCTTGCCACCAGCCACGGCTTCGCGGGCGCTTATGGCGGCACCAGTCGCGGCGTCAGCGCCAGCGTGGTCGCGGGCGAAGGCGCCACGATGCAGCGCGACTATGCCTGGCGCTCGGCCCGCTATGGCGAGGATCTGCCGCCAGCCCACGAAATCGGCATGCTGGCCGGGACGCGCGCGGTTGCGCGGGTCAATCCCGGCCGCGTCAAAAGTGGACCAACGCCGATCGTGTTCGATCCGCGCGTCAGCGGCACCCTGATCGGCCATCTGCTCGGCGCGATGTCGGGCAATGCCATCGCCCGCCGCGCCAGCTTCCTGCTCGGCCACGAGGATACCCAGCTGTTTGACAGCGCGATCACCCTGACCGACGATCCCCACCGCCAGCGCGGCCAGCGCTCACGCCCCTTCGATGGCGAAGGATTGCCCACCAGCCGGCGCAATCTGGTCGAGAACGGTCGTATCACCAGCTGGCTGATGGAAAGCGCCTCGGCCCGCCAGCTCGGCCTCACCCCCACCGGTCACGCCGCCCGCGGCGCCAGCGGCGCACCCGGCGTATCCACCACGAATCTGCATCTGGAACCCGGCCAACTCACCCCCGCCGAACTGATGGCCGACATCGTCGAGGGCATATACATCACCGAATTGATCGGCCAAGGGGTCAACGGCGTCACCGGCGACTACAGCCGCGGCGCCTCGGGCTATCGTATCGTGCGGGGCGAAATTACCGGCCCGGTCGCGGAATTCACCGTGGCGGGCAATTTGATCGATATCTACGCCGCGCTGACCCCCGCGAACGATCTCGAATGGTATCGCGCGGTGAATGTGCCGACGCTGCGGGTGGACGGGATGACGGTTGCGGGGGATTAGCGCGGTAAAGGGGGAGGTTTCCTGGGGCCATAGGCCCCAGACCCCGTTACTGTCGGCGTTGCGTGTCGGCTTCTGCTGGGGATATTTGGCAGCGCCGCAGGCTTGAAGAGCGATTACCTACGTGGAGTGATGCGGCCGGAGGTATGCGAGCGCTACGGCGTTACATCCGTGCCTCCAGATGAGGCAGCGAATGTTGGTATTTCTGAAGCTGCACTTCGCGGTGAGCGACCAATCCATGGGCTGAGGCATCCGTTCGAGAATGGAACGACTGGCTGGTTAATATGGTCGGGCGAATATTCTGGAGAGTATGACTTCTTCACTCCGCTTCGCTGCGGGAAGCGACAATGCGAAAAAGCGCAACAGAGACAATGGCGGGGAGCACGAGGGGGTTACCCCTCGTCCCTATCGTCTTCGTGCTGAGAAAAATCAGGCCTTTGCTTTGACCTTCGCCCGCTCGATCGCCTCAAGAACGATCTGGCGCGCATCGTCGGCGCCGCCCCAGGTGCCGACGCGCACCCATTTCTCGGCCTCGAGATCCTTGTAATGGGTGAAGAAGTGCTCGATCTGCTGAAGCACGATGCCGGGCAGATCGCCGGCTTCGAGGACATTGCTGTAATAGGGGAAGGTGGCGTCGTCGGGGACGCAGACCAGCTTTTCGTCGCCGCCGTGTTCGTCTTCGAGATTGAGCACGGCGATCGGGCGGGCGCGGACGACGCAGCCGGGGATGAAGGGCGAGCGCGCAATAACCAGCGCGTCGAGGGGATCGCCATCGGGTGACAGCGTGTGCGGCACGAAGCCGTAGTTCGCCGGATAGCGCATCGGCGTGTGCAGGATGCGATCGACGAATAACGCGCCCGAGGCCTTGTCGAACTCGTATTTCACGGGTTCGCCGCCGGTGGGCACTTCGATGATGACGTTGAGCGTGTGCGGCGGATTTTCGCCGATGGAGATGAGATCGATGTTCATGGCCGGCACCTTACCGAGGCGGTTGTTGCGGCGCAACAGAAACGTCGAGTGTTTTCGTGTCTGGTTAGAAACTCCCGTACCGGGAGTTTCTAAGTCTGTGCCGTCCCGCTCCCCCGGGTTGGTACCACCCACAGAGTACCTTCAATGGGCGGTACCAACCCGGGGAGCGGAACGGCACAGACTATCCGAAACGAAGTTTCGGATCAGACCATTAACTTCCGGCCGTGACGTTGATCGTGAAAGCCAGAACGATCAGATTATAAAAGAACGCGGCAATGGCGTGGACGATCACGGTGCGGCGAAAGGCGCGGCCCGGCATGGCGACGTCGGCGGTGGCGAAGGCCATGCCGATGGTCAGCGAGAAATAGGCGAAATCGAGGTAATCGGGGCTGGTTTCGGCCGTTCCGGCATCATCGCTCCCCGCATCCGTGCCGCGATCGGCGCTCGGAAAATTCAGTCCACCCTCGCTGTGCTGGCGATAGTAGAGATGTGCATAATGCAGCGCGAAGACCAGATTGCTGAACAGCCAGGCAATCACCAGGCTGAGCAGCACCAGCGCCAACGCGGTGATATGGTTGATCCCGGTCTCGCGGCGAGCGTCGGGCAGTTCGATGGTCACGGCGGTGAGGATCACCACCACCACCAGGCTGGTAATCGTCAAGACGGTGAGCCGCCCGGTATCATTGGCACGGGCCTTGGCGCGCATCTGCGCTGGAGTGTGATCGCGGGTGAGCGGCCATAGCGAGATAATGAATGCCAGCGCCGCGAGATCGAACCCGCCCAGCACCGCCTGACCCCAGCGCGAGACCAGCGGCGCCAGCGCGGCAATCGCGATCGGCAAAGCCGTCAGAAACAGCAGGAAGCGCGGCGGGAAAGGCCATACGCGCGGGGCAGCATCGGTCATTTCGCGGTTATTTCGTTGCTGAGCGGCGTGGGGCGAGCAGCAGGTCGAGCGGGGCCGGCTCCTTGCCGGGGGTGGCGCGCTCCAGCCACGGCCAGCGCAAGCCATCGTGGTAATCCAGTTGCACGGTCTGCACCCGGTCACCGCGCTGGATGATCAGTTCCATCGGTTTGCTTGCCGAAGCGCCGCCATGCTTGGCGGCGGTGATCGCCGCCTTGATCATGTCCTGATCATAGGCAATGCCGTTGACCGCGATGATCTTGGCGCCATTGACGATGCCGGCATTGAAGGCGGGGCTATCCCAGCGACAACCGGTGACCTTGTTGTCCTTGTCGATGACGATGCCCAGCGAGTGGAACAGGCTGAGATATTTGCCATCGGCCATCCGCGCCTTGTCGTAAGGATTGGGCTCATCCTTGAACACCAGCCGGTAGCCGGCCATCTCGATCCCGGCGAGCGGCGCGGGCTGGCCGGGCGAAGCGATCCGGCTGCTGAAGAATGCCGCCCAGTCATACGGATAAACGCTGTTCAGCGCGGCGATGACATCGCTTTCCTCGTAAAGCGCCTCGCCCCAATCGCCATCACGAACCCCGAAGAACGCCTTGGCGAAATCGTCCAGCCCCTTGCGCCCGCCGGTGCCGGAGCGGATGATCTGATCGGCCTCCAGCCAGATCAGCGCGCCTTCGGTGTAATAATCCTCGTTGCGATCGAGCGAGGGAAACGGCTTGGGCCGGCGCATGGCGATGATCGGATCGAAGCTGGTATCCTCCACCGAGCGCCAGTCGCGCCCCGGCCACTGGGTGAACAGCCCGGCGTTATTGGCCCACATGCCCAGCACCATGTCCTTGCTCTGCACGCCTGAGCGCGCCGCCAGCACATAGCCCCAGAACTGCGTCTGGCCTTCATAGACCCACAGCAGATTGTCCTGCATCGGCGTGCGGTAATCGGGGGTCCACAGCGTGGCGGGGCGGCGGAATTTGCCGTTCCAGCTATGGGTCAATTCATGCGGCAGGACATTGCGGTCGAAGTCCCGCTCGGCCCAATTGCTGAAGGCATCGGGGCCCATGGTGTTTTCGCTCGAGCGGTGATGCTCCAGCCCGATGCCGCCCAGCCGGTCGCTCAGCGCGAGCAGGAAATCGTAGTGGTCGAAATGGCGACTGCCGAAAGTCAGCAGCGCCTCATCGACCAGCGCCGCGTAGGTCTTGAGATGCTCGGGCAGGATCGTCAGGTCGCCGGGCTTGTCGGCGACGACGTTCAGCGCGACATCATGGCCCAGCTCGAACCGCTTGAAATTGACGCCCGCGAACACCGGGGAATCGACCAGCGTAGCGTAATCGGTTTCGCCCCAGGTGATCCTCGCGCCCGCTTGCGCTCGGCCGTCGAGCGCGCTGGCCACGTTCCAGCCCTGCGGGAAGGTGACGCGCGGCTGCATCCGGATCTGCCGGACGTAATAGCCGGCGGGATACAGGCTCATCCGGTCCCATTGCAGATTGAGCATGTCCGGCGTCATCGAAATCCGGCCTTCGGCGGATTGGAGCGGCGAGGTGTGGATGAATTTTGCCACCACCGTGCGCGTGCCCGCCGGCAGATCGAGGTGAAAGGCGAAGGTTTCGACCGGATCGCGGCGCCACGCGACCGGCTTGCCATCGGCGAAAAAACGGATGTCCACCAGCTGGTCCATCGTCCCGCTGGGCGAGTGATTGCCCGGCAGCCAACGCGGCAGCATCAGCGCCAGATCGGTGGTTCCGGGGGCGACGGGGATGGTCTCGGTGACGCGATAGACCGCGCGGGTCGTATCCGAAGCATCGATATCGAGCGTGATCGGACCGCCGGGATAGGGCGTGTCCTGCGCTGCGGGGATGCTATTCACCGAAGCCACCGCTTGCGGGGCAGAGCGCTGAACCGGCTGGGCAGACGCCGCGAGCGGCAGCAGGAGGGCAAGGCACAGCGACAAGGCTCCGGTTCTGGTAAGCATGGCGCATATCTGGCGGGAAGACGGTGGGATTGCAACAATGTGAGGCGTTTAAAGCCGCTGGCTCCAGGAATGTTCCATTTCTCGCAAAATCGCTCTAGGGCCACGCGCTGCCAGACAGGATACGTGCATGCCGAAAGACAAACCCGCCGCCCACCCCAATTCTGGCCGCATCGAAACGCCGCAGGCGATCCGCGGCACGCAGGATATTTTCGGCGCCGAAGCCGAGGCCTTTGCGCGAGTGGTCGAGACCTTCGAACGGGTGCGCAAGCTCTACCGCTTTCGCCGCGCGGAAATGCCGGTGTTCGAGAAGACCACGGTATTCTCGCGCAGCCTGGGTGAGACCACCGATGTCGTGTCCAAGGAAATGTACAGCTTCGAGGATCGCGGCGGGGAATCGCTGACGCTGCGGCCTGAGTTCACCGCCGGGATTGCTCGTGCTTATATCACTAATGGTTGGCAGCAACATGCACCGCTGAAACTGGCGACGCATGGCCCGCTCTTTCGCTATGAGCGCCCGCAGAAGGGGCGCTATCGCCAGTTTCACCAGCTGGATGCCGAGATTATCGGTGCCGCCGAGCCGCTGGCCGATGTCGAGCTGCTGGTGATGGCGGATCAATTGCTCAAGGAACTGGGCATTGCCGATGGCGTGAGCTTGCAGCTTAATACCTTGGGCGATGGCGCCAGCCGTGAGGCGTGGCGCGCGGCGTTGATCGAGTATTTTCGCGCGCATCAGGCGGAATTGTCGGAGGATTCGCAAGAGCGGCTGGAGAAGAACCCGCTGCGCATCCTCGACTCCAAGGATCCGCGTGACAAGGTGTTTACCGAAGCAGCGCCCCGGATCGACGATTATCTGTCGGGTGAGGCGCAGGATTTCTTCGGGCGGGTGACTTCGGGGTTGGATGCGGCTGGGGTCGAGTGGACGCGCGCGCCGGCGCTGGTGCGGGGGCTGGATTATTATCGGCATACGGCGTTTGAATTTGTCACCGATCGGCTGGGCGCGCAGGGCACCGTGCTGGGTGGCGGGCGTTATGATGGATTGATCGAGGCGCTGGGTGGGCCGGCGACGCCGGCGGTGGGTTGGGCGGCTGGGATTGAGCGGCTGGCGATGCTGGTGGTTGATGCCAACCCCTACCAGGAGGCTGCTGCAGACGTGGTGCTGGCGGTTGAAGACGATAAATTGCTAAATTTGGCCATTACCGCCAACACTGTACTACGATCTGCGGGTTTCTCGACCGAGATGGTGGCTACGGGCAGCCCACGGAAGCGTTTTGATAAAGCAGCAAAATTGCCCTCGAATTATCTCGTCGGATTATCGCTCCGCGATGGTGAAGTGGTGTTCAACTACAGGACCGATTCGAACAACGAGGCTCTGGCCAAGGTCCAAGCGTTGCTTGACCCATTGATCACATGACAGCCCTCGTCGTGCAAATAGCGGCGCCGGTCTTCCCCTCCCCTTCAGGGGAGGGGATCGAGGGGTGGGGCCTGGCCTCCTGGCGCCGCGTTTGGGGCGAGGCCCCACCCCCAACCCCCTCCCCTGAAGGGGAGGGGGCTTTAGGGCACGTACTTCCGCGAAGCGGCCACAAGCTTCGCAACGCTGCGGCGTTCGATGAGGCTGATCTGGCATGTAACGAGGACGGGAACGGGGTCTGGGGCCGATGGCCCCAGGAAAATCTCTTTTCCTCCCGACCCCGATGAGCCTCTCCGAAACGCGCCTCCACCAGATCGCCCAGCGCTTTGCCGAACTCGAAGCACGCCTCGCTTCGGGCACCCTCGAAGGCCCCGAGTTCGTCACTGCCAGCCGCGACTATGCTGAGCTGGAACCGGTGGCCAGGGCCGCCGCCAGCGTCACCGCCATGCGCGGCGAACTCGCCAGTCTGGCCGCGCTGAGCGAGGCCGATCCCGAGATGCGCGCGCTGGCCGAAGAGGAAACGGCACAGCTCAAACAGGCCCTGCCTGAGGCCGAGCATGCCCTGGCGGTGACCATGCTGCCGCGCGATTCGGCCGATGCGCGGCCCGCTATGCTGGAGATCCGCGCGGGCACTGGCGGCGATGAAGCCGCGCTGTTCGCCGCCGATCTTTATCGCATGTATGAAAGCTACGCCGCGCAGCAGGGCTGGCGGCTGGAGATGGTCAGCGCCAGCGCCAACGATATCGGCGGCTTCAAGGAAGTGGTCGCGCATATTGCCGGCAATGGGGTGTTCGCTAAGCTCAAGTATGAAAGCGGCGTTCACCGCGTCCAACGCGTGCCGGTGACCGAAAGCGGCGGGCGCATTCACACCTCTGCTGCGACTGTTGCGGTGTTGCCCGAGCCGGACGAGGTCGATGTCGAGGTCAACGACAGCGATATCAAGATCGATATTTATCGCGCCTCGGGCGCTGGTGGCCAGCACGTCAATACCACCGATTCGGCGGTGCGGCTGACCCATCTGCCCACCGGCCTCGTCGTGATCCAGCAGGACCAGCGCAGCCAGCACAAGAACAAGGCCAAGGCGATGCAAGTGCTGCGCACGCGGATATACGATCTGCGCCGCGCCGAAGCTCAGGGCGAAGAGGCCGAGGCGCGCAAGGCGATGGTCGGCTCGGGCGATCGCTCCGAACGCATCCGCACCTATAATTTTCCGCAAGGCCGCGTCACCGATCATCGCATCAATCTGACGCTGCATCGTTTGCCGGAAATTCTCGAAGGGCCGGGGCTGGCCGAACTGGTCGATGCGCTGATCGCCGAGGACCAGGCAAAGCGGTTGGCCGCGTTAGATGAGTGATGGGGGCAATGTCGCCGAGGCATTGCGCGCGGCGACCCAGGCCTTGGCATCGAGCAGCGACACGCCTCGGCTTGACGCCGAATGGCTGATGGCGGCGGCTTTGGCGACCACGCGATCGGACCTGCTGCTGAATCATATGCGGGCGTCGCCGCCGCCGGGCTTTGCCGCCATGCTGGAGCGCCGGCTGGCGCATGAGCCGGTGGCCTATATCCTCGGCGAGCAGGTGTTTTTCGGGCTGACCCTGCGCGTCACCACCGATGTGCTGATCCCGCGCGGCGATAGCGAGGTGCTGGTGGCGAAAGCGCTGGCGGCGAAGCGCGATGCCCGGACGGTGCTCGATTGCGGCACCGGTTCGGGCGCGCTGCTGCTGGCAGTCCTCAGCCATTTGCCGCTGGCGCGGGGCGTGGGTATCGATCGCAGCCTGGCCGCGCTGGCCATCGCTGCGGATAATGCTGCGCGACTGGGGTTAACCGGACGAGCGCGCATGGTGTCGGCGGACTGGCGTCAGCCGGAGTGGCCGAGCGACCTTGGCGGTCCGTTCGACCTGATCCTCGCCAATCCGCCCTATGTCGAGGATGATGCGCTGCTCGACCCCGATGTCCGCGATCACGAACCGGCGGCCGCGCTGTTTGCCGGGCCTGAGGGGCTGGACGATTACCGCCTGCTGATCCCGCAATTGCCAAGCCTGTTGGCAGCCGGCGGGGTGGCGCTGGTCGAGATCGGCCATACCCAGGCAGACGCGGTGTCGGCGATCGCCGAGGCCGCCGGACTTAGCCATCGCCTGCATCGCGATCTGGCGGGACGGGCCCGCGCGCTGGAGCTTTGCCGAATTTCCATTTGAGCCGCATATTTTTGCTTGGCATTTGCCGACGGCATGCCTAAGTACCTTCTTAGGTCTGCCGATGGATGAATACTTCCCATCTGGCTGACGTGATCCCTGCATGTGCGTACCCTTATGTGCATGACGCGAGGAATGGGTTGGGAATTTCATCCACGCCCGTTGTGAGTGCCGGGATTTCGGCCCGAACCGGGGCCGCAGCATTAGGATGGGCAAATCGCCAGCCGGTACGCCGGTGGCAGGCCGGGGCTAAGGAACAGACACCCTTGAACAATAATCGTGGTGGCAATAACCGCAGGCGCGGGCGCGGTACTAATAACCGTCCGCAAGGCGCTAACGGTGGTCAACAACTCAATCGGATCGACAGCCGCGCGCGTGGCAATGCGCCGCAGATGCTCGAGAAATTCCGCAAACTGGCGCATGATGCCCATCTCAATGGCGATCGCGTCAACGCGGAATATTATCTGCAATTCGCCGATCACTATTTTCGCGTGATCGCCGATACAAGGCTCCGCCAGGAAGAGCAGCGGCTGCGGCGAGACGACCGCTGGCAGGAAAATGGCGAGGGCGATAACGGCGATACCGATGAGTCGGGCGAATTCAGCGTCGAAAGCGATTTCCCCACCTTCGATCAACCGCCGGTCTATACCCGCCGCGAGCGGGAGGATCGTCCCGAGCGCAACGGCGAAGAACGCGGTTCGCAAAATGGCACGCAGGACTCCTATCGCCGCGACGAACGTCCGGCGCGTGAAGAGTCGCAGGGCCGCAATGCCGATCAGAACCGGGATCAAAATAGTCGCAATCGCGCCGAACCCTATCAACCCGATCAAAACTCCGACCAGGCCGAAGCGACACAGGTCGAAGCGGCACCGGCGGAAGACGCTGGCGACGATACCGCGGCCAGCCGCAATCCTTACGAGCCGGAAGAAAACCCCTTCCTGCGCGAGGGACGTGGCGGGCGCGGGTTGCGTCCACGCCGTGAGGATCGCCGTCCGCGCCGCGAAACGCGTGCTACTGTCGATGGCTCGGGCGAAGCCGGCCAGAGCGATGATCGCGCCGAACGCGCTACAGCCGCCGGGATCGATCCCGATTCGCTGCCGCCCGCGTTCACGGCACGCTCGCGAACTGTCGAGGCCGCTCCGGTGGAGGCTGCTCCGGCTGAAGCCAGCCCTGTCGAGGTTAGCGCCGAAGCGCCCGCGCCGCGCCGCCGTGCGCGTCGCAAGCCGATAGCGGACGATAGTGGCGAAGCGGTTGAATCGGTAAGCTGATTCGGGAAAGCGCCATGGCGGCGCGGCCCCCCGAGACATCCACCTTCGCGAGGGCCGTGCGGGCGGTAGCTGCCAGCATCGCTGCGCATCCTCTGATTTGTGCACCATTGCTGGGAGCGCTGGCGGCCTGCGGCTTCCAGCCGCTCGCCTGGTGGCCGGCGACACTGCTCGGCATAGGCGGGCTGATCGCGCTGGTCGCGCGTTCGCGTCATGGCTCGCGGGCGGCGCTGATCGGCTGGCTGTGGGGTCTCGGGCATTTTACCCTCGGCGATAACTGGATCGCCACCGCCTTTACTTTCCAGGCCAAGATGTCGGCGTCGCTGGGCTGGGTCGCGGTGGTGCTGCTATCGACCTATCTGGCGGTCTATCCGGCTTTGGCTGCCTGGTGGGGCTGGCTGCTCGCGCGTGGGTCGCGGGCGAAGCTGGCGATAGTGCCGGGCATGGCGGCGAGCTGGATCGTCAGCGAGTGGCTGCGCAGCTGGGTATTCACCGGTTTTGCCTGGAACCCGCTGGCGATGGCGGCGCTGGGGCCTTTCACCCATCCCGGCCTGGCAGCCATCGCGCCTTGGCTGGGCACTTATGCGCTCTCGGGCCTGCTGGTGCTGCTCGCCGGGTGCTGGTGGGCGGCTGGCGCGCGCGGGCGGCTCGATGCCTGGACGGTGGCTCTGCTGGGTGTGCCGGTTGCGCTATTGCTGCAGCCCGGCCATTTCGGTGCCCCCGCTCCGCTGAGCCCTTTGGCTTACACGCTGGTGCAGCCCAATATTTCGCAACCCACGCTCGACGACCCGCAATTCTTCGAAGATCATTTCCTCAAAACCGCCGATCTGTCCGGCTCGGCCACGCCGGGGTTGCGGCGGCTGGTGCTCTGGCCGGAATCGGGCGTGCCCGATTATCTGCGCGACGGCTACCCCTATAGCTATTACCGCGCGATGACCTTTGCCGCCGATCCCGCACTGGCGCGGGCGCGGCTCGGCCGGGTGGTAGGGCCCGGCGGCCTGTTGTTGACCGGCACCGTCGATCTCGATTTTCGCGGCGATGAAGTCGCCGACGCGCGCAATGTCGTTACCGCGCTCGATGAGCACGGCACATTGCTCGGCGGTTACGCCAAGGCGCATCTCGTGCCCTATGGCGAATATCTGCCGGCACGCGAGTGGCTTCAGCCTTTGGGGCTGGCCCGGCTGGTCCCCGGTGACATCGATTTCCTTGCCGGCCCCGGCCCGCGGACGCTCGATCTTGGGCCCTGGGGGCGCGCGGGTATCCAGATCTGCTATGAAATCATCTTTTCGGGGCAAGTCGTCGATCGCACGCATCGACCGGACTTCATCTTCAATCCCACCAACGATGGCTGGTTCGGCAGTTGGGGGCCGCCGCAGCATCTGGCCCAGGCGCGGCTGCGCGCGATCGAAGAGGGACTGCCGGTGCTTCGTGCCACAGTGAGCGGCATCAGCGCGGTGATCGACGCCGATGGCATCGTCCGGAGCTTTATCCCGCGCAGCCAGGCCAGCCGCCTCGATGGCCGCATACCGTCCGCGCACCAGCCGACGCTATTTGCCCGCTGGGGCAATGCCCTGCCGCTCGCCTGGGCAGGAGTTGTCCTGGCTTTGACAATCGCGTTGTCTCTGGCGCGTTGTCTCTGGTTGCCAGACGGGGTGAGGGCCGCTAGACGCCGGACATAAAGATTCCTTTATATCGGCAGGATGTCATGCGCGGCGATTATCTTTTCACTTCCGAGAGCGTTTCCGAAGGCCATCCCGACAAGGTGGCGGACCAGATCAGCGATGCCATCGTCGATCTGTTTCTGGCCAAGGATCCCGAGGCGCGCATCGCTTGCGAGACGCTGACGACGACGCAGCTGGTCGTGCTGGCGGGCGAGATTCGCTGCAAGGGCGTCTATGAAAACGGCGCCTGGGCGCCCGGTGCCAAGGAAGAAATCGAGGCAGCGGTGCGCGGCACGGTCAAGCGGATCGGCTATGAGCAGGAAGGCTTCCATTGGAACAGCCTGGAATTCATCAATCGCCTGCACGGCCAGTCTGCGCATATCGCACAAGGCGTGGATGCCAGCGGCAACAAGGATGAAGGCGCCGGCGATCAGGGCATCATGTTTGGCTATGCCTGCGATGAAACCCCCGAGCTGATGCCCGCCACGCTCTATTACAGCCACCAGATCCTGCACCGCATGGCCGCTGACCGTCATTCTGGCGCCGCACCCTTTCTCCAGCCCGACGCCAAAAGCCAGGTGACCTTGCGTTTCCACCACGGCAAGCCGGTCGCGGCGACCGCGATCGTCGTTTCCACCCAGCACGGGCCGGGTTATGACACCGGCGACAAGGAAGCCGAGCTCAAGGCCTATGTCAAAGCGGTGGTCGCCGACCTGCTGCCCGCCGCCTGGCTGTCGGACGATACCGTCTACCACATCAATCCCACCGGCAGCTTCGAGATCGGCGGACCCGATGGCGATGCCGGCGTGACCGGGCGCAAGATCATCGTCGATACTTACGGCGGCGCGGCCCCGCACGGCGGCGGTGCCTTCAGCGGCAAGGATCCGACCAAGGTCGACCGCTCGGCAGCTTACGTCGCCCGCTACCTCGCCAAGAACGTCGTCGCCGCCGGCCTCGCCGCGCGCTGCACGATCCAGCTCGCTTATGCCATCGGCGTCTCGGCGCCGCTCTCGCTCTACGTCGATACCCATGGCACCGGCCGCATCGAAGACGATCAACTGGAAGCGGCCATCGCCAAAGTCGCCCATGACCGCCTCGGCGGCCTGACCCCCCGCGGCATCCGCACCGGATTGGGCCTCAACAAGCCGATCTACGCCGGTACCGCCGCTTATGGCCACTTCGGCCGCAAGGCGGAAGGCGACCTGTTCCCGTGGGAGCGCACCGATCTGGTCGAGGCGCTGAAAGCGGCTGCAGAATAGGTGTTCAAAAGGCAAGAAGTCTTGGGGCCAGCGGCCCCAAACCCCGTTATATCTTCCGGCGAGACGGTGCGCCTTGTTCGCCGTCAAGCATGAGATCAGCATCGGAAGACGTCAAAGGGGTCTGGGGCAAAAAGCCCCAGAATCTTCGAATCTTCAGCTATAGACTTGATTATCCACGTCAGGCCACGCCTGTAGGCGCCGGGCCGTTGGGTTCACAAACAGCGACGGCAATTTAACCAGCAGCAGCGATTTGTGGATGGTGAAGTCGGTCCATCGCTCGCGCCGGCTAGGCCCTGCTTTAGCGTTGCGCTCCAGCCAGTGCTGATAGGGCAGGAAGTGGCTGGGTTCATCTTCGTGGATGATGCGAAAGATGCGCATCATCACCGGATCGGAGCGGACGATGCGGTTGCGCAGCAGCAGGTCGACCTGGGCGAAGCCGCGCTGCTCGGTCAGCATGATCACCCGGCATAGTTTTTCGAATTCGGCGGGTTCGGCGATGATACGGCTGGTGTCGAGTTGTTCGATGGTGCAGCCGAATATCGCCTCAATGAAGCGATCGATGTGGCCGCAGGTTCGATCCACCGCCAGCGGCATGTGCCCGCGTCGTTCGAACCAGCGGCGAAACATGCGGTAATGCTTTTCCTCATCGGCGCGATGGCTGATGATTTCGCTGATGAAACCGTGATCCTCCGGGCAGCAACTGCGCACCGCGTCCAGTACCCGATCGAGCGAGGTATAGCCGCGGTGCTCATTGTAGATATAAATCGACGCGAGCGTATCGAGATAGCGCTCGCGAAGCATGGCTGTCAGTGGGAATTCCAACGCAAGCCACCTCCTATGGATTAGCTTTATCGCTTCTCCTTAACGCGCGAGACAGATGAATGGTATCGGTGGTGCTACTTGGCCAGTTCGCCTTCGATCGCGGCGATCAGCGCGGGATCGTCGGGCGTGATAGCGGGCGAAAAGCGCGCCACGGCCTGGCCGTCGCGGCCGATCAGGAACTTTTCGAAATTCCACAGCACTTCCGGGTCTTCGGTCGGGGTCATGCCGTAACCGCGCAGTCTTTCGCGCCAGCCGGCGGCATCGCCTTGCTTCTCGGGAACGGCCTTGGTCAGCGCGGCATAGAGCGGCTGCTTGGCCGGGCCGGTCACGTCGGCCTTGGCGAACATCGGAAACGACACGCCATAATTGGCCGAACAGAACTCGGCGATTTCCTCATTGGTGCCCGGCTCTTGCGCGCCGAAGTCGTTGGCGGGAAAGCCGAGCACTTCCAAACCCTTGTCCTTGTAGCTCTTGTAAAGCTTTTCCAGGCCCTCATACTGCGGCGTCAGGCCGCATTTCGAGGCGACGTTGACGACCAGCAGCACCTGGCCGGCATGATCGGCGAGCTTGTCACTGCCACCGTCGAGTCGGGTGAGGGGAATTGCGGCGATTGTGTCGGCCATGGCTGCTCTCCAAGCGTTGTGATTCAGGGATGGCTTTGACTATCGCGCCGTGCGCGTGGCAGCAAGCTGGTTTGCATGTCCTGGGCTTGACCCGGATCAGGGGCGCTTGCCGCTGACGCACTGAGCTTCTGCGGCGTAACCGACGCTGCATCGCAGCGACGATAAATCTGCATCCCGTCCCGAAATGCAAAAAAATCATGCACCTTGGAAAATAATTAATTTGTAACAAATACATAATAGAAATTGCATTTTTTGCAATCGCGATCGCGCATTTCGCACTTGCAACATTTCCGAGTCGAGGACATATAGGAGAGGCCTTTCAGGCATCCTCTCCCAAAACTTCATAGGCCCGGTCGGCAACGATCGGGTCTTTTTTCGTTCCGGCATGGAGCGAGCGGGTCCTGGCCATGCCGCCGTCATATCCTCGGCTACGAATCGCCCATTGGCACCACCGTCTGGGCCAGCCGCTCGACCTCGGCGCGATCGTGGCTGACATAGAGGATCGGTAACTGGAGTTCGTCACGGATGCGTTCGATCAGGGTCATGATCTCGCCCCGGCGCGCCGCATCGAGTGAGGATAGCGGCTCGTCCATCAGCAGCACACGCGGACCGGACAGTAGCGCCCGCCCGATCGCCACCCGCTGCGCCTCACCGCCAGACAGAGTGCGCGGAGCGCGGTCGAGCAGATCGCCGATGCCGAGAAAGTCGATCACTTCGGTCGGGGTGATCCAGCGCCGCGCGGGTTGCGCCAGCCGCCAGCCGTACAGCAGATTATCGCGGACCCGACGATGCGGGAACAAGCGGATGTCCTGGAAGACATAGCCACAGGCGCGGGCTTCGGGTGGCAGGTTGATACCGGCGGCGCTGTCGAACAGCACTTCACCCGCCACCGCGATCCGACCGCGATCAGGGCGCAGCAGCCCGGCGATCATGTTGAGGACGGTGGTCTTGCCCGCGCCCGAATGGCCGAACAGCGCGGTCAGCCCCGGCGGCGTGGTAAAACAAGCAGCGATGGGAGTGGTGCCGCGCATCACCGCCACATCGATTGCAAAGGCGGGTTCAGAGGGCATGGGGACGCCCCGCCCGCTGGCGATCGATCCCCCGCCGCACCAGCGTCTCGGAGGCCACCAGCGCCCCCAGCGACAGCACGATCGAGACGAACGCGAGCCGGGCCACCTCAGCGTCGCCACCCGGAACCTGCAAGGCTGCGAAGATCGCCAGCGGCAGGGTCTGGGTTTCGCCGGGGATGCTGGCGACGAAAGTGATCGTAGCGCCGAATTCACCGAGCGAGCGGGCAAAGCCGAGCACCAGCCCGGCTAATAATCCTGGCCGGGCCAGGGGTAGGGTAATGCTGAAGAAGCAGCGCCAGGGCCCGGCGCCGAGCGTGCGCGCGGCATCCTCGAGCCGGGAGTCGATCGCCTCGAGCGAGAGCCGGATCACTCGCACCATCAGTGGCAGCGCCATCACCGCCGAAGCCAGTGCTGCTCCGGTCCAGCGGAACATGAAAGTGAGGCCCAGCGTGTCGGCCAGCAGGCGTCCGGCCGGGCCATGCGTGCCAAAGGCGAGCAGCAGCAGCCAGCCGATCACTACCGGCGGCAGCACCAGTGGCAGATGGACCAGCGCGTCGAGCAGGATCATGCCGGGAAACCGGCGCCGCGCGAGCAACCAGGCGAGCGCGAAAGCCAGTGGCAGGCAACCCAGCATCGCCACCGCGCTGACCCGCAACGACAGCGCCACTATCCCCCATTCTTCGGGTGAAAGCAGCGTCACCTTAAGCAACTGGAATATAGCGGCACAGCAATCGTATATGACTCGTCATGCTGACGAAAGTCAGCATCCATTCGCGCTAGCGCTGGTAACTCTCGCATTCCTGGCCTCATATAGAGGCCAATATCGGAGCTATCGAGCCACTCGGATACATATTCGACGACACTCTGCTTGCCGATATACGCCCGAACAAATGGATCCTGACTTTCGTCAGGATGACGAACGGCGCCCGATTTCATATGCGGCTGCCCTGGCGATGATGGGGAGGCTAAATGCTCAACGCGTTCCGAAACCATAGCGGGTAAAGATCGCCTTGCCCGCCGAAGACAGCAGGAAGCGGCGGAAACCCTCGGCATCGGGATTGGTCGAGGCCGTCAGCACGGCGGCGGGGTAATGGATCGGGTCATGACTCGCCTCGGGGAACACATCGACCACCCGCACCTTGGGATCGGCTTTCGCGTCGGTGCCATAGACGATGCCGAGCGGCGCCTCACCCTGCGCGACCAGCGCCAGCGCCGAGCGGACGCTGTCGGTGCCGGCGATTTTCCCGCTGACCTGATCCCATACCCCGAGCGCGATCAGCGCCTGCCTGGCATAGATTCCGGCCGGCACTGCCGTCACCGTGCCGGTCGCCAGCCGGCCATCACCCAGCACCTTCGCCAGCGGGAAGCCTTTAGTGATCTTCAGCCGCAACTTGCTCGTCGCCGGGGCGACCAGCACCAGGCTGTTGGTCAGCAGATCGACGCGGCTGGGCGCGCGGATCAGTCCCTTGCCGGCGACATCGTCCATCCATTTTTCATCCGCCGAGATGAACAGATCGGCCGGCGCCCCGGCTTCGATCTGGTGAGCCAGCGCCGAAGAGGCGGCCAGCGAGATAACCGGCCGCGGATGCCCGCGCCCCGCCCAGGCGTCGGCGGCGGCGTTCAGCGATTCCTGCAGCGATGCCGCGCCCAGCACCAGCGGCCCGGCCGCCAGCGCGGGCGAACCGATCGCCAACAAGGCTGCGGAAATCACACCAGCGACAATTCCAGGCAAACGCGACATCATCATACCCCCGGCAATCCATATTCCTTGGGATATAGCCGAGCCGGACTAGAGCGCAAACGCCAAAGCCGAGGGTCGAGAGCGCGCGCGGGCTTCAGAGTCTGATTCGAAATCCGCGAAAGAGCGGATTTCGAAGTCTGTGCCGTCCCGCTCCCCCGGGTTGGTACCCCCCACAGGGTACCTTTAACGGGTGGTACCAACCCGGGGGAGCGGGACGGCACAGACTATCCGAAAGGAAAGTTTC
>JAMFSI010000124.1 GCA_026225215.1 Sphingomonas palustris | reverse complement strand
CTTCTGACAACCTGTTGAGCTTCCTGCAGTCCCTGTGATTATGTAGAGCTCATGGTGGCGACCGCGGCCCGAGTCCGTGGTTTGCCACCAGAACCTGCGCATAATCCGGCGCTTCGCATAATTTCTATTATGGAAATGTATGCATAATCGCAAAAATGCGCTGTTCGCCGGCTTCGACGAGGGCGGCGACAACTGGGCGGTAATCGCCACGCTCATCGAGAACTGCAAGATCACGGGTATCAATCCGCACACCTGGATGACCAGAACACTCACGTCGCTCGCCAACGGTCATCCCGCCAACAACGTCGGCGAGCTCATGCCATGGATCGCCGTGGCCTGAGAACACCGGTTACCCAGATTCTGCGATGCCCCCTATATCATCGATGGCTTGGCGCGGGCTTAGTCTCCGGAACAGATCGCTGGGCATGCGCGTCGCCAAACCGGCGGGCTGTCTTTTCCATTCTGATCGCGGCAGCCAATATTGCTCCTGTGACTATCAGCAGAAGCTGCAGGCCTTTGGCCTGCGTCCGTCGATGAGTGGCAAGGGCAATTGCTACGATAATGCCTCCGTCGAGACATTCTTCAAATCGCTGAAGGCGTAACTGATCTGGTGGCAGACCCGGCCAACACGGCGTCAAGCCGAGACGCATCTTCCAATACAACAACGGGTTCTACAATACCCGTCGTCGCCATTCATCTCTCGGCGGCATCAACCCGCTCGCGTTCGAAGCCAAGGTGGTATAATGAGATAGGTCACCGGCACAAAACTGTTACAAGTCCAACCTCCTCAAGAAGCTAGGCGCGGCGTCAGCGGCCGACAGCGCTATTCAGCCGATGATAGAGATGTGAAAATTTTATAGATTCGGGCGTGTCCTGAACCTCTTTGAGATAGAATAGTACCGCTTCCTTCAGAAGCTTGAAGTCTTCGTTCGAAAGGACGGCGCGGGCCCTGGCTGGTTCAGTCATCGATTTTTCTCCAGTTCTAATTGAAATTGCTGACATCCTATGTGTCATTGCGTATGACGCTCCGCGAAAGTATCCACTTCGTCCCTGACCAGCATGTGCCATCTTTGATTACCTTTCAAGTATTTCGGGTTAGGCAGCAAACTGATTCATAGTGTTATGCGCGCCGCCGGCCTTGAGCGCGGCCTCGCCGGCGAAATATTCCTTGTGGTCGTCACCGATGTCGGAGCCCGACATGTTCTGGTGCTTCACGCAGGCGATGCCCTGGCGGATTTCCTCGCGCTGGACGTTTTTGACATAGCCGAGCATGCCGGCCTCGCCGAAATATTCGCGGGCGAGATTGTCGGTGGACAGCGCGGCGGTGTGGTACGTCGGCAGGGTGATCAAATGGTGGAAGATGCCGGCACGGGCGGCGGCATCGCGTTGGAAAGTGCGGATGCGTTCGTCGGCTTCGGCACCCAGCTCGGTGACGTCGTAGTCCACGCTCATCAGGTGAGCGCGGTCATAAGACGAAAGATCGCGGCCTTCATTCTGCCAGGTATCAAATACTTGCTGGCGAAAGTTTAGAGTCCAGTTGAAGCTTGGCGAGTTATTATACGTCAGCTTGGCATTGGGGACGACTTCGCGGATGCGGTCGACCATGCTGGCGATCTGCTCGATGTGCGGCTTTTCGGTTTCGATCCACAGCAGGTCGGCGCCGTTCTGCAAGGACGTGATGCAATCGAGCACGCAGCGGTCTTCGCCAGTGCCGGGGCGGAACTGGAACAGATTGCTGGGCAGGCGCTTGGGGCGCAGCAGCTTGCCATCGCGATTGATGAGGACGTCGCCGGGGTTGCCCGCGCCGGTGACTTCTTCGCAATCGAGGAAGGCGTTATACTGATCGCCGAGGTCGCCCGGTTCGCGGGTGAAGGCGATTTGTTTGGTCAGCCCGGCGCCCAAGGAGTCGGTGCGCGCGACGATCACGCCGTTATCGACGCCCATTTCCATGAAGGCGTAGCGGCAGGCGCGGATCTTGGCGAGGAAGTCCTCATGCGGCACGGTGACCTTGCCGTCTTGATGGCCGCATTGCTTCTCATCGGAGACCTGATTTTCGATCTGCAGCGCGCAGGCGCCCGCCTCGATCATCTTCTTGGCGAGCAGATAGGTTGCCTCCGCATTGCCGAATCCCGCGTCGATGTCAGCGATGATCGGCACGACATGGGTTTCGTAATGGTCGATGGCGTGCTGGATCTTGGCGGCCTTGACGGCATCGCGTGCGGCGTCGAGATCGCGGAACATCATGCCGAGTTCGCGGGCGTCAGCCTGCTTGAGGAAGGTGTACAGTTCGGCGATCAGCGCAGGCACGCTGGTCTTTTCATGCATCGACTGGTCTGGCAGCGGACCGAATTCGCTGCGCAGCGCGGCGATCATCCACCCCGAGAGGTACAGGTAGCGGCCCTTGGTAGTGCCGAAATGCTTCTTGATTGCGATGAGTTTTTGCTGGCCGATGAAGCCGTGCCAGCAGCCGAGGGACTGGGTGTATTGCGCGGGATCGGCGTCATAAGCGGCCATGTCGCGGCGCATCACGCCAGCGGTGTAGCGGGCGATATCGAGGCCTGTGCGGAAACGGTTCTGGAGGCGCATCCGGGTCACGGCCTCGGCATCGATCGCGCTCCAGGTCTCGGGATGGTTGCCGATGGTCTGGCCGGCTTCGGCGATGGATTGCATGTAGGACATCGAATCACTCCAGGAACTGCAAATGTTGCCCGGTCAAACTACGCCGATCACAGCCCGATAAAATGGGATGCGAAGTGGGATTGTAAAACTTTACAAATATATATTGTATAGTTGTACAGGTATGACACAATGCGGTATGAGCCTCGCTAAACCGCTTTATCTCGGCCCTCGTCTCAAGCGTCTGCGCCGCGAACTCGGCCTGACCCAGCAGGCAATGGCCGACGACCTCGAGATTTCTCCGTCTTACGTCGCGCTGATCGAGCGCAATCAGCGGCCGGTTACCGCCGAACTGTTGCTGCGGTTGGTGCGCAGCTACCAGCTGGAAATGAGCGATCTGGCGGTCGATGAAAGCGCCGATCATGCCCGCCGTCTCGCCGAAGTGCTCCGCGATCCGATATTCGACGATATCGATCTGCCGGCGCTCGAAGTAGCGGATTTGGCGGCGTCGTTTCCTGGGGTCAGCGAGGCGCTATTGCGGCTTTATGGCGCTTTCACGCGCGAACAGGCGGCGCTGGCCGATCGCGGAGCTGACGGGCAGGGGAGTGGCCCCGATCCAGTGACCGAAGTGCGGCGCTATCTCGCAGAGAGGCGCAATTTCTTTCCCGGGCTTGACGTCAGGGCCGAGGCGCTGGCCGCCGCGATCGCCGAGGCTGGCGATACCCGGGCCTATCTTGCTCACCGACATGGCATCCGCACCCGGATGCTGCCGCCGCAAGTGATGATGGGCGCGATCCGGCGGTTCGATCGCCATAACCAGCAATTGCTGCTCGACGACACCCTCAGCCATTCGACCCAATCGTTTCAGATGGCGCTGCAAGTGGCCTATAGCGAATGCCGGGGCGACATCAGTGCGGCGGTGCGCGAGGCCGGCCTGTCATCGCCTACCGCCCAGAACATGCTGCGGCGAACGCTGGCGGATTATATCGCCGCCGCCATCCTCATGCCTTACGAGCGTTTCGCCCGCACCGTCGAGGAACGCGCCTATGACGTCGAGGCGATCGGCCGGGTATTCGGCACCAGCTTCGAGCAGACCGCGCATCGCCTGACGACGTTGAACAAGCCGGGCGCCGAGAAGGTGCAGTTCTTCTTTCTGCGGATCGATGGTGCGGGCAACGTCTCCAAGCGGCTCGATGGCGCGGGCTTTCCCTTTGCCGGGCACGGCGGCAGTTGCCCCCTGTGGAACGTCCATGCAGTGTTCGCCGGCCAGCGTCGGGTGATCACCCAGTGGCTGGAATTGCCCGATGGCCAACGGTTTTTCTCGATTGCGCATGCGGTCCATTCGGGTGGTGGGCGGCTTGATCGACCGGCGATGGTGCGCGCTGTCGCGCTGGTTTGCGCTGCCGAACATGCGCCGAAGCTGGCTTATGCCGCCGGCGCCGACCCGCGCCGGGTGGAGGCGACGCCGATCGGGGTAGCCTGCCGCTTATGCCATCGCCCCGAATGCGCTGCCCGCGCGCATCCGCCGATCGGCCGGGAAATCCTGGCTGATGACTATCGGCGTGGGGCAGCCCCGTTTGGATTTGCCGAGAGTTGATGCCTAAACTCCCCTCCCGCTTGCGGGAGGGGTCGGGGGGTGGGCACTTTGTCTTTTGGGGCCGGATCAAGAAAGAAAGGCCCACCCCTAGCCCCTCCCGCAAGCGGGAGGGGGAATAGGTATCGCCATGTCTGATCGCGAAGGCGCGATTGCCCCCTATGGCATGCGCTGGAGATGCGTTTGCGCTTGAGTGCGGGATGTGGTGCTGGCAGGCGACACCGAGCAGACTGAAGGATCGCCATGACCGAGCTACCCCAGGCCGACCGTTTCTGCGAAAATCCTGACGGCAATCCCTATTGGAACGAAAGCGTGTGGTTTTCGATCTCCAAGCCCGAGATCAAGCTGCATGGCTTCGTGCAATATTATTTTCGTCCCAACATGGGCATGCTCAACGGCGGTCCGGTGCTGTGGGATCCCAGCGGGCAGTTTCAGTGGAATTGTCGTTATTACAACTGGAGCCATCTCCAGGCGCTGCCGAAGGGCGCGCAGAAGTTCGATATGCAAGCGGCCAATTCGCTGCGAGTGAAGGTGATCGAGCCGCTGACCCGCTATAGCATTGCTTACGATGCTGACGATTTGAAGCTGGATCTGGAATGGCAGGCGATCGCCGGGATGCATGAGCTGAAAACCGGCGATGCGGGCCAGCAGCAGACCGCCAAGTTCCATATCGAGCAGCCGGGCCGGATGCGCGGCCAGATCATTCTCGGGGGCGAAACCATTGCTATCGATGGTTTTTCGATGCGCGATACGTCCTATGGAGCGCGCGAATATGCCTCACTGGCCAGTGGCGGCTATTTTTGGGGAATTGCCGCGAACAGCTCGTTTCACGCCATCGCCATGGGCGAGGGGACCGAGCAGACGGTCATCGGCGGCTATATCGACAAGGACGGGGTGATGGCGAGCCTGGTGTCGGGCACGCGGCGCGTGGTGGAATATGGGCGCTATGGGCCGCGCCGAGTCGAATTCGAAGCTACCGACACGCTTGGTCGCAATATGCGCGCCACCGGCACCATTGAGGATGGCTTGGTCTTTACCGGCTATACCGATCATACCGTGGTGTGGTCGCTGATCGAATGGGACTGGGATGGAATAGCGCATTGGGGCGACAATCAGGAGTTCAGCCCGATGGTGAAATTCCGCCAGATTGCGCGTGGCGAACGCGCACTCGGCGCCTGAACGATGGCTGGACAGATCATTATCGTCAGCGGCACTTCCGGTTCGGGTAAATCGACGACTTGCGAGCTGTGGGCCAAGCGTTCCTCGGATTTCTGGCTGCTGTACGGGATCGATCATTTCCTGAGTGGCACATTGCCCGCCCAATTCGGTCATCATGGGCCATATTCGCGCGAGGGAATTTATGCCGCGCCGTTGAACGAGGCGGAGCCGCAAGGCACCTTGCGCTGGCATCTCGGTCCCAACGGTGCTCGCGCCATGGCCACCTTCCACGATTGGGCCGGGGCGGCATCGCGCAACGGTTGCAATATCATCCTCGATCATCTGCTGATGGTCGATCCGCCGCTGCTGCAGGATTGTATCTGGCGGCTTGCCGGGCTGCCGGTGCTGCTGGTGACGCTGAAGCCGCCGTTCGAGGTGCTGATGGAGCGGGTGGCGAATCGGACCATGGACAAGAAAATGCCCACCGATATCCTGGGCGAGGATGCGGTGCGCAAGATTGTCGACCGACTCGATCGGTTGCGGCCGTGGTTCTACGATGCGGTCCATGCCAACCCCGTCTGCGATCTGGAAGTGGATACGGTGCGCCACTCCCCCGAAGAGGTCTGCGACTTGATCGCCGCGCGGTTAGCGCAGGGGCCCGGCGTGGCCTTCGATCAATTGCGGGCTCAATATCCCAAACCAGCCTAAAGCTTGCTCGCCAGGGGTAGTGGCTGCTAGTCTTGGGGAAACAAGGATGGGGATCGCCATATGAAAATCGCCGCGCCTCTGGCACTGACTTTCCTGTTAATCGGGGCGCCGCTGGCTGCCCGGGTCAGCGACCCTTCGGTGGCGCGTGATTCGCAGGGGCAGTGGAGCTTGCACTGGCAGGATGCTAATCCGGTGGATGTCTATCGCATCGACGGTCCGGCTACGGTTTCACCGAAACTTGTTGCCAGCGGCGTTGTGGGCGGACGGTTGGCTCTCGCCGCGCCCGAGCACACACGGGGCTGGTTTCTGCTCAAGGATCGCCGCGACGGCACCAAGGTCAGCGTTGCCGAACGGGTATTGCCGCTGGAGCAAGGGTCGAATTTTCGCGATCTTGGCGGCTATGCCGGCTGGGGCGGCAAGCATGTCCGCTGGGGCATGCTGTATCGGTCGGGGGCGACGCCGTTGCTCACCGCTGGCGACCTCGCACAGATCAAGGGGTTAGGTTTGCAGCAGATGGTCGATCTGCGCTCGTCGGAGGAGCGGGTGTATGCGCCGAGCCGTATCACCGGCGTGCCTTACAGCGCGGTGGGCTATTCCTTCCAGGCGATTACGAAGGGCGGTTCCTTCAATGTCGAGGTGCTTTATCGTAATTTTCCCGAGCTGCTGAAGCCGCAACTGCGGATGATCTTTGCCGACATGCTGCGCGGCAATGTGCCGATCGCGTATAATTGCTCGGCCGGGCAGGATCGTACCGGCTTTGCCACGGCGATGATCCTGTCGGCGCTGGGCGTACCGCGCGCGACGATCCTGGCCGATTATGTGCTCTCGACCCAATATCGCCGTCCCGATTATGAAATGCCGCCGATCGATGCCGCGCAGCATCCGGGCGATCCGACCGCGCAAATCTTCGCGCAGATGAATCGTCCAGGGCGCAAGCCATCGCCATTGCTCACTGCCAGCGGCCAGCCTTATCTGGCTTATGCTTTCGACGAGGTCGATCGCAAATGGGGTTCGACTAACGGCTATCTCAAGGCCGAACTCGGCGTCGGTCCGGTGGAACTGGCGATTTTGCGCCAACGATATCTGCAATAGAGCGCGGACCGGTTGGTGCAGCAATCTATCTCTGGCGGGAAGGCGCGGAAACCGTAATTGGCCTTGCAGTCTGCCCAGGCACTCTATTCAGTTCGTCCTTTAAGTTCCTAAAATATGTTATAAATATAACCTCGAAGCGAGGTTGCTGCCGTAAATAAATCTCTCGGGTACTGTTGGGTCGCAAGGTTCGATTAACCGGATGGGGCTATAGTCGAGCTATGGATCGTGCACCTCTCAATCGTGGAGCGGAACGGCGGGATGTCGCTCTGACAGCTCGTTGCCGCACTTCCAGCGGCCTGCGCGACGCGGCCGAGCTGACCGATATCTCCACTCATGGCTGCTGCGTAGCGTGCAAGGGGCTGATCTTCGATGTTGGCGCGCGGCTGTTTATTCAGCCCGAAGGGATGGAAGGCATCGCCAGCGTCGTGCGCTGGGTTGTCAAGGACAAGGTAGGCGTGGAATTCGACGTGCCGCTGTATGAGCCGATCGTCGAGCATTTGAGTTCGCTGCACCCGCGCCGGACACCTTTCACGGTAACCGCGCTCTGATTCTGAAGTTGTGAATCTGCTGTTCCGAGCGACACTCCGACAACATTTGACCATAGCCAAACCGGTCGCATCCTGCGATTAAGCCTGAAGGCAGCCGAATAAGCGGCGCCGGGAGAGTACAGCGCATGGTAATGGCAGTCGTCGCAGAGGAATCGACCCTCCCCAATCATCCCAAGGCGCGGATCATGGCGCTGATTGCGTCGCTGACCTTTAACATCGGCGTCGGTTGCGTGATGGGCACTCCAGGGGTGCTGCTGCCGCATATGAAGCAGCATCTGGGCGTTTCCACCGAGATGGTGTCGGCGGGCATGCTGGCGGTCATGGTGTCTTCCGCGATTTTTGCCCCGAAGATCGGCTCGCTGGCGGTGCGCCATTCCTTGCGCGGCATCCTTGCGGCGGGTTCGCTGATGATGGGCGCGGCGTGGCTGCTGTTATTCCTGACGCATAGCTACCCGATTTACATCATGATCGAGGCCCTGTTGTTCGGGCCGGTGATGGGCATCATGGGCTCGGTGCTGGCGCCGACCGTCGTCACCCGCTGGTTTCACCGTAATCGCGGGATGGCTATCGGGCTGGTTCATTTGCCGATCATGGTGGCGATCATGCCGATCGCCACCGAGTGGCTGATTCAGCAGATCGGCCTGCAAGCGACCTTCCTGGTGCTCGCGGCCCTGCCGATCCTGACGACCTTGCCGGCTTCGTTCTTTCTGCAGGACTGGCCGCCCGAACTGCAGCAAGCGGGCAGCGATGTCGTGTCCCAGAGCGCGCCTCACGGGCCAACGATCACCATCGCGCAAATACTGGCGCAGCCCCGTTTCTGGGCCCTCACGCTGGCAGTGGCGGTACCGAATACCAGTTCCGTCCTGCTTGGCACGCATCTGGTCTCGATGGCCGAAAGCTGGGGAATCCAACCGCTGGCAGCGGCTGGTCTGGCCTCGATCATGTCGCTGGTGGGGATGATCGGCACAGTGGCGCTGGGGATCGTCTCGGATCGTATCGGCGGTGCTCGCACGCTGGCGCTGATGGCCGCAGCCGACGTGGTGCTGTGGCTGACCATGCTCACCCGCCCCTCCTATACCGAGCTGGCGGCGATCATCGGATTGATCGGGCTGTTCGGGGCCGGCGCGGTCCCGGCGATCAGTAAAGCCTATGCCGATGCCTTCGGTCGCGCCAGTTTCAGCCGGGCCATCGGCTTGATGCCGGCGGTGATGATTCCGGTCATGGCGGCCGGCTTGATCGGGCCAGGCGTGGCGGTGCGGATTTACGGTAGTTATTCCCCCGTGATCGTGGGCATGGCGATTGCGTTCGCGGCTTCCGTGGTGCTGGCGCTGTCCGCTGCGGGTGGCCGCAAGCCGCCTCTCGTTACGCCATCACCCGTCGTTTCCTTGTAAAGCCAACCTAGCCCCGCATCACCGTATCCATGCGCTGCCGCGTAACCGGATAACCGTGGCCGTCGGGTATGGTCAGCCAGCGTTCCCCAGCCTCCTCGATCGGGGCGGGGCTGATCATCCGCACTGGATAGGCTTCCGCCTGCGCGCGCGCTTCGTCGAAGCTGGCGAATAGCGCCAGCCGATCGAGATTGCGGCGCGTTGGAAAGATCACGCTGATTTCTCCGCGATCGGCCATGGCCAGCGCCTCGGCGGCACTCGCCCAGAACAGATGCGTGTTCTCGGTGAGATCGACGGTGATATCGACCGCCCCGGTGCCGAGGTCGGCGAGGTAAAAGCGCGTGTCGAAGCTACCGTCGCGCATCGGGCACCAGCGGGCAAAGGACACCAGGCTGTGCGGCAGGATCTGCCAGCCCATGCGGACCAGAACCGGCGCCAACGCGCCTTCGGCGAGGAGTTGCCGGCGCGCTTCTGCCGCTTCGGCGCCCGATACCGGTCGATCGACGGCGATCATCAGCCCGGTCTCTTCCAGCGTCTCGCGGATCGCGGCAATGCGGGCGGCGATATCGTCGGAATCGTTACAGCCAGGGTTGGGTAAAAATTGCGCGGCCAATTCGCGATCGGCGGGATCGATGCGCCCGCCGGGAAAGACCGCGGCGCCGCCGGCGAAGCGCATCTCCTTGGCGCGCTGCACCATCAGCAGCTCGGGGGGCTGACCCGGCGCGGCGCGGCGAAAGATGACCACGGTCGCGGCGGGTTTGACCGCAGGCGACACTGAGGCGGCTGGCGGGATCGGAGGGAGTGAGGAAGGGGGCTGGGCCATGAGCCACTTTTGCGATGCGATGGGGTGCTGGCAAGCGCTAATCTCGTCCAAACCTGCATGGCGAGGCTGGCGGTACGCTGTCGGAGATGTTTACAATTGTTGCAAAAGAGGGGTGCCGGCATTCTGGAAAAACGCCAAAAACACTGGCGTTACGCCACTTGGCACGGTCCATGCATTGATTATAGTACCCCGTAGCAGTCTCGATGAGACAGGGCCGCATCAGTCTCCGTGGCCCTGTCTCCTACCCCTCGAGCAGTCTTCAAGAGGCGGGGCTGTTACCCCCCAAAAAATCCAGCCCCGCCTCGCCTGCTCCCCGAAAGGGAGGGGCCCGGCGATGGAAGCTAGACGGCGTCAAGCCGAGTGCATGATGCCTTTTTCGCCGAGCAATGCGGTAAGTTCGCCGGCTTCGAACATTTCCATCATGATATCGCTGCCGCCCAGGAACTCGCCCTTGACGTAAAGCTGCGGGATCGTCGGCCATTCCGAAAAGGCCTTGATGCCCTGGCGGATTTCGCTGTCCTGCAGCACATCGACGCTATGAAACTCGACATCGAGATGATTGAGGATCGCCACCGCCCGGCTGGAAAAGCCGCATTGCGGAAACAGCGGCGTCCCCTTCATGAACAATACGATATCGTTGCCGGTGACGATGCTGGCGAGGCGGGCGTGAACGTCGGACATGGCGGCTGAACCTCAACTAAGGATGATGATGGCGAAGCCTTTTGCGAATGCCCCGCCTTAATGATCAATTGGGGGCGGCAGTGGTCAATTGCAAGGCGTGAAGCAGGCCACCCATGCGTTCGCCCAATGCGGCGTAGACCAGCTTGTGCTGCAGCACGCGCGGCTTGCCGGCAAAGGCGGTCGATACCACATGCGCGGCGTAATGATCGCCATCGCCGGCCAGATCGGTGATCGTGACCTCGGCATCGGGCAGTGCGCTGACGATCAGCGCTTCGATTTCGGCAGCAGCCATTGCCATGGTCAGGCCTCGCCCATCAAGGCGCGGCGAGCGTCGGTTTCCTTGACATGCATGGCGTCGCGCACCTCGCCTTCGTCGGCATCGACTCCTGCCGAAATCAGATCGCCCAGCAATTTGCGGATCACATCTTCGTCGCCCGATTCCTCGAAATCGGCCTGGACCACGCCTTTGGCATAAGCCTCGGTTTCGGCGGCGGAGAGCTTCATCCGTTCGGCCGCCCACACCCCTAGCAACCGGTTACGCCGGGCGTGAATGCGGAACTGCATTTCTTCGTCATGGGAGAACTTGCTTTCGGGGCGCTCCGCGCTGCCATGGAACATCGTCATCTCAGCCAATTCCCTAAATGTGACGACAATAGTGCTAGCCTGGGTGGACCCGGTCAACCAGCAGACACGGCGCAATCGCCTGACGCTTGTCGTACTGGGTTGCGATACGGTGCTTGCCGAGAAACTTCAATCGGCAAGCGGGGGGCAAAATTTCCGGCAGCTGCTCTTTTGTTAGCCTTGGCAGGTTTTACGCTGCCCGCGATGTCGTGGCGAGAAATGGCAGATCGGCACGAGCGCGGTGTTCATGCGCGGCGATAGCGGTATCCTGCGCCAGCGTCAGCCCGACTTCGTCGAGTCCTTCGAGCAGGCAATGCTTGCGAAACGCATCGATTGCGAAGGTAAAGCGGTCCTGGAACGGCGTGGTGACGCTTTGCGTTTCCAGGTCGATGTCGATCGGATCGGTCTTCGCCACGACCATCAGCCGGTCGATCGCCGCTTGCGGCAAGGCGACGGTCAGGATGCCGTTCTTGAAAGCATTGCCCGAAAAGATGTCGGAAAAGCTTGGCGCGATGACGCAGGTCACACCCATGTCGAGCAGCGCCCAGGCGGCATGCTCGCGGCTCGATCCGCAGCCGAAATTATCGCCCGCGATCAGGATGGGCGCGCCGGCATATTCGGGGTCTTCGAAAACATTGCCCGGCTCCTTGCGCACCGCTTCGAAGGCGCCGCGGCCAAGCCCCTCACGGGTGATCGTCTTCAGCCAATGGGCCGGAATGACGACGTCGGTATCGACGTTTTTGCGGCCGAACGGAATGGCGCGTCCGGCGACGTGATTGATGGCTTTCATGATACTGCCTCAGTCCGTCTCAGGCGCTTCCTCGGGGTGCGGGGTAACCGCCGCGCCCTTGTCCTTGCGACGTGAAGCGAAGAGCAGAGCCGCGGCAAGTGCGGCCGAACCGATCGCAGCGCCGGCGATGGCGGCGGTGCTCCAGTCTGCCTTATCGTCGGAGCCGGATTTTTCGGGTTTGTCGGTCATAGGCTACCTATGTGCCTGCCGGGCGCCGGTTTCAACCCGGAAGCGGGGAAATATCCGCTAAATCGTGCGTGCCTGTTACGGAATCCGCAAAAGAGCGAATTCCGAAGTCGGTTCCGTCCCGCTCCCCCGGCCCAACCACCCATTGAAGGTACCCTCGGGGTGGTTGGGCCGGGGGAGCGGGCCGGAACCGACTATCCGAAACGAAGTTTCGGATCAGACATTAAGCGCAGGCGTGCCGCAGGCCAGGCAATAGCGGAAGAAAGCCATCTTGCGCGTCTCGCAGTGGCTGCAATGATCGAACAGCGTCATGCCGCAATGGACGCAGAAATTGCTCTCGGTGCCGTCCATGCTGGCGATCGGGCGATCGCAGCCGGGGCAGACTTTCGCCGCCATTTTCTTGAAGGCTTCGTCATGACTGACGAGCTTGCGGCGCTCTTCTTCGCCTTGCTGCTCGGCTGCCTGCCGCTTGGCGAGATAGCTGCGCATGTTGCGGATCAGAAAATGACCGACGATCAATGTGCCGACGATACCCACGCCATAGCGGACATAGCCGCCATAGCTGGGCAAATAAGGCACCAGTTCGACGAAGAAAACGAAGATTGCGGAGATGACGAAACCGCGCGCCAGCGGCCAATATTCGCTCTGCCGCTTCTTCAGCGTCAGCCAACCGGCGACCAGCAGCATCGGCAAGGTGATCGCCAGCCGCAGCAGGAATACGCGCATTTCCTCCCCGAACAGCGCCTTTTCGCGCATCGGTTCGGCTTGCGCACCGAGCCGTCCTTGCTCGGCCTCCAGCGCCGTCTCGCGCTGGTTGAGCGGCAGTTGCTGGCTTTCCAGATCGTTGATCGCAGTCTGGATGGTGCGCTCGTTGCCCTTGAGTTGCTCCAGCGCGTGCGTGCGGGCCAGCACCTCGGGGTCTTGCTGCGGGTTGGTGGTGGCCGTGCGCGCTTCGATCCAGGTGTGGAACGAGTCGGAGCCCGCTTCGGACGCGGTCTTGGCGTGGTCGAGTTGCAAGCGCTCGATCTCGAGCTTGTCGTTGATCTGGCCCTGCTGCGTGTGGACTTCATCGAGTTCGCGGCGGACCTGCGGTGCGCGGGGCGATTCGATCACGCGATCGGGCACGGCTTGTTGCTCGACCAGTGGCAAATCGCCGATCACCAGATTGCCGAGGCCGATGATGAAGCCGGCAAACACCAGCGACACCACCCACAGCACGATGCGATAAGCCTGCTCAGGTACGCGCGCACCCTTGATCATGATGCTGTCCCCATTCCTCTTGTCCCGAAGAATGGGCTACGATCAGAGGGGCCAGGTGTAAAGTATCCGACGATGGGGGTGTGTAGACGCGAGGAGAGCAATTTCGTCGGTCGCTCAGGTCAGTTCGCGCACATCGGTCAAATGGCCGGTCACCGCCGCTGCTGCCGCCATGGCTGGCGAAACCAGATGAGTGCGCGAACCCGGTCCTTGGCGACCGACGAAATTGCGGTTGCTGGTCGAGGCGCAGCGTTCGCCGGCGGGCACCTTGTCGGGATTCATCGCCAGGCAGGCCGAGCAGCCCGGCTCGCGCCATTCCAGGCCCGCATCGGTGAAAATCCGATCCAGCCCCTCGGCCTCAGCCTGGGCTTTGACCAGCCCCGAGCCGGGGACGACGATCGCCCATTTGACGTTCGCGGCCTTGTGGCGGCCCTTGAGCACGGCGGCGGCGGCGCGCAGATCCTCGATACGACTGTTGGTGCAACTGCCGATGAAGACATTCTCCACCGCGATGGCATCCATGCGCTGGCCCGGCTCCAGCCCCATGTAATCCAGGCTCTTGCGCGCGGCTTCCTGCTTGGAGGGATCGGCAAAGCTCTCCGGCGCGGGGACGACGCCGCCGATCGCCACGGTGTCCTCGGGGCTGGTGCCCCAAGTGACGGTGGGTTGGATGTCGGCCGCATTGATGACCACGCTCTTGTCGAAACGCGCGCCGGGATCGGTGGCGAGGCTGGTCCACCACGCCACCGCCTTGTCCCAATCCTCGCCCTTGGGCGCATAGGGGCGCCCCTTGAGGTAAGCGAAGGTCTTGGCGTCGGGCGCGATCAGCCCGGACCGGGCACCGCCCTCGATCGCCATATTGCAGACGGTGAGCCGGCCTTCGACCGACATTTCCTCGAACGCACGCCCACGAAACTCGATGACATGGCCGGTTCCGGCACCGGTGCCGACGACGCCGATGATATGCAGGATCAGATCCTTGGCGCTGACGCCGGCGGGCAGATCGCCCTCGACGCGCACTTCGAAGGTTTTGGATGGCGTCAGCAGCAGCGTCTGCGTCGCCAGCACATGCTCGACTTCCGAGGTGCCGATGCCGAAGGCCAGCGCGCCGAGCCCGCCATGGCAGGCGGTATGGCTATCGCCGCAAACGATCGTCGCGCCGGGCAGCGAAAAGCCCTGCTCGGGGCCGATGACGTGGACGATGCCTTGCTCGGGATCGGATTCGCCGATCAGGCGGATGCCGAATTCGGCGGTGTTGCGGGTCAGCGCCGCCAATTGCCCGGCGCTTTCGACATCGGCGATCGGGATTTTGCCCCCCGTGCTGTCGCGTCGCGCGGTGGTCGGCAGATTGTGATCGGGCACCGCCAGCGCCAGATCGGGCCGCCGCACCTTGCGTCCGGCGACGCGCAGCGCTTCGAACGCCTGTGGGCTGGTGACTTCATGCACCAGATGGCGATCGATGTAGATCAGGCAGGTGCCATCGTCGCGACGCGCGACGACATGGGCATCCCAGATTTTTTCGTAGAGGGTGCGCGGTGTGCTGGACATGACGGTGCAATTAAGCCGGAGCGCGCGTTTTGCAAGCGGTGGTGGGTTGGGAGCGCTCAAGGGCTTATAGTCCGTCTGCAATATCGAGAAGCGTTGATCGGGCTACATTGGCCTCCTCCGTCCGTCCTGAGCTTGTCGAAGGACTGCTTTCTTTTTCAAACGCTTGGCGAGAAAAAAGGCAGTGCTTCGACAAGCTCAGCACGGACGGGTTTTTATCCGGCGCCGTTCGTAAACGCTCCTTATTGCGCCTGTTCCGCCAGCCGCGCCGCATGTTCATGGATCAGCGCGATCATATTGGGCACGCCCTGAGTGCGATTCGAGGAGAGCTGGTTCTTCAAATCGAACGGCGCGAGGGCCTCGGCGATATCCAGTCCTGCCACCACTGCTGCCGGCTGGTCCTGCACCGCCGCCAGCACCAGCGCGATGATGCCCTTGGTGATCGCGGCATTGCTGTCCGCCAGAAAATGCAGTCGCCGACCTTCATTGGCGTCAGCCAGCGTGGTTGGATAGACCCAGACGCTGGCCGAGCAGCCCATAACCCGCGTCGCATCGGTTTTCAGCGCCTCCGGCATGGCGTCGAGTTCGCGCCCGAGTTCGATCAGCAGGCGGTAGCGTTCGTCGGCGTCGAGGAATTCATATTCTTCGAGAATGTCGGGGAGGCTGCGCATTCAGCGGCCCTAGCGGCGGGTGGGCGCTAAATCCATGGTGATTTGCAGGCTATGCGCTTCCCCTCCCGCTTGCGGGAGGGGTCAGGGGTGGGCAGGGCCGGAAGCTGACGTTGCGGATGGGAATTGCCCACTCCCGGCCCCTCCCGCTTGCGGGAGGGGAGTTAGGTGGCGCGAAATCCATGCGTCTTTTATGACAGCGGGCCTTGCATTTCTCCGCAATGCGGCGTAACAAGCTCTCATCCCGACATTGTGAAGCAACGTCTGGGCTGGCGCCGACAGGGGCCGGCGCGACGGGGCGTTTCTGCAATGGATATTTATTGAACCGCAGCGGGGCGGTTGTGGAGTTTGCATGGCGGATATCGCGCGCATTGTGGAGATCGTCGAGCCGGAGGCCAAGGCTCTCGGTTTCGATCTCGTGCGCGTGATTGTGTTCGGCAAGAGTGAAGTCGGCGATGAAGACTATACGCTGCAGATCATGGCCGAGCGCCCCGACACCGGGCAATTGGTGATCGAGGATTGCGCGGCATTGTCGCATCGGGTGTCGGATCGCATCGACGCACTGGAAGAAGCCGGCGAAGTGCTGATCGAGGAAGCTTATCGGCTCGAAGTCAGTTCGCCGGGGATCGATCGGCCGCTGACCCGGTCCGGCGATTTCAGCAAATGGGCGGGCCATGAGGCGCGCGTATTGTTGGAAAAGCCGGTGGACGGCAACCGCAAGTCGCTGCAAGGCGAATTGATCGGTATCGAGGGTGAGGTGATCACCCTCGATGACAAGAAATCGGGACGGGTGACTTTCCCGATACACGACATTCAAACGGCCAAGCTGGTCCTGACCGACCGGTTGATCGCCGCGACCCGCCCGCTCGATATCAGCGGTGCAGACGAAATCGAAGAAACTCACATCGAAGAAGCACAGGAAGACTGATTTATGGCCAGTGCGATTTCCGCCAACCGCGCCGAATTGCTAGCGATTGCGACTGCCGTCGCCACCGAGAAGATGATCGACAAGTCGATCGTCATCGAGGCGATGGAAGAAGCGATCCAGAAATCGGCGCGCAACCGTTATGGCGCCGAGAACGATATCCGCGCCAAGCTCGACCAGCGCACCGGTGATCTGCGGCTGTGGCGCGTCGTCGAAGTGGTCGAAGTGGTCGAGGACTACTTCAAGCAGGTCGATCTCATCGCCGCCAAGAAGCTCGATGCCAATGCTGCGATCGGCGATTTCATCGTCGATCCGCTGCCGCCGGTCGATCTCGGGCGCATCGACGCCCAGTCGGCCAAGCAGGTGATCTTCCAGAAGGTCCGCGATGCCGAGCGCGACCGCCAATACGAGGAATTCAAGGACCGCGCCGGCGAAGTCATCACCGGGGTGATCAAGTCGGTCGAATTCGGCCATGTCATCGTCAATCTTGGCCGCGCCGAAGGCGTGATCCGCCGCGACCAGCAGATCCCGCGTGAAGCCGCCCGGGTCGGCGAACGGGTGCGCGCCTGGATCATGAAGGTCGAGCGGCAGAACCGCGGACCGCAGATTTTCCTGAGCCGCGCCCATCCTGAATTCATGAAGAAGCTGTTCGCGCAGGAAGTGCCCGAGATTTACGACAATATCATCGAGATCAAGGCCGCTGCCCGCGATCCGGGCTCGCGCGCCAAGATCGGCGTGATCAGCCGCGATAGCTCGATCGACCCGGTCGGCGCTTGCGTCGGCATGAAGGGTAGCCGCGTTCAGGCCGTCGTGCAGGAACTGCAGGGCGAAAAGATCGACATCATCCCCTGGAGCGAAGACACCGCGACTTTCGTCGTCAACGCCCTGCAGCCGGCCACGGTGTCACGTGTGGTGATCGACGAAGAAGAAAGCCGCATCGAAGTGGTGGTGCCCGATGATCAGCTCAGCCTGGCGATCGGTCGGCGCGGCCAGAACGTGCGTCTCGCCTCGGCGCTGACCGGTTCGGCGATCGACATCATGACTGAGGCGGAGTCTTCGGAAAAGCGCCAGCGCGAATTTGCCGAGCGCTCGAAGATGTTCGAGGAAGAGTTGGACGTCGACGAGACGCTGTCGCAGCTGCTGGTGGCCGAGGGCTTCACCGAGCTGGAGGAAGTCGCTTATATCGATCTGACCGAACTGGCGCAGATCGAAGGCTTCGATGAGGAGTTGGGCGAAGAATTGCAGAGCCGCGCGCAGGAAGCGCTCGATCGCCGCGAGGAAGCCAACCGCGAGGAGCGGCGTGGCTTGGGCGTCGAGGATGCGCTGGCCGAAATCCCGCATCTCACCGAAGCCATGCTGGTGACGCTGGGCAAGGCCGGGATCAAGACGCTCGACGATCTCGCCGATCTCGCCACTGACGAACTCATCGCCAAGAAGCGCGTCGAGCAACGTCGCCGCGAATCGAGCAATTCGCCGCCGCCGCGCCGCGACCGCGATCGTGCCGAACGCGATGACAAGGGCGGCGTGCTCGGGACTTACGGGCTGAGCGAAGAACAAGGTAACGAGATCATCATGGCTGCGCGCGCGCATTGGTTTGCCGATGACGAAGCCGTCGACGCAGGGGCGTCAATCACGGAGGCCGCCCATGCGGACTCCCCACAATGAGCGCCTGACGTCCGACATCGCTGAAGAAGGCCCGGAGCGGAAATGCATCCTCTCCGGTCGGATCGCTGCGCGTGATGCGCTGATTCGGCTGGCGATTGCGCCGCCTGACGCCGCTGGCCACTGCCTGGTCCTGCCCGACGTGCTGGCGCGTGCGCCGGGGCGAGGGGCATGGATCGGCGTGACCCGCGCCGAGCTGGATGTGGCCTTGGCCAAGGGTAAGCTGCGCGGCGCGCTGGCGCGGGCCTTTCACGGCACGGCCATGGCGATCCCCGATGATCTCTCCGCCCGCATAGAGGCAGCCTTGCTACGCGCGATTACCGAGCGGCTGGGGTTGGAATTGCGCGCCGGCAAGCTCATATGGGGATCGGACCGCATTGCCGAGCAGGCGCGGATGGGCAAAGTTGCTTTTCTCGCCCATGCGCAGGATGCCAGCAAGGATGGTTCGGGCAAGCTCGATCAAGCCTGGCGCGTTGGCCAGGATGCTGAGGGTAGCGGCCAAAAAGGTCTGATCTTGCCGCTGGACCGGGCGGCGCTGTCTGTGGCATTGGGCCGCGATAATGTCGTCCATCTGGCGCTGACCGACCGGGCCGCAGCCGAAAGGCTGAATGGCCCGTTGCAGCGCTTGATCCATTTCATGGGCGGGACCGATACGGATCACGAGGGAATAACGACCGATCAGCGACCGGTCCCCGCGGCTGTGCCGCAGAACTGACTATTGCCAAAGCGGCAAAGCCGCTGAACTGACTATTAAACGCGCGTAATTGCTGATGCCGGCGAATGGCATCGAGACCGAAGGACTGTTTGACCAAATGAGCGAGACCGACAACAAACCGACTCTGGGCCGTAAGCCGTTGGGGCTGAAGCTCTCGGTCCAGGCGGGCGAAGTCAAACAGACCTTCAGCCATGGTCGCACCAACAAGGTGGTCGTGGAAGTGAAGCGCCGCAAGGTGCTGGGCAAGCCCGGGGAAGCCGCTCCCGTGGCGCCCGAGCCGGTCGTCGAGGTAGTGTCTGCACCCGTGGCCGCCCCGCCGCCTCCACTGCCGCCTGCTGCGCTTGCGCCGCGTTCTGCACCTTCCAACGAGTCGCGTCAGGAAATGCAGACGCGCTTGCTGCGTGAGGCAGAGGAATCCCGCCTGCGCATGGCCGAGGAAACCGCCCGTCGTGCCCAGGAGGATCGCCAGCGCGCGCTCAGCGAGCCGCCCGTGCCGGAGGTAGTCACACCGCCCGCGCCGGTGGTCGAGCCCGTAGTGGCGACACCTGCGGCTGTCACGCCTGAAGCAGTGACCGAGCCGGCTCCGCAGACGCAGGATGCCGCTCCGACCGAAATCGCCGCCGCCGTGGATGCCGGGCCGCCGGAAGCCGCCGTTCAGGCTGCAACGCCGACGACCGAGTCGGTCACGCCAGCGCCACGCCGGTTTACCCCGGTGCCGCAGGTCCGCCGTCCTGAGCCCGCCGTGAAAAAGCCCGGCCAGCCGCGAGAAAAGGCCGGTGCGGATCGTCGCCAATCCGGCAAACTGACCGTGACCAAGGCGCTCAACGAGGATGAAGGCGCCCGCGCCCGCAGCCTCGCCGCGCTCAAGCGTGCCCGCGAAAAGGAAAAGCGCGCGCATTTTGCCGGCCAGTCGCAGCCGCGCGAAAAGCAGGTCCGCGATGTCGTCGTGCCCGAGGGGATTACGCTCCAGGAACTGGCCAATCGTATGGCCGAAAAAGCTGCTGATCTGGTCAAAGTCATGTTCAAGATGGGCGTGGTGATCACCCAGAACGACGTCGTCGATCACGATACCGCCGAACTGCTGGTCGAGGAATTCGGCCACAACATCGTGCTGGTGTCGGACAATGATGTCGATATCGACACCTCCGTCGATGTCGATGACGAGGCTACGCAGCTACCGCGTCCACCGGTGGTGACGATCATGGGCCATGTCGATCACGGCAAGACCAGTCTGCTCGATGCCTTGCGCGGTACCGATGTGGTGCGCGGCGAAGCGGGTGGGATCACGCAGCATATCGGCGCGTATCAGATCAAGACCAAGTCCGGCGATCTGCTGACCGTGATCGATACCCCCGGCCACGAAGCCTTCACCGAGATGCGCCAGCGCGGCGCTAACGTCACCGATATCGTGGTGCTGGTGGTGGCCGCTGACGATGGCATCATGCCGCAGACGATCGAGGCGATCAATCACACCAAGGCCGCCGGCGTGCCGATGATCGTGGCGATCAACAAGATCGACAAGCCCGAAGCCAATGCCAAGCGCATTCGCGAACGCCTGCTCGAGCACGAAGTCGTCGTCGAGGAAATGTCGGGCGACGTGCAGGACGTCGAAGTCTCGGCCAAGACCGGCGCCGGGCTCGATCAATTGATCGAGAAGATTCTGCTGCAGGCGGAATTGCTCGAATTGCGCGCCAATCCCGATCGTCTCGCCGAAGCTGCAGTGATCGAGGCCAAGCTCGACAAGGGCAAGGGTCCGCTCGCCACCGTGCTGATCACGCGCGGTACGTTGAAAGTGGGCGACATCCTCGTGGTGGGCACGCAATCGGGCCGCGTTCGGGCGATGCTCGACGACAAGGGCCGGCAGGTGAAGGCGGCGACACCGTCGATGCCGGTCGAGGTGCTGGGCCTCAATGGCGTGCCGATGGCAGGCGATACGCTGACCGTGGTCGAGAGCGAAGCGCGCGCGCGCGAAGTGGCGGCGTTCCGTCATGAGCAGGCCACCGCCAAGCGCACCACCACCGCCCCGGCGAGCCTGGAGAATATGTTCTCTGCACTGGCCGCCAAGCAGACGGTGATGGAATATCCAGTGGTGGTGAAGGCGGATGTGCAAGGCACGACCGAGGCCATCGTCAATGCCCTCAACAAGATCTCGACCGATGATATCAAGGTCAAGATCCTGAATGCGGGCGTGGGCGCGATCACCGAAGGCGATGTGACGCTGGCCGGGGCCAGCGGCGCGCCGATCATCGGCTTCAACGTCCGCCCCAACGCCAAGGCGCGCGAGATGATCGAGCGCCACAAGGTGCGGATGAAGTATTTCGACGTAATCTACCAACTCACTGACGATATCCGTAAGGAAATGGCCGGCGAACTGGGTCCGGAGCGCATCGAAACCGTGGTCGGTCGCGCCGAGGTCAAGGAAGTGTTCCCCGCCGGCAAGCACGACAAGGCCGCTGGCCTGCTGGTGCTCGAGGGCTATATCCGCAAGGGGCTCTACACCCGCCTTACCCGCAACGACGTCATCGTCTCCAAGACTCACATCAAGTCGCTGCGGCGCTTCAAGGACGATATCGCCGAAGTGCGCGTCGGTCTCGAATGCGGCGTGGTGCTGGAGGATACCAACGATATCAAGCCGGGCGATACGCTGGAGACGTTCGAAGTGGAGATGCGCGAACGGACGCTTTGAGCGGAATGGAGAGGGTGCTTGCCTATATTCCCCTCCCGCTTGCGGGAGGGGTTAGGGGTGGGCAGGTTCTAAACTGACGTTGCGTCCGGGAATGCCCACCCCCCGGCCCCTCCCGCAAGCGGGAGGGGAGTGATAGCGTCTCGCCGATGGACACTTGATCACATGACCCGCTACGTCGCCTTCCTCGGCAGTATCAACGTCGGCGGCAATCGTCTGACGATGGCCGATCTGCGCCATGCTTTCGAGCGCGAGGGGCTGGAGAATGTCGAGACCGTGGTCGCCAGCGGCAATGTCCTGTTCGATTATGACGAGCGGCCCAGCGATGGGTTGGAGGATATGCTGGCGCATGTGCTGGCGGACCGCTTCGATATCGCCAGTTTTGCCGCAGTGCGCACCCGCGAGGAACTGACACAGGCGATTTCGGGCAATCCCTTTGTCGCGGATGGCGAGGAAAACCTGGTCCACACCCTGTTTCTCAGCGCGCCGGTCGAGCCTGCTAATTTCGAGGCCTTATGCGCAGCTTATGCCGGGCGTGGGCCGGAAAGGCTCGCCAGCGGCGATCGCGCTATCTATATCGATTATGTGGCGGGGGTAGGAGCGAGCAGGTTGACCAATGGCTTTATCGAGCGACGGCTCGGGAGCCGGGGCACCGCTCGCAATATCCGCTCGCTCACACGTATTCTCGCAAAGATGGTCTGAGGACACGTCGATGGTTCGACCCGTTGTTACGCCTGAAACCCGCTCGGTTCGCCTGCTCAAGGTGGGCGAACAAGTGCGCCATGTGCTATCGCAATTGCTGGCCCGCCAGCAGGTCCACGACGATGTGCTATCGGCGGCGACGGTGTCGGTGACCGAGGTGCGGATGTCGCCCGATCTGCGCCTCGCCATCGTCTTCGTGAAGCCGCTGCTCGGCGCCAATGAAGAAATCGTGCTCAAGGCCTTGCGCACGCACACCGCCTTTTTCCAGAAGGAAGTCGCCAGCCGGTTGAAGCTCAAATACGCCGCGAAGATCCGCTTCGTCGGTGACGAGAGCTTCGATGTCGCCAGCCAGATCGACAGACTGCTCGCTGACCCGCGCGTTAGCCGGGACCTGGGCGGCGAGGAAAGCGACAATGACTGATTTCGTATTCCTGCATGGTGGCGGGCAGGGCGGTTGGGTGTGGGATGAGACCATCGCTGCGCTGCATGCACAATCGGGCGGCACGGCGCGGTGTCTGGCGCTGGATGCGCCGGGCTGCGGCGCTAAGCGCGGTCGTGATACTGCAGAGATCGCTTTTGCCGATATCGCTCGGGAATTGGTCGCCGATATCGAGGCAGCCGGGCTGCACGATGTCGTGCTGGTCGGTCACTCGCAAGCGGGGATGACCTTGCCCGATATGGCCGCGCTGCGCCCCGATCTGTTCAGTCGGCTGATCTTCGTTACGTGTTCCGCGCCGCTGCCGGGCAAGACCACGCTCGATCAGATGGGGCTGGGGCTCCACGGCCAGTATAAGCATCAGGTGGGCTGGCCGGTCGATCCGGTGACGCATTCGATGGTCGATCGCTTTCGCATCATGTTCTGCAATGACATGGCGCCGGCAGAGGCAGTGGCTTTCCTCGGTAAGCTGGGCGGCGATATGTGGCCGGCGGCATGTTACAGCCACGAGGATTGGCGCCGCGATCATCTCGCCCAAATGCCCGTCAGCTATGTGCTCTGCCTTAAGGATATGAGTCTGCCGCTGGTCTGGCAGGAGCGCTTCGCCGCGCGGTTGCATGCTGATCGGCTGATCCGGATCGATGCCGGCCATCAGGTGATGAATACGCGCCCGCAAGCCCTGGCCGAAGCACTGCTTGCGGAAATAGAGGCTAAAGAACAATAAGCGATGGCGAAGCTCTATTTCTACTATGCCAGCATGAATGCCGGCAAATCGACCCATCTGTTGCAAGCCGATTTCAATTATCGCGAGCGGGGCATGGCAACGATGCTGTGGACCGCTGCCATCGACGATCGTGGAGCGGTAGCTGGCGTGGGGGAGGGGCCTATCATCGCCAGCCGCATCGGATTGGCCGCCCCAGCGCATGGTTTTGCCAACGAGACCGACCTGTTTGGCGCCTTCGCCGCGCAGCATGCCACCACGCCCCTATCCTGCGTGTTGGTGGACGAGGCGCAATTCCTCTTGCCTGCGCAAGTTTGGCAATTGGCGCGGATTGCCGATCAGGCGCGGGTGCCGGTGCTGTGCTACGGGCTGCGCACGGACTTTCGCGGACGCCTGTTTCCGGGATCGGCGGCGCTGTTGGGATTGGCGGATGAATTGGTGGAATTGAAGGCAGTTTGCCATTGCGGCGCCAAGGCGACGATGAATCTGCGGGTGGACGCCAGCGGCGCGGCGGTCCGTCACGGCGAACAGACCGAAATCGGCGGCAACCTCCGCTATCTGGCACTGTGCCGCCGGCATTTTACCGAAGCGCTGGATCTGGACCAATGGGCATGAATGGTACGCTGTTCGATGCGGCTGCACTGATCCTGCCGCTGGTCTTCGCGATTGTCTGTCATGAAGTTGCGCATGGTGCGGTGGCGAGGCTACTCGGCGACCATACCGCCGAAGAGCAGGGGCGGCTGACCTTAAATCCGTTCCCTCACGTTGATCCGATCGGCACGGTGATCTTTCCCGGCTTGCTGGCACTGGCGCATCTGCCGGTGTTCGGCTGGGCGAAACCGGTACCCGTCGATTGGCGGCGGCTGCGCAATCCGCGCTGGGGCATGATGCTGGTGGCGGCGGCCGGGCCGGGCAGCAATCTGCTGCTGGCGGTTTTGGCAGCCGTGGGATTGGGGCTGTTTGCGCGCAATGATCCCACACCCGCCCCCTTGGGGTTGGCGGCATTCAGCATTGCCAATCTTGTCAATTTTTTGCGGGTCAATCTCTCGCTTGCCCTGTTCAATCTGCTGCCGATCCCGCCATTCGATGGCTCACATATTCTGGAAGGCTTGCTGCCACGCGGGCTGGCGCGGTCTTATGCCAGAATGCGGAGTGGCGGAATGCTGTTGGTCATCTTTCTGCTTGTGGTATTGCCTTGGCTCATTCCCAGCTTTGACCCGGTAGGAAAACTGGTCGGGCCGCCGTTCGACTGGCTGGCTGGCCAATATCTGGCGCTGGCTGATTGGGTTTCGGGTGCGCATTGAGCCTTTCTTGCCCTCTCCCCTTAAGGGGAGAGGATACGCAGGCTTGGCAACTTGTTGCCTTAGCCGCAGTTGGAGAGGGGCGAGCCGCACCCTCGACCAAGGCCCCTCTGCTAGCCGCTGCGCGGCAAGCTTCGCTATCCTCTCCCCTCAAGGGGAGAGGGCTGGGCGCGCCATTGCGTGGTGAACGGCTGGATCATTCTCGACAAGCCCATCGGCTTGGGCTCGACCCAGGCGGTAGCGGCGGTGAAGCGCAATCTGCGCGCGGCGGGATATGGCAAGGGCGTGAAAGTCGGCCATGGCGGCACGCTCGATCCACTGGCGACCGGGGTGCTGCCGATTGCCGTGGGCGAGGCGACCAAGCTCTGCGGGCGAATGCTCGATGCCAGCAAGGTCTATGCTTTCACCGTGGCCTTCGGCGCGGAGACCGACACGCTGGATTTGGAAGGTGAAGTGATCGGGCGCTGCGATACACTTCCTTCGCACGCTGATCTGATGGCGATCTTGCCGCGTTTCACCGGGCCGATCGAGCAAGTTCCCCCCGCCTATTCAGCGATCAAAGTCGATGGCCAGCGCGCTTATGACCGCGCACGGGCCGGCGAAGTCGTGGAAATGAAGGTCCGCGCGATCGCCGTGCATTCGCTGACGGTGGATGCGCCTGCCCAAGGCGAATTGGCCAGCGCCACTTTCACCGCCCATGTCTCCAAGGGCACCTATATCCGCAGCCTCGCGCGCGACATCGCCCAGGCCGTCGGCTCGCTCGGCCATGTCACCATGCTGCGCCGCCTGCGCGCCGGGCCTTTCGCGCTGCCCTCGGCGATTTCTCTGGACAAATTGAACGAAGCGGGTAAGGGCGCGGGCTTCGAGAACATACTCTTGCCGCTGGAGGCAGGGCTGGACGACATCCCGGCTCTGGACCTCGACCCGGAACAGGCAAGGGCGGTCCGACAAGGCCGCGTTCTGACCGGGTTGCCCCACGAAGACGGGCTGTATTGGACGCGAAGCGGGCATGTTCCCATCGCCCTGGTCCAGCTTTCAGGCGGAAGTCTGAGCGTTGAACGGGGTTTCAATTGTCATGATGTCGCGGAGTGAAATATGTCGGTTAGTGCTGAAAAGAAGCAGGAAATCATTCAAGATAACGCCCAGAACCCGGGCGATACCGGTTCGCCGGAAGTGCAGGTCGCGATCCTGACCAGCCGGATCAATACGCTGACCGGCCACTTCAAGGCGCACCACAAGGATAATCACTCGCGTCGCGGCTTGCTGATGATGGTGAACAAGCGGCGCTCGCTGCTCGATTACCTCAAGCGCAAGGACGTCGATCGCTATAATGCGCTGATCGCCAAATTGGGCCTGCGTAAGTAAGTTTTTACGGGAAGCGGCCCCCACATGGGCCGCTTCTTGTATCTGCGTGCTAAAAGGCGCGCTATAAATCGCCGCCGATCTGTTTCAAGCAAACGATTTGTTGAAACAATCGCGCCGTAACCAATCCTGAAACCGGCTGCGTCTGGACAAAGTCCCGCGCCGTTTCAGGGCCAGGCTCGCAATACGGCGGGCAGGGCCATGGGGCCAAAAGTGCCTCGCACCGGACCGGGACGGATTCCCCCGGCAGCAAATCCCGCCGGCAATTGGGCCTGTGGGCTGAAGGAAAATACATGTTCGACGTCAAAACCGTAAAGCTGGAATGGGGCGGAAAGACCCTCACTCTGGAAACCGGGCGTATCGCCCGTCAGGCCGATGGAGCCGTGCTCGCCACTTATGGCGAGACCGTGGTGCTCTGCGCCGTCACCGCCGCCAAGTCGGTCAAGGAAGGGCAGGATTTCTTCCCGCTCACCGTGCATTATCAAGAGAAGTTCTTCGCCGCCGGACGCATTCCGGGCGGCTTTTTCAAGCGTGAACGCGGCGCCACCGAAAAGGAAACGCTGGTTTCGCGCCTGATCGATCGCCCCGTCCGTCCGTTGTTCCCCGAAGGCTTCTATAACGAGATCAACGTCATCGCTCACGTGTTGAGCTATGATGGCGAAACCGAGCCCGACATCGTCGCGATGATCGCCGCTTCGGCCGCGCTGACCATTTCCGGCCTGCCGTTCATGGGCCCGATCGGCGCTGCGCGCGTCGGTTATGTCGATGGCGAATATACGCTGAACCCGTCGCAGCCGGTGGCCGCTGCGGGCGCGCTCGACCTGGTCGTTGCCGCGACCGGCAATGCCGTGATGATGGTGGAATCGCAGGCTCGCGAACTCCCCGAGGATATCATGCTCGGCGCGGTGCTGTTTGCCCATGATTCGATCAAGCCGGTGGTCAATGCGATCATCGAACTCGCCGAAAAGGCTGCCAAGGAGCCTTGGCAGATCGATCTCTCGGACAATACCGTCGACATCAAGGCCAAGCTCAAGACGCTGATCGGCGCCGATATCGCCGCTGCTTACAAGCTGACCGACAAGTCGGCGCGCTCGAACGCCCTCAATGAAGCGCGCGCCAAAGCCAAGGCGGCTTACGCTGCCGAGGGCGGGCAGACCCAGGCGGTCGCCGGCAAGGTCGTCAAGAAGCTGGAATCGGAAATCGTCCGTGGCGCCATCCTCAAGGACGGCCAGCGTATCGATGGCCGCACCACCACCCAGGTTCGTCCGATCGAGGCAATGGTCGGCTTCCTGCCGCGCACGCATGGTTCGGCGCTGTTCACCCGCGGTGAAACGCAGGCGATCTGCACCACCACGCTGGGCACCAAGGACGCCGAGCAGATGATCGATGGGCTCGAAGGCCTGTCCTATTCCAACTTCATGCTGCATTATAACTTCCCGCCCTATTCGGTTGGCGAAGTTGGTCGTTTCGGCGCTCCCAGCCGCCGCGACACCGGCCATGGCAAGCTCGCCTGGCGGGCGCTGCAAGCGGTGCTGCCATCGAAGGAAGACTTCCCCTACACGATCCGCGTGGTGTCCGACATCACCGAGTCGAACGGGTCGTCGTCGATGGCCACGGTCTGCGGCGGCGCCTTGTCGATGATGGATGCCGGCGTGCCGTTGATCCGTCCGGTCTCGGGCATCGCCATGGGCCTGATCCTGGAAGGCAGCGAATTCTCCGTGTTGTCTGACATTCTGGGCGATGAGGATCATCTCGGCGACATGGACTTCAAGGTGGCCGGCACCTCCGAGGGCATCACCACGATGCAGATGGACATCAAGATTGCCGGCATCACTCGCGAGATCTTCGCGGCGGCGCTCACTCAGGCCAAGGAAGGCCGCGCGCATATCCTCGGTGAAATGACCAAGGCGCTGGGCACCGCCCGCACCGAACTGTCGGCGCATGCTCCGCGCATCGAGTCGATCCAGATCGACAAGTCGAAGATCCGCGAAGTCATCGGCACCGGCGGCAAGGTGATCCGCGAGATCGTCGCTGAAACCGGCGCCAAGGTCGACATCGACGACGAAGGTCTGATCAAGATCAGCTCCTCTGACCCGGCGCAGATCGAAGCCGCCAAGGCATGGATCCTGGGCATCGTCGAAGAAGCCGAAGTCGGCAAGGTCTACGATGGCAAGGTGGTCAACATCGTCGATTTTGGTGCTTTCGTGAACTTCATGGGCGGGAAGGACGGGCTCGTCCATGTCTCTGAAATGCGTAACGAACGCGTCGAGAAGCCGACCGATGTCGTTGCCGAGGGCCAGGCCGTGAAGGTCAAGGTGCTGGAGATCGACCCGCGCGGCAAGGTGCGTCTGTCGATGCGCCTCGTCGATCAGGAAACCGGCGCCGAGATGGAAGACACCCGTCCGCCCCGCGAACCGCGTGAACCGCGCGGTGACCGTCCCGGCGGCGACCGTGGCGATCGGCGTGGCCCTCGTGGTGATCGCGGCGGCCGTGACGGCGGTCGTGGGCCTCGCCGCGAAGGTGGTGAACGTGCGCCCCGCGAAGAGGGTGGCAATCCCGATCACATGCCGGCGTTTCTGAAGGCAGACGACTGATCGTCCCGCTTTCAAAGCCAAGATCAAGAAGGGGCTCGCCGATTGGTGGGCCCTTTTTTGGGGATTCGATGCTCAACAGCAGGTTCTGAAAATGGCGGTCGCAATCGCAAGCACCAGTTTGGAACCAAATTAACCTCGACCCGAGAGAATTTATAGCGACTTTTAAATCTAGCATAATCGCATCACCGACATTTAGCTCGCTGTTTCAGAGCTTCGGTGCGGGAAAGACGGGGCAGGGGGGGCACGTGTGACAATCAATTCTGAATGGGTGCGAGCGGCGCTGTCAATGACGCTGCTATCCTCGCCTGCCTATGCAAGCGTGTCGGAAAAGGAGCCGGTCACCGTACCAGCGCCGCCTCCCGGCAAAGCCGAGGTGGTATTTTTCCGTCCCTCGACTTTTGAGGGCTCGGCGATTAGTTGTGCGGTGAGCGAAAATGGCACGAAGGTCAGTTCGCTCCCTCCCGCGCGCTTTTTTATCGTCGTTGCAGACGCTGGCCGGCACACCTATTCGGTAGCGAGCGAAGCGAGCGATAGCATCTTTCTCAATCTCAGCCCCGGCCAGATCGCTTATGCCAAGTGCCATGTCTCGCTCGGCATTTTTGCAGGCCGACCTAAATTGGACGTGGCCCAAGAGGAGGAGTTCACGAGCAAGACATGGAAATCGGTCGATCCTTCGCGAATCGGTCCGAATGTTTTGACTGATGAACAGATCAGAGCCGCGCCAACCATGATGCCCGGCTCGGTCGCTGCCTACGCAGCGCCGGCAGCACCGCCGCCTGACATCATCCAGATAGTTCAGCACACCGCAGAGGTTATGCCGCGCCCCTATACGCTGAATGATGGCACGACGATCGACAGCTTTGCTGCTTCCGGTAATACGCTGGTGCTGATCACGCGCCTATCCACGGGCGCTCCAGCCTGGGGCGATACGGCGAAGGCGGCGCTCGTAAAGGCGATCTGCAGCAATCGCGCGCTTTACCCTATCGCTGGCCAGGGCGGTACGATCGTTGCGACGATCGCCAGCGGCGGGAAATCTGTTGGAGCGGTGACCCTGACGCGGCGGGAATGCGGACTCTGATCGAATTACAGGCGGCTAGGTTAGCTCGGCAAAAGCAGGCAGGAATCGCCGTAGCTGTAAAATCGATACCCTTGCCTAATCGCATACGCATAAGCGGCCTGCATGCGCTCCAGCCCCATCAGCGCGCTGACCAGCATGAATAGCGTCGAGCGCGGCAAGTGGAAGTTGGTCATCAGGCCATCGATGGCGCGAAAGCGGTAGCCGGGCGTGATGAAGATCGCGGTGTCGCCGGCAAAAGGCTCGATAATACCGTCCTCGCGCGCCGCGCTTTCCAGCAGGCGTAGCGAGGTTGTGCCCACTGCGATCACGCGCTGCCCGCCAGCGCGCGCGGCGTTGAGCCGGGCGGCGGTGTCGGTGTCGATCCGGCCCCATTCGGCATGCATGACATGCGCGGCGGTGTCCTCAGCCTTGACCGGCAGGAAGGTGCCGGCGCCGACATGGAGCGTCAGGGTTTCGCACAAGATACCAGCCTGCTGCAGAGCAGCCATCAGGGCAGGGGTAAAATGCAGCGCGGCGGTCGGGGCGGCGACGGCGCCGTCCTGCGCGGCGAACATTGTCTGGTAATCGCTGCGGTCGGCGTCATCGATGCCGCGCTTGGCCGCGATATAAGGCGGCAATGGCATGGTGCCGGCGCGGGTGAGCAGCACCTCGACCGGCTCATCGCCCGCGAAGGCCAGCGTCCAGCTACCATCGGCGTGGCGCTCCTGCGCGATTGCCGAGACATCCTCGCCAAAATCGATCCGATCGCCGGCATGCAGACGCTTGGCATTGCGGATGAAGGCCTGCCAGCAGCGCAAATCGACCCGCTTGTGCAGCGTCGCTCCGATCCGGGCGTTACCGCGCTGTCCTTCGAGCTGCGCCGGTATCACGCGGGTGTCGTTGAACACCAGCACATCGCCGGCGCGCAGTAATTTGGGTAGCTCGCTGACCAGATGATCTGCAATTCCCGCTCCGCCGGTCAGCGCCAGCAGACGTGCGGCATCGCGCGGCCGCGCCGGTCGCAAGGCGATGCGCTCGGGCGGTAATTCGAAATCGAACTGCTCTACGCGCATGAGAAGGCGCCGAAACATCTGACCGTTAATCCGTCCCAAAATCCTCCCCTCCTGGGGGAGGTGGCTCGCGTAGCGAGACGGAGGGGGCGAAATAAGGGAAATGCCCGTGCGAAGATTGTGCTCAAAACCGCCCCCTCCGTCAGCCCTACGGGCTGCCACCCCCCCCAGAGGGGGAGGATCGTGATGGACCACGCTGGGCGCACGATATCTTAATTTATGTCTTAATTTATTCGCAACATATCACGGCTTGGCGGGCGCGCCGGTGGCCGGCAGGATCGTCGGCGCGATACCGGGGAGCAGTGTCGGCGCCGTGGGAAGCGGCGGCGGTTTGCCTTCGGTGGCCATTGATGCTTGCAGGATTTTCGTCGGGTGTTCAGGCGGTTCGCCCCGGGCGATCTGGTCCACCCAGTCCATGCCGCCGATCACCCGGCCGAAATTGGTATATTTCCGGTCCAGCGCGAAGTGCGGGTAAAAGACGATGAAGAACTGGCTGTTGGCGGTGTCGGGCTCGTCGGTGCGCGCCATCGAAACCGAGCCGCGCACATGCGGCATGGCATTGAATTCGGCCTTGAGGTTCGGCAGTTTCGAGCCGCCTTCGCCGGTGCCGGTCGGATCGCCGGTCTGCGCCATGAAGCCGTCGATCACGCGGTGGAAGATCAGCCCGTTATAAAAGCCCTGGCTGACCAGCAGCTTGATCCGCTCGACATGGTTCGGCGCCCATTTCGGCATCAGCCGGATAACCACGCGGCCGCCATCGGAGAGGTCGAGCAGCAGCACATTGTCCGGGTCATGGTGAATGTCGGGATCGACATAGGAGCTTAGCGTGGTCGGCGGCGCCGCTGGCAACAGCCGAGTGCGGGCCAGCGCGGGCGAAACGGCCAGCGTCAACCCCAGCCCAAGACTGAAGGAGATCGTGGCGAGGGAGGCAATTTTCATGGACGACTGGCTTTCACGATAGCTTTTGCGGCTCGATAGCGGCGCCATGCTGTCGTGGCAATGAACCTGAAGAAACTGCGGCGGGTAAACCGCCCAACTCAGCTATCTCCCAGCCGCCCGATTTTCTCGACCCGCGCCAGCACGTCGTCACGCACGGCGGGGCTGACGAACGGTCCGATATCGCCGCCGAACATCGCGATTTCCTTGACCAATTTGGAGGCGATCGGCTGCAGGCTGACGTCAGCCATCAGAAAAACCGTTTCGATCCGGTCATTCAGCTGCTGGTTCATCCCCGCCATTTGATATTCATATTCGAAATCGGCCACCGCGCGCAGCCCGCGGATGATCACGCCGGCGCCCTGGGCTTCGGCGAACTTCATCAGCAGCGCGTTGAACCCGGTCACCGAGACATTGGCTATGCCCAGCGCTGCGACTTCGCGCCGCACCGTCGCCATGCGCTCGTCGGGGGTGAACATCGGGTTCTTGGAGAGGTTGGTGGTCACCCCGATGATCAGATGGTCGACCAGCTTGGCGCCGCGCCGGATGATATCGGCATGGCCCAGGGTGATGGGATCGAAAGTGCCGGGATAGACTCCAATTCGACCGGCTACCCGCACCATCAACGATCCCTTTCGACAATGAAGCGCGCCAGCGCGCGCAGCAGATCGGCTTCCGCGCCATGCTGGGCGAGTTGTGCGATCGCCTGCTCGACCAGCATCCGCGCCTGATCGCGCGCACGTTCTGGCCCGAGCAGCGAAACGAAGGTCTGCTTGCCGGCCTCGGCATCCTTGCGCAGCGCCTTGCCGGCGGCTGCCTCATCGCCTTCATGATCGAGCAGATCGTCGGCGATCTGGAAAGCAAGGCCGATATCGCGGGCAAAACCGCGCAGATGCGCCCGGCCTTCGATCGCCACGCGGCCCAGCACCGCGCCCATTTCCACCGCCGCCGCCAGCAACGCCCCGGTCTTGAGCTGCTGCAGCTTGGTGACCATCTGCAAGTCGAAGCCGCCCGCTTCAGCGGCAATGTCCATCATCTGGCCGCCAACCATGCCGTTCATGCCCGACGCTGTCGCCAGGGCATAGACCAGTTCGGCGCGGACGAAGGGATCGGTGAACACCGCGGGATCGGATAGCACTTCGAAGGCGAAACACTGCAAGGCATCGCCGGCCAGCACCGCCGTTGCTTCGTCGAAGGCGCGATGAACGGTGGGTTTGCCGTGGCGCAGGGCATCGTCGTCCATGCAGGGCAGATCGTCGTGGATCAGCGAGTAGCAATGCACCGCCTCGATCGCGATTCCCGCCCGCACCGCCGCGCCGCGATCGACGCCATAGAGTTCGGCTGTAGCCGCCACCAGCAAGGGGCGAATCCGCTTGCCGCCGCCGATCGTGGCATAGCGCATCGCTTCGATCAGGCGGGTGCGCGGATCGCGACCCACCGGCAGCAAAGCGTCGAAGCCGGAATCCACTTCGCGCTGGATGCGCTCCAGACCGGCGGCCAGGACGGGGTCGATTGTGTCGGCGGTGACCAAATTCATTGCTCCGGACCATCGAGGGGGCGAGTGCCGGTGGGCACGCCATCCGGGCCGGCGACGATCCGCTCGATGCGGGCGCTGGCGGCGTCGAGACGGGCCTGGCAATGGCGGCGCAACTCTTCGCCGCGCGCGTATAAGTTGATCGAATCATCCAGCGGCACATCGCCGCTTTCAAGCTTGCGGACCACGTCTTCGAGCGCGCGCAAGGCATCCTCGAAATTCATTGCGGTGATGTCGGGAGCGGTTTCAGCCATATCGCTTGCCATGACGCCGGACATAAGCGCGGTCAAGCTTGAGAGATGTGCATATGCTCCGCTACACCTAGAGCATCGTGCGAAAAAGTGGGTACCGGTTTTTCGCATTAAACGATGCGACAACAAAAACTTAGAGCGGTCAGCGTGATTCACATATCACGCTGACCGCTCTAGCCTAGCGGCGATGTGAGCGCTAAAGGCGCCAAATGTCAGAGATCACCCCCGAAATCGTCGCCGCCCATGGGCTTTCCGAAGATGAATATCAGCGCGTGCTGGTAGCGCAGGGGCGCGAGCCCAATCTGCTGGAACTCGGTATCTTTTCGGTGATGTGGTCCGAGCATTGCTCGTATAAATCGAGCCGCATCCACCTCAAGAAACTCCCGACCGAGGCGCCTTGGGTGATCTGCGGACCGGGCGAGAACGCTGGCGTGATCGACATCGGTGACGGCCAGGCGGCGATCTTCAAGATGGAGAGCCATAACCACCCGAGCTATATCGAGCCTTATCAAGGCGCGGCGACCGGCGTCGGTGGCATCTTGCGCGATGTGTTCACGATGGGCGCGCGGCCCGTCGCCAACCTCAACGCGCTGCGCTTCGGGCGTCCCGATCATCCCCGCATGAAGCATCTGGTGCAAGGCGTGGTCGCGGGCATCGGCGGCTATGGCAATTGCGTCGGCGTGCCCACCGTCGGCGGCGAGACCAATTTTCACCGCGCTTATGACGGCAATATCCTGGTCAACGCGATGACCGTGGGCGTCGCCGAGCAGGACAAGATTTTCTATTCGGCCGCGACCGGCTTGGGCAATTCGATCGTCTATGTCGGCTCGAAGACCGGGCGCGACGGCATTCACGGTGCGACCATGGCCAGCGCCGATTTCGACGAACACAGCGATGAAAAGCGCCCCACCGTGCAGGTGGGCGACCCGTTCACCGAAAAGCTGCTGATCGAGGCCTGCCTCGAATTGATGGCGACCGATGCGATCGTCGCCATCCAGGACATGGGCGCGGCGGGGCTGACGTCATCGAGCGTCGAAATGGCCTCGAAGGGCGGCGCCGGCATCCGGCTCGATATGAACAAGGTGCCGTGCCGCGAAACCGCGATGACGCCTTACGAAATGATGCTGTCGGAAAGCCAGGAGCGGATGCTGATCGTGCTCGCGCCGGGCAAAGAGGCGATGGCCGAGGCGATCTTCCGTAAGTGGGAATTGGACTTCGCGGTGATCGGCGAAGTGACGGATACCGGCCATATGGTGCTGGAATTCGATGGCGAGGTGGTCTGCGATATTCCGCTCGGGCCGCTGGCCGACGATGCTCCGCTCTATGACCGGCCGCATATCGCGCCCGCCAAGCCTGCGCCGCTGGCCCATGTGCCCGAATCGACCGACCTTGCCGCCGATCTGTTGAAGCTGATCGCTTGCCCCGATCTCGCCTCGCGGCGCTGGATCTATGAGCAATACGATAGCCAGGTCGGTGCCGATACGCTGCAGAAATCGGGCGGCGACGCGGCGGTGGTGCGTATCCACGGCACCACCAAGGCGCTGGCGATGAGCACCGACTGCAGCCCACGCTATTGCTTTGCCGATCCCTATGAGGGCGGCAAACAGGCAGTCGCCGAGACCTGGCGCAATATCTGCGCTGTGGGCGCCAAACCGCTGGCGATTACCAATTGCCTCAATTTCGCCAACCCGCAGCGCCCTGAGATCATGGGCCAGATCGTCGGTTGCCTGGCCGGCATGGGCGATGCCTGCCGCGCATTGGATTACCCGATCGTCAGCGGCAACGTCAGCCTGTACAACGAAAGCAAGGCGACCGGTGGCGGTTCGGCGATCCTGCCGACCCCGGCGATCGGCGGCGTCGGGCTGATGCTGGACTATACCAAGATGGCCACGATCGCTTTCAAGCTGGCGGGTGACGTCATCTGGCTGATCGGCGGTCAGGGCTCGCATCTCGGCCAATCGCTGTGGCTGCGCGAACTGCATGGCCGCGAGGAGGGCCCTCCGCCTAGCGTCGATCTCGCCGCTGAATTGAGCAATGGCGAAAGGGTGCGTCAGTTGATCGACGACGGCACCGTCAATGCCGTGCACGACATCAGCGACGGCGGCCTGCTGGTGGCGCTGACGGAAATGGCGCTGGCGGGTGGCAAGGGGTTCACTCTGGGCATTGATCTGGACGCTGGTTCGGCTTTTGGCGAAGACCAGTCACGCTATCTGGTCACCGCACCGCTGGGTGTGAACGTGGACGGGGCGCAGCGCATCGGCAGCGTCGGCGGGAGCAGCGTGTTGGGGATCGATTTGGCAAGGCTGCGTGAGGCTAATGAGGCCTTCTTCCGCGATTGGATGGAAGGCTGATTCCCATTCGTCAGCCCGCAAGCGCCGCGTCGATTTCCTTGGCGCGCTGGTAAGCTGCCCGCTCGCGCAACGGCGCGACATAATCGGTGACGATGGCGCTGGGTTCGAGCAGCTTGAAATTGATCATGAAGTCGAGGATCGAGCCGACGAAGACGTCGGCGGCACTGAACTTGTCGCCGGCGATATAAGCCTTGCCTTTGATGGCGGTTTCGATGGCGGCGATAGCACGATCGAAACTGCCGTAGCCCATCATGACTTGCCGTTCGGGCGGCGCTTCCCAGCCCATGGCTTTGTTGCTGAAGGCCGCCTCGACCGGGCCGGCGGCGAAGAACATCCAGCGGTAATAGTCGGCGCGATCGGCCGGTGCGGGCGCCAGGCCGGCTTGCGGGAAGGCGTCTGCCAGGTAAGCGCAGATCGCCGCGCATTCGGACACCACTGCATCGCCATGCTTGATCGCCGGCACCTTGCCCATCGGGTTTATGGCGAGATAATCCGGGCCTTTCATGGTGGTGCTATAGTCCAGCAGCACCGTTTCGTAGGGTGCGCCGACTTCTTCCAGCATCCAGCGCACGATCTGTCCGCGCGATTGCGGATTGGTATAAAAGGTCAGCGATTGAGACATGGAATTCTCCCGTTTCGCTTGGCCGGCTTAGTTTCGGGCCGACGGATTGCCGAAATCAATCTCGGCTGTCTTCGGGCCGGCGCGCCAGTGCCGACAATACCCCGCGCATCGTGCGCACTTCCAGATGATTCCAGCCCGGCTTGGTCAATATGTTGCGCAAGGTCAGGCGGGTGGCGACGGCGCGGCTGTGGGGGAAGAAATAGTCGCGGGGTTCGAGCAGAGTCTCGAAATGCCCGATCAAACCTTCCAGTTCGGCCTGTGGGGCAGGGGGCAGCAACGGCTCGATCGAGGGCTGTGCCAGTTCCACCGCCGCGTGCTTCGACCATTCATAGGCACAAAGGATCACCGCCTGGGCCAGGTTCAGCGAGCCGAACTCGGGATTGATCGGCACGGTAATGATCGTGCGGGCGAGGGCGACATCCTCGGTTTCCAGGCCGGAGCGTTCCGGGCCGAAGACGATGGCTGAGCGACCTTGTGCGTTATGGATGGCATGCGCCGCCTGTTCCGGCGTCAGCACCGGCTTGGTCACGCCGCGCTTGCGCACGGTGGTCGCGTGGACATGCTCGCAATCGGCCACCGCTTCAGCCAATGAGGCATGGACCGTGGCACGCTCCAGCACGATGTCCGCGCCCGCGGCGGCAGGCCCGGCAGCGGGATTGGGCCAGCCGTCGCGCGGGGTGACGAGGCGCATCTCGGTGAGCCCGAAATTGAGCATGGCCCGCGCTGCCTTGCCGATATTCTCGCCCAATTGCGGGCGCACCAGGACGATTACCGGGGGCATTTAGGCTCGCTTGTTCGGGGGAAGCGCGGAACGATTGCTCTCTCCCCTTTAGGGGAGAGATACGCAGGCTTGGCAGCTTGCTGCCTAGCCGAAGTTGAGAGGGGCAGGTCGTGCCCGGCCCCTCTCCCAACCCTCTCCCCTAAAGGGGAGAGGGCTACGGAAGCTGTTGTTGGCGTGCGATCAGCCATCAGCTCTGGCCGACATCGCGCACGGTGCTGGCGAATTCCTCGAAGTCGCGCGCTTCGCTGAAATCGCGGTAGACACTGGCGAAGCGGATATAAGCGACGCTGTCGAGGTGGCGCAGCCCCTCCATCACCATTTCGCCGATCACCTGCGAGGACACTTCGCTGTCACCCAGCGTCTCGATCTGGCGCTGGATGCCTGAGACGAGCTGGTCGAGCCGCTCTTGGCCGATGCCGCGCTTGCGACAAGCGAGCGCGACCGATTGCTCGATCTTGCCACGATCGAAAGGCTCGCGACGGGGTTCACCCTGCACGCCGCTATTTTTCAACACGACGATATCGCGCAATTGCACCCGCTCGAAAGTGGTGAAGCGCGCGCCGCAGCTTTCGCATTGGCGGCGGCGGCGGATCGCGGTGTTGTCCTCGGTGGGCCGCGAATCCTTTACCTGACTGTCGTCATGGGCGCAGAAGGGGCAGCGCATCAGGCGATGACCATCTTCGTCATCCTGACGGAAGTCAGGATCCATTCGGCGCAACGCTCACGGACACTCGACATGCCGCCGCACAGTGGGACACCATACCCCAACCAACCAGCGTAGCGGGAATGGATGCTGACTTTCGTCAGCATGACGAGGCCCATGCTTTTGTCCGGATGCTCAATCCAGCCCCTGGTAGATCGGGAAGCGCGCGCATAGCTCTTCCACCCGGCCGCGCACCGAGGCCTCGATCTGAGCATCGCCGGCCTCGCCATTCTTGCGCAGCCCTTCGACCACTTCGGCGATCAATTGCCCGATCAGGTGGAATTCTTCCACGCCGAAGCCGCGCGTCGTGCCCGCCGGGGTGCCAAGGCGGATGCCCGAGGTCAGCATCGCCTTTTCGGTATCGAAGGGGATGTTGTTCTTGTTGCAAGTGATCGAGGCGCGGTCGAGCGCTTGTTCGGCGTGGCGGCCCTTGGCCTGCTTGGGCCGCAGATCGACTAGCATCAGATGATTATCGGTGCCGCCCGAGACGATATCGAGGCCCTGTTCCTGCAGGCTCTTGGCCAGCACCTTGGCATTCTCGGCCACCGCCTTGGCATAGGCCTTGAACTCGGGCGTCATCGCTTCGGCAAAGGCCACCGCCTTGCCGGCGATGACATGCATCAGCGGGCCGCCTTGCAGGCCGGGGAACACGGCGCTGTTGACCTTCTTGGCGATGGCTTCGTCATTGGTCAGGATAATGCCCGACCGGGGCCCGCGCAGCGATTTATGCGTGGTGCTTGTGGTGACATGGGCATGAGCGACGGGCGAGGGGTGGACGCCGCCCGCCACCAATCCCGAGAAATGCGACATATCGACCATCAGATAAGCGCCGACTTCATCGGCGATCTCGCGGAAGCGCTTGAAATCCCAGAAGCGTGAATAGGCGGTACCACCTGCCACGATCAGCTTGGGCCGGTTCTCGCGGGCGATCCGGGCGACATCGTCCATGTCGATGAGCTGGTCATCGGGGCGCACGCCATAGGGGATCGGCTTGAACCACATGCCCGACATATTCTTGGGATGGCCATGGGTGAGATGGCCACCCGCAGCCAGGTCGAGCCCCATGAAGGCATCGCCGGGCCGGAGCAGCGCCAGAAACACCGCCTGGTTCATCTGGCTGCCTGAATTGGGCTGCACGTTGGCGAACTCGCTGCCGAACAGCGCTTTGGCACGATCGATCGCCAGGGTCTCGATCTCGTCGACATATTCGCAGCCGCCGTAATAGCGCTTGCCGGGATAGCCCTCGGCATATTTGTTGGTCAGCACCGAGCCCTGCGCTTCGAGCACCGCGCGGCTGCAGATGTTCTCGCTGGCGATCAGCTCGATCTTTTCGCGCTGGCGTTCCAGTTCCTTGCCGATCCATCCGGCGATCACCGGATCGGTTTCGGCGAGGCCGGCGGTGAAGAAGCCTTTCGGCGTTACGGTAGTCAGTGTGCCCGAATTCAAAGTGTTGACGGTCATGGCAGATCCCTGTCGATCGCGGGGTTGGACAGTTTTTCGACGCGCCGCAGATGGCGGTCGCCGGCAAAAGCTGTGGCGAGGAAGGCTTCGATGCAGGCCTTGGCCATATCGATCCCGGTCAGCCGCGCGCCCAGCGCCAGCACATTGGCGTCATTGTGTTCGCGGGCGAGGCGAGCCGAAAGCGGCTCCGACACCAAAGCACAGCGCGCGGTGGGATGGCGATTGACCGCGATCGAGATGCCGATGCCCGAGCCGCACAGCGCGATCCCGCGCTCGGCCTTGCCGGCGGCGATATGACGGGCGAGGCGGTAGCCGAAATCGGGATAGTCGACCGAAGCCGCGCTATCCGGGCCAAGATCGCTCACGTCATGCCCGATATCGGCGAGCCACTGCGCCAGTTCGGCCTTCAAGGCAAAGGCGGCATGATCGGAAGCAAGGGCGATGCGCATGGACGGCGAGGCTCATTTCGGTGGGCGGCTGATGCCGGGTGGAGTCGGGCAACGCCCCCTTAGAGCATCGCGTCAAAAAGTGGGAACCGGTTTTTGGCACTGAGCGATGCGGCTATTGGGACAAGCATCGCGTCAAAAAGTGGGAACCGGTTTTTGGCACTGAGCGATGCGGCTATAGGGCAAGCATCGCGTCAAAACTGCTTGCCCGTTGAAGAACGGGATGGGAGCGGTTTTGGCCCATATCATCAAAGCTCTTAACCCACGATCCTGCCATCCGAATATTGACGGCGGTTAACTTCGCTGTACGGCTTGGGGTGTAGCTACCGCCGAATAGCGGTGGGCGGGCATGAGTCTTTGGAATTCTGCGACAAATAGTTACGAGTTGGAATTTGACTGACGGCTTTTTGAACGGAACAGGGCGGCGGGAAACTCGTTCTCCTTGCCGGGGCAGAGCGCCAACATCCGGGCAGATGCTCGGCGCGAACGAATCGGAGATATGAATGGCAATCGAACGGCGCAAGCGGCGCCTGGTATTGGGCCTAATTGCGTGCGTTGCCGTTGCCTTGGTCCTCTGGGTGATCTTCCATAAGGGCGCGGATAAACCCGCGCCACCGCCCGCCATTCCGGTCACGGCTGAAAAGGCCGTAGCGCAAAATATGCAGATCGCGATCACTGCGCTCGGGGCGGCAAAGGCCTGGACCAGCGATACGATCCTTGCCCAGGCCAGTGGCAAGCTCATCAGCGTAAACTTCCACGAGGGCAGCGATGTTCATGCCGGGCAAGTTCTGGCCGAGGTCGATCCCGCGCCTTACCGTGCCGCGCTCCTGCAGGCGCTGGGAACCTTGCACCGCGATCAAGCGCAACTGGCCGGCGCCCAGCGCGATCTGGCGCGCTATCAGCGCTTGTCGCAGCAGGATTCGATCGCCCGGCAAACCTATGAAGACGAGATCGCCACCGTCGCGCAGGACAAGGGCACGGTCGAACTGGACGAAGGCCAGGTGGCCACGGCGCGGATCAATCTGAGCTATTGCCGGATCGTCTCGCCGGTCAGCGGGCGCGCGGGCGTGCGTCTGGTCGATCCAGGCAATCTGGTCAGCGCCAGCGGCTCGGCCGCCAGCACCCCCAGTACTGCTGCGGTGACCAGCAATGCGCCGGCGACCGCCAGCAGCAGCGGTACCGGGATCGTCGTGATCAACCAGATCCAGCCGATCGCAGTGACTTTCACCGTGCCCGAGGGGCAATTCGAGCATCTCGTGCAAATCTCGAATGGCTTTCGCCAGCCGCTCACCGTGCAGGCCTTTGCCCAGGAAAGCGGTGAATTGCTCGACAGCGGCGTCGTGCAGATCGCTGACAACAATGTTGCCCCTTCGACCGGTACTGTCGAACTCAAGGCGCGCTTCGCCAATGCCGCCGGGCGGCTGTGGCCAGGGCAATTCGTCAACGTCAAGCTTGCCGAGGAAACGCTGCCCAACGTCACGATTATCCCGATCACCGCGGTCAATCGGGGCCCGAAAGGTGAGTATGCCTTCGTCGTCGGCAAGGACGGCAGTACGTCGATGCGGCCCATCGTCACGCAGGCGATCCAGGGCACGCAGGCGGCCATCAAAAGCGGCGTGAAGCCCGGCGAAATGGTGGTTACCGATGGCCAGATGATCCTGAAGGCGGGATCGCACGTTCGCGTCGTCAAGCCCGCAAACCCGACATCAGGTCAGTGAGCAATTTGTGAATATTTCACGGCCCTTCATCCTGCGGCCGGTGGCGACGACGCTGCTGGCGATCGCGATTTTCCTGGTCGGCATTGTCGCCTATTTCGGCCTGCCGGTTGCACCACTGCCCAACGTCGACTTCCCGACGCTCCAGATCAGCGCCTCGCTGCCCGGCGCCAGCGCGCTGACCATGGCATCCAACGTCGCGACGCCGCTGGAACGGCAGTTCTCGACGATCGCCGGCATTACCCAGATGACGTCCTCCAGTTCGCTGGGCAACAGCAGCATCACGCTGCAATTCCAGCTCAATCAGAGCATCGATTCCGATTTCGAGCAGGTGCAGGCGGCGATCAACGCCGCAAGCGCGCAATTGCCCTCGAACTTGCCCGCCCAACCGACGATCCGCCGCGTCAATCCGTCCGACGCGCCGATCATGATCCTGACGCTGACATCGGACACCATGCCGCTCGAACAAGTCGACAATTATGCCGACGTGATCTTTTCGCAACAGGTTTCGCATCTTCCCGGGGTTGGCCTGGTCACCATCGGCGGCGAGCAGAAGCCGGCTGTGCGTCTCCAGATCGACCCACGCAAGGTCGCTGCGCGCGGATTGCAATATGATAACATCCGCGCGGCTATCGTCGCCCAGACCACCAATCAGCCCAAGGGCGCCACCACCGGCCCGCAACAGGGGCTGACCGTCTATGCCAACGACCAGATTCTCGACGCCGGCGGCTGGAAGGATCTGGTGGTCGGCTATAGCAACGGTGCGCCGATCAAGATCTCGGACATCGGCAAGGCCATCCCCAGCGCCGAAAACAACCAGATCGGCGCATGGGCCTATGCGGGCAAGGCCAATGACGATCCCGCCTTCAAATCCGGGCAGGCCATTTTGCTCGTCATCTTCAAGCAGCCCGGCGCCAATGTCATCCAGACGGTGAATGCCATCCGCACCGCATTGCCGCAGATGGAAGCGAATATTCCCCCCGGCATTCATGTGCATATTCTGCGCGATGGCACCCAGACTATCCAGGCCGCGGTGTCCGATGTCGAAAAGACGCTGTTGCTCACCATGGTGTTGGTGGTGATCGTGATCTTCATGTTCCTGCTCGACGTGCGCGCCACGCTGATCCCCAGCGCGGTGATCCCGCTGGCGCTGCTGGGGGCGGCGGCACTGCTGTTCATTCTCAATGATACGCTCGACAATCTATCGCTGATGGCGCTCAGCATCGCCGTCGGCTTCGTCGTCGATGACGCGATCGTGATGGTCGAAGTGATCTGGAAGCACATCGAGGCGGGGGAAAAGCCGCTGGCAGCAGCGCTGGCCGGGGCGGGGGAAGTCGGCTTTACCATTCTGGCTATCTCGATCTCGCTGATTGCGGTGTTCACGCCGCTGATGTTCATGGGTGGTGTGGTTGGATTGTTGATGCGCGAATTCGCGCTGACCTTGAGTTTCGCGGTGTTAGCGTCGATGGTGCTGACGCTGACTTTTACGCCGATGCTCTGCGGGCAGTTTCTGAAGAAACCCAAACCGCCCAGCCATCGCATTACCAAGGCGTTCGAGCACGGTTTTCAGTGGCTCGACCAGAAATACGAGAACGGCCTGACCGTGGTCATGCGCCATCGGCTGATCACGTTGATCGTCTTTGGTCTGTCGCTGGTGGCTGCGATTTTCCTCTATGCCACCTCGAATACCGGTTTCTTTCCACAGGAGGATACCGGGTTCCTGAGCGGGATCATGATCACCTCGCAGGATGCCTCGATTGCCAAGACGCGAGAGAAAATCGATGAAGTCGGGCGCGTACTCGGAGAAGATAACGGCGTTGCCGGGGTGGGTATGTTCGTCGGCAATACCAGCACTAATCAGGCCAATCTCTTTATCCAGCTCAAGCCCAAGGATAGCGGGCGCAAGGCGACGGCCGATCAGATCATTGCCCGACTGCGCCCCAAATTGGCAGAACTGGTCGGCGTGCAGACTTTCCTCCAGTCGCGGCAGGATATCAATGTCGGCGGCCGGACCGGGCAGGCGCAATATCAATATACCCTATCCGATTCCAACATCGACGAGCTGAACAGTTGGGCGCCCAGGATGCTGGCGGCGATGCAGAAACTGCCCGAACTCAAGGATGTCAGCTCGGATCAGCAATCGAAAGGCGGCTCGCTTAACCTCACCATCGATCGTGATGCGGCATCGCGCTTCGGCATCACTCCGACCGCGATCGACACCGCCATTTACGAGGTGATCGGCCAAGATGAGGTAACGCAGTATTTCACGCAGCAGAACAGCTATCATATCGTCATCGAAGCCCCGCCCGAGTTGCAAGGCTCATCCGACATATTGAACGCGATCTATCTGCTGTCTCCGACCACCGGCAAGACCGTACCGCTGTCGATGTTCGTAAAGGCGCAGCCCGGCACCAGCCTGGTAACGGTTAATCACCAGGGTGAATTCCCGGCGGCGACGCTGTCGTTTAACCTGTCCCCCGGCAGTTCGCTCAGCCAGGCGACGAAAGCGGTGGAACAGGTGCGGGACGATCTTGGCGCACCCCAGACGTTAAGCGGCGCATTCCAGGGCAATGCCCAGGCATTCCAGCAATCGCTGTCATCGGAGCCGGTCCTGATCACCGCGGCGCTGATCGCGGTCTATGTGATCCTGGGGGTGCTGTACGAAAGCTTCATCCACCCGCTCACCATTCTTTCGACGCTGCCTTCGGCGGGTGTCGGCGCACTGCTCGCGCTGCGCTTCGCTGGCCAGGACCTCAATGTCATCGGGATTATCGCGATCATTCTATTGATCGGCATCGTCAAGAAGAACGGCATCATGATCGTCGATGTCGCGCTCCGACTGGAAAACGACGAGGGTCTGAGCGCCGAAGAAGCCGCCACCAAAGCCTCGCTCGAACGGTTCCGCCCGATCTTGATGACGACCGCCTGCGCGGGGCTGGGCGGCCTCCCGATGATCTTCATGGGCGGAACCGGTTCCGAATTTCGGCAGCCGCTGGGCTATGCGATCGTCGGCGGGTTGATCTTCTCGCAAGTGCTGACACTGTTCACCACGCCGGTGATCTATACCTACCTCGACAAGCTGCGGCGGCGCGGGCATGATCATGATCACAGGGGCGAGCCGGTTCCGGCACGGTGAAATGAAGGCTGTTCAGTGGTCGGTTATGCGCCACAAAGCCTATCGTCATCCCGGACCTGATTCGGGATTAGGCTTCTTTGTACCAAGCTGAGATGATCAAACAGCCTAGCCCCGGGTCAAGCCCCATATGGGTTAACATAGCTTCATTTCGTCGCCCGGGCTTTGACCCGGGGGCCAGGCTCCTGTGGCAGAGAAGGTGGGTAGTTCAGGAGCGAAGCAGGCCAGGATTGCTCGCTTTTTCTTCAAGGTGCCTGCACAAGAAAGCCTAATCCCGGGTCAAGCCCGGGAAGACGATATGAACCTATCTTAACGCATATGAGGTCAAGCCCGGGGCGACGAAATGGCTATTGCAGTACATGGACGAGAGCAGGGCCGCTGCCCCCTGTAGCCCCGCTAAGCTTCATTGATCCAGGAAACTGCGCATCTTCCGGCTACGGCTCGGGTGTTTGAGTTTGCGCAGCGCCTTGGCTTCGATCTGGCGGATACGTTCGCGTGTCACCGAGAATTGCTGGCCGACTTCTTCCAGCGTGTGATCGGTGTTCATCCCGATGCCGAAACGCATGCGCAACACGCGTTCTTCGCGCGGGGTCAGGCTGGCGAGCACGCGAGTGACGGTTTCTTTCAGGTTGGCCTGG
>JAMFSI010000123.1 GCA_026225215.1 Sphingomonas palustris | reverse complement strand
TGTGAAGGATCGCCGATCCGCGCCTGATAGCGTAGCACTTCGTCGGCCAGCCCATCCTCGCCGATTTCCGCGAGGGCGACGGCGGTGCGGACATTGTCGTTTTCGCGCAGGCGCTGCCAGTCGGCCTCAGTGAAATCGGCCTGCGCGTGCGTGCCGGGTATTTTCATGCCGAGCTGATCGATCGCCAGCATGCCGTACATCGTTTCATCGTGCGTGGCGGCGGCGCGCAGTGGGGCGGCTGCCTGCTCGGGCTGGCGGCAGCGGACGAAGCTGCGGCTTTGCCAATAATCACCGGCGGCGATCAGTTCGGAATTGGTGCCGGATCGCGCGGCTTTGCCAAAGGCATCCGCAGCCTTGGTGCAATCGCCGGCGCGCCACGCGGCCAGGCCGGCGGTCCACCAGCCCTCGGCGCCCCAGCTGCTCGATACCCCGTCACTTTCCGCCGTGGCCGCGAGCGCATAGGCCTCGGCATCGCGGTTTTCGATGTAATAGCTCCAGGCGATGCGCTGGCGCCATTCGCTGCGCGCGTCACTGCTCAGCGTGGCATCGACGCCATCAAGCAGGAGCTTGGCACTATCGGGATCGTCGAACTTGATCTTGTCGAGGATGGCGGCGCTGACCCCGCCCGGCATGGTGCCATCGGTAATATCGTGCGGGCGGCTGCGGCGCGGGCTGGCCGGGAGTTGGACCAGCATTTGCTCCGCCGGGAGGATCGGCAGCGCGGTGGCGCCGCGTTTTGCGGCGAGGGCGCCGATCTGTTCGGCCTCGGGGAGATTGATCCCCGTCGCCAGCCATTGCGTCAAATGATCGAGATCGATCTTGGGCGAGCCGGGGGCAAGGTAATATTCGGCGCGCGCCACGGCATGGAGCGGGCCGTCGGGTCGGGCGGCGAGCAGCGTTTGCACCTGACCCCAGCTCTGCTGCTTGATCGCGGCGAACAGGCTCTTGTACCAGGCACGGTCATCTTCGCTGAGCAGCTTGGGCACCGCGCTGCGATCGGCTCGTGAGCGGAAATAGGCCGCAGCGGCGCTGTTGGCGTGAGCGGGAGCCGACACGGCAATCGTCAAGGTCGCGCCCAGCAAGCAGGCGTTGAGAAGCATTGCTGCGCTACCGCGCAGCCGCCGTACTAGCCCTGACTTCACATTCGCTGTCACTCGCAAAAAGCCTCAATGTCCCACAAATCAGCCCTATGCCGATTCTGCCTGGCGCCCGCTGCTCCACTCCAGCCATTGCTGCCAGAAGGCGCCCTTGGCGATGGGCCTTTCCAGCAGCGAGCCGAGATCGCGGGCGACCAATAGCTCGACGCTGCCCTTGTCATGGTTACTAGTTGGTAAATTCTCAGCATTTTGCGCTGGATCGTTGTCAGTGAGCGTTGGCCCGAGCCCTAAAGGCGTGAGTAAGGCGGAAATGTGCCGTCCGAAGGCGATCAATCGGCGCGGTTCGACCAGCCGAACGTGATGCCACAGCACCTCGCCGAGCCCCTGCGCCGCCAGTCCGGACCAATCGGCCATCGGGGTATGGCGTGGCAAGGCGCTGGCGAAATAGACTTGTTCGGGACCTAGCCTCATCGCCGATAGCATCGCCGACAACAGCCGACCCTGCGGACCGGATAGCAAGACCTCTTCGTCCCCCGCTTCGGGCTCGGGCACGATCACCATTAAGGCCGCACCGGCTGGCCCGCGCGGGGGCACGCGACCGCGCACTTGCCCGAAGTCGAGCGAAGGTTCGCTAAGCCACCACTCGGCAAATCCGGTCAGTTCGCTCGGCCATCCGGCGCGATCTCCGCCGATCATGGCGGGCGGCGGGGGTGCCGCGACGATGGGTGCGGTTACGGCAGGAAAGCTGTTGGGGTCGCCAGCCGCAGCGTCCTGATCCTCGGTATCCTTGGCCACGATCCACAGGCGCGGCGCATCCACGAAGGCATGATCCACGCCGGCGTCGCGCCACCAATCCAGGGCAGCAGTCATCTCTGCAAGGTGATCACTGGGACGGTTGGCATCCATGGCCAGGGTCTTGACCTGTCGGCTGTCAGCAATCAAGGCTCAAACCAGCGTTTTAAATGGATCAGGAACGGACAGGGTAATGAGCGAGAGGGAATCGATGCCCTATGACGTCATGATCGTCGGCGGGGGCCCGGCGGGTCTGGCGGCGGCGATTCGGCTCAAACAAGTCAATGCCGAACTGACGGTCTGCATTCTCGAAAAGGGCTCGGAAGTCGGCGCGCATATCCTGTCGGGCGCGGTGGTCGATCCGCGCGCGCTCGATGAATTGCTGCCCGATTGGCGGAGCGACGATTGCCCGATGGCGGAAACCCCGGTGACCGATAATTGGCACTGGTATCTGACCAAGAACGCCAAGCTGGCAATCCCGCATGTGCTGATGCCGCCGTTCATGTCGAACCACGGTGCTTATACCGGCTCGCTGGGCAGCCTGTGCCGCTGGCTGGCAGCCAAGGCCGAGGAACTGGGAGTAGAAATCTTCCCCGGCTTCCCCGCCGCCGAGATTCTCTATGACGAGACAGGCCGCGTGATCGGCGTCCAGACCGGCGACATGGGCATCGCCCGCGATGGCAGCGAAAAGGGCGATTACGCGCCGGGGATGAACCTGCTCGCGAAATATACGCTGTTTTGCGAAGGCGCGCGCGGACATCTGACCAAGCGGCTGAAGGCGAAATATGATCTGGAGCGCGATTGCCAGCCGCAGATCTATGGGCTGGGCATCAAGGAGTTGTGGGATATCGATCCCGCCAAGCATGTTCCCGGTCGGGTGCTGCATACCCAGGGCTGGCCGCTCAGCGAAAGCGACAGCTGGGGTGGCGCGTTCCTCTATCATCAGGCGAATAATCAGGTCGCGCTCGGCTTCGTCACCGCGCTCGATTACAAGAATCCCTACGTCTATCCCTTCGAGGAATTCCAGCGCTGGAAGACCCATCCGGCGATCCGCGAGCTGCTCGAAGGCGGCCGCCGGGTGTCGTATGGTGCGCGCGCGATCAACGAGGGCGGCTGGCAGTCTGTGCCGCAACTGGCGTTTCCCGGTGGCGTGCTGGCGGGCTGTTCGGCGGGCTTCGTCAATGTCCCCCGGATCAAGGGCAGTCATACCGCGATGAAAAGCGGGATGCTCGCCGCCGAGGCGGTGGCCGTCGCTATTGCCGCCGGGCGCGAACATGATGCGTTGAGCGAATATGACGCCGCCGTGCGCAGCAGCTGGATCGCCCACGAATTGAAGCAGGTGCAGAATGCCGAGCCGCTCGCGGCGAAGTTCAACGGCGATCTGTTCGGTTCGGCGCTGGCCAATGTCGATATGTGGCTGCGCTATCTGAAAGCGCCGATCGTGCCGGTGATGAAGCACCACAGCGACGCCTCGGCGACGCAACGCGCCGATCTGTTCAAGCCGATTCCCTATCCCAAGCCCGATGGCGTGATTACCTTCGATCGGCTGTCGTCCGTGGCGCTGTCCTTCACCAATCATGAGGAGGATCAGCCTTGCCACCTCGTGCTGAAAAACCCGGAGATTCCGGTCGCTGTCAATCTGCCGGTCTATGCCGGGCCCGAGGCGCGCTATTGTCCGGCGGGAGTCTATGAATTCCTGGGCGTCGAGGAGGGCACGCCGCGCCTCCAGATCAACGCCCAGAACTGCGTTCACTGCAAGACCTGCGACATCAAGGATATGACGCAGAACATCGACTGGGTTGCGCCTGAAGGCGGCGGTGGGCCTAATTACCCGAATATGTGAGCGATTTTCGCCCCTTATACGCGCTTCCCCATCCCCCGTCCGTCCTGAGCTTGTCGAAGGATTGCTTTATCTTTTGCTGGCGTCACGAGAGAAAAGAACAGTGCTTCGACAAGCTCAGCACGGACGGGATGAGGGTTGTTTGCAGCATGGCCTAGGGGTTCTGGTTTGACTTCCGCCTCACTGCCGCTCGCCGAGATTGCCTACGCCAAGATCAATCTCGCGCTGCATGTTCGCAGGCGCCGCGAGGATGGCTATCATGAGCTCGAAACGCTTTTTGCCTTCGTCGATGACGGCGACCGGTTGGAACTTAATTCCTCCCCGGAACGGGGAGGGGGACCACCGAAGGTGGTGGAGGGGCACAGCGAAGGGCGCGCGACATCGCCTGTGCCCCTCCACCATCCTGCGGATGGTCCCCCTCCCCGTTCCGAGGAGGATCGCGACACCCTGACTTTACACGGCGAATTCGCGGAAACGCTAAGTGCAGGCGGCGATAACATCGTGCTGGCCGCGCTGGCAGCGCTTCCGCATAGCGCGCCATGGGCGGTGCGGCTCGACAAGCGCCTGCCGGTGGCGGCAGGGCTGGGCGGCGGTTCGGCGGATGCCGGGGCGGTGTTCCGCCTCGTGGCGCGCGCGCAAGGCCTGCCCGATGGCTGGGAGCAGATCGCCGCGCGGTTGGGAGCGGATGTGCCCGCCTGCGTCGCCAGCCGCAGCGTGATGGGGCGCGGTACCGGCACCGAACTGGCGCCGGGGCCGGAGGATTTGGCCGGTTGCCCGGTGTTGCTGGTCAATCCCCGTCTGCCGCTGGCGACCGGGCCGGTGTTCAAGGCTTGGGATGGGCACGATCGCGGCCCCTTGCCCGAGGGTAGCGCTCGCAACATCGCCCTGACCGGTCGCAATGATCTGGAGCCGCCGGCAGTGGCATTGTGTCCAGCCATTGCTCATGTGCTCGCGGCGTTGCGCGATACCGCGCCGTGGTTGGCGCGCATGTCTGGTTCGGGTGCGACCTGTTTTGCGCTGTATGATGATCTGGCCCAACGCGACGCGGCGGCGGAGCGGATCGCCGAACGGCAACCCGGCTGGTGGCGGATGGCGGGCGCGCTGCGATGATGCCGCCCTTTCGCTTGATCGGTACGCCGCGCTTCGGGGGCATTGTCGTGGTTGCCGATCATGCCGCGAACCATGTCCCCGACGACATCGATCTGGGCATCGACCCGGCATTGCTCGACCAGCATATCGCCGTCGATATTGGCGTGCGTGAAGTGGCGGAATTGCTGGCGGAGCGGCCGGGGATTGCCGCCCATTGCGCGAGTTACGGCCGGCTGGTCTGCGATCTCAACCGCGACGAGCATGCCGCCGGCCTGTTGCCGATCGCCAGCGATGGTCACGCCATTCCCGGCAATATGCTCGACGAGGCCGGGCGACAGGCACGGCTGAAACGGTTTTATCATCCTTATCATGAGGCTTTGGCCCGTCTGCTGGATGACACGCCGCCTGCGCTGATCCTGTCGCTGCACAGCTTTACCCCGCAACTCGCCAGCGACACCGCGCAGGCGCGCCCGTGGCAAGTAGGGGTGCTGTACAAAGAAGATGACCGCGCAGCCCGGCTCGCCCTCACATTGCTCGCCGAGGAAGGATTGCGCGTCGGCGATCAGCAGCCCTATTCGGGCAAGTTGCTCAATGCGACGATGAACCGCCATGCCGAGACCGAAGGCCGTCCGTATCTCGGCATCGAAATCCGTCAGGATCAGATCGCGGATCGTGCCGGACAGATGGAATGGGCCGAACGTTTGGCGCGGTTGTGCAACCGGGTGGCGATCGCGCTGGCATAGGCGGCGCTTGACCCATGGCATATTCCGCCCGAAAGGCGGGGCCTATGACCGAAGCCTGCGACCAGATCCTGACCGTGGCGCAGATGCGCGCCGCCGAAGACGCGCTGATTGCGGCGGGTTCCTCGGTCGATGCGCTGATGGCGACAGCCGGACAGGGCGCGGCGGAATGGGTATGGCGCATGGCGGCGCGGGGCCGGGTGACGGTGTTGTGCGGGCCGGGCAATAATGGCGGCGATGGTTATGTCATTGCCGAGACGCTCAGAGCGCGGGGCGGCAAGGTCGCTGTGGTCGCGGCGCTGCCGCCGGCCACCGACGCGGCCCGCAACGCCGCCAGCCTGTACCAGGGCCCGGTTCTCGACGGCAGCGCCGACCGCCATGGCGAAGTGCTGGTCGATTGCCTGTTCGGGAGCGGATTGAAGCGGTCGCTGTCCGATGCCCATGCCGCGTTGCTGACCCGGCTGGCCGCGAGCCATCGCCATGCGATCGCGATCGACTTGCCGAGCGGCGTGGACAGCGACAGCGGCAAATGCCTGACCGATCACTTGCCTCACTTTGACCTCACCGTGTCGCTCGGCGCCTGGAAATACGCTCATTTCCTGATGCCGGCTTCGGCAGTGATGGGCGGCTTGCGCCTGGTGGATATCGGCGTGGCAGAAGTGCCGGGCGCTGTTGCAGTGATCCGCCGACCGCTACTGCAAGCGCCCGCAGCCGACGCGCATAAATATCGTCGCGGATTACTGGCGGTAGTGGCCGGCGCGATGCCGGGGGCGACGCTCATGGCTTGCACGGCGGCGCAAGGCGCGGGCGCGGGCTATGTGAAATTGCTGAGTGAACGCCCGCCTGTGGGCGTTCCCCACGATCTGGTGGTCGAGGAAGGCGATCTGCCGCGGCGCCTGGGTGACAAGCGCATATCCGCGCTGTTGGTCGGCCCGGGCCTAGGGCGCGATGATGAGGCGCGGCAGCGGCTGACGGCGGTATTGGGCAGCGCGGCACCGGCGCTGATCGACGCCGATGCTCTCCTGCTGCTGACGCCTGAGTTGTTAGCGTCGCGCCACGCGCCCATCGTCGCCACCCCCCATGAAGGTGAATTGGCGGCACTGGAAAAAAGCTTTGGCCTGCCGGGCGCCGGCAGCAAGGTCGAGCGCGCCAAGGCGTTGGCCGTGACTAGTGGACTGGTGATCGTCGCCAAGGGCCCTGACACTGTAATCGCTGCTCCAGATGGCCGGGTTTCGTGCAGCCCGCGCACATCGACCTGGCTGTCCACCGCAGGCACCGGCGATGTGTTGGCAGGAACGATTGCGTCGCGGTTCGCGGCCGGCGTCGAGGCTTTCCAGGCGGCCATTGAAGGCGTGTGGCTACACGGCGAAGCGGCCCGGCGGACGCCGCCACCGTTTACCGCCGGGCAATTGGCTGCGGGCATCGCGGGCGCGTTTGCGGCCTGCCTATGAAGGATTTCAGCATTGAGCGAGGGTGAAGCCATCTTGCGTGTGGCGGCAAAAGGCGATGGCGTCACCGCTTCGGGGCGGTTCGTCGCCGGGGCGGCGCCGGGCGATGTCGTGCTGGCGGATGGCTCGCTGGTGGCCGGGCCGCAGCACGCCGCACCGATGTGCCGACACTACGGCATCTGCGGCGGATGCCAATTGCAGCATCTGGACGAGGCCGCCCTGGCGAGTTTCGTGAGCGAGCGGGTGGTCAATGCCGCGCTGGGGCAGGGGTTGGCGGCGGAGCGGATCGCGCCGCCGCAGCTGTCGCCGCCGGCCAGCCGTCGCCGCGCGGTACTCCATGCCGCCGCTGCGGGGGGGAAGATCGAGTTGGGCTATCGCGAGGCAGCGTCGCATCGGCTGGTCGATCTGACCGAATGTCCGGTATTGGTGCCGGAACTGGCCGCGCTGCTCGTGCCGCTGCGGCGGATGCTGGCCCGGCAGGGGCAAGGCGCGGCGCCAGGTAAGGCGTCCGGCAAAGCCAAAGGCAAGCCGAAGCCTGCGCCGAGGTTCGCGGCGGATATCGAATTGGCGCTGACCGATCAGGGGCCGGACGTCGCGATCAAAGGCCTGCCCGTCGAAGGGCTGGCGGCGACCGAGGCTTTGCTCGATTTCGCCCGCGATAATGGCCTCGCCCGACTGACCCTCGATCAGGGCTATGGCCCCGAAGCCTTGTGGGAGCCCGAGCCGGTGACGGTGACTCTATCCGGGGTGGCGGTGCCGCTGCCGCCGGGCGGATTTCTCCAAGCGACGGGGGATGGCGAGATGGTGCTGGTCGGCGCGGCGACCGAGTGGTTGGCGGGTTGCGGCGCGGTCGCTGATTTGTTTTCCGGGCTGGGCACCTTCGCTTTCGCGTTGGCGGCACAGGGTAGCCGGGTGCTGGCGGTGGAAGCCGAACAGCGCACGCATCTTGCGTGCAAGGCGGCGGCGGGTCGGGCGCAAACGCCGGTCCATGCGTTGCACCGCGATCTATTCCGCAATCCCTTGCTGGTCGAGGAACTGGCGCGTTTCGACGCGGTGCTGCTTGATCCGCCCCGCGCCGGCGCGCGCGATCAAGTGGTGCGGCTGGCGGATTCGGCGGTGCCGCGCGTGGTCTATATCAGTTGCAATCCGGCAAGCTGGGCGCGCGATGCGGCGACGCTGGTCGAGGGTGGCTACCGTTTGGTGGAACTGCGCCCGGTGGGGCAGTTCCGCTGGTCGACTCATGTCGAACTGGCCAGCCTGTTCGTTAAATAGCGCTTAGGTGCGCTGATGTTGCTCTGTCATAATACCGACCTATATGGCGCCTTTGGTGGCGTCAGGAGAGATGACCAGTGAGCAAGGTTCTAGTGATCGGCGCGGGTGGGGTAGGCTCGGTCGCGGTGCATAAAATGGCGATGAACTCCGCAATTTTCGCCGAAATCAGCCTCGCCAGCCGCACCAAAAGCAAGTGCGATGCCATCGCCGAATCGGTAAAGACGCGTACCGGCCAGAGCGTTGATACTTACGCAATCGATGCTGAGGATGTCCCGGCGTTGACCGCGCTGATCAAGGCAATCGGCCCAAAACTGGTAGTCAATCTGGCGCTGCCGTATCAGGATCTGACGATCATGGACGCCTGCCTCGCAGCGGGGGTGCATTACCTCGACACCGCCAATTACGAGCCCAAGGACGTCGCCAAATTCGAGTATCATTGGCAATGGGCGTATCAGGACCGCTTCCGCGAGGCCGGGCTGATGGCGCTGCTGGGCAGCGGCTTCGATCCCGGCGTGACCAGCGTCTTTGCGATGTGGCTGAAGAAGCATAAGCTCAAGACCATCCGCCTGCTCGATATCCTCGATTGCAACGGCGGCGATCATGGGCAGGCTTTCGCCACCAATTTCAATCCCGAAATCAATATTCGCGAAGTGACCGCGCCTGCCCGCCATTGGGAAGGTGGCCAGTTCGTCGAAACCCCGGCGATGGGGGTGAAGCAGAGCTTCGACTTCGCGGAAGTCGGCCCGAAGAATATGTATATGATGTACCACGAGGAGCTGGAAAGCCTCGCTAAATTCATCCCCGAGCTGGAGCGGGCGCGGTTCTGGATGACCTTTGGCGATGCCTATATCCAGCATCTGACCGTGTTGCAGAACGTCGGCATGACCCGGATCGATCCGGTGATTTATAATGGCGTCGAGATCATTCCCTTGCAGTTCCTGAAGGCAGTCCTGCCCGAGCCGGCCTCGCTTGGCTCGACTACCAAGGGCAAGACCAATATCGGCGATATCGCCACTGGCGAGGCGCTCGACGGCAGCGGTGAGAAGACCTTCTACATCAAGAACATCTGCGATCATGAAGTCGCCTTCGCCGAAACCGGCAATCAGGCGGTGAGCTATACCACCGGCGTGCCGGCGATGATCGGCGCGGCGATGGTGCTGACCGGGGTCTGGACGGGTGAAGGCGTGTTCAACATCGAGCAGTTCGATCCCGATCCGTTTATGGCGATGCTGAATACTCAGGGGCTGCCGTGGACGGTGGAGGAGTTGCCGGCGCCGCTCGGCTTTTGATCCTTAGCCCCCTCCTCTTTAGGGGAGGGGGTTGGGGGTGGGGCCTCTCGTCTGGCCGTGACGTTGCTTGCGAACGAGAGGCCCCACCCCGCTGGCATAGCCACCAAGTCTCGCTGCCCCTCCCCTAAAGAGGAGGGGGAACTAAGCTCAATGTTGTGAGGCACGATTTTGGAAACCAGAGCAGGCGATCGGGAAGCCTTCAACTCTTTGCGGGTTTATATTCGATGAACTGGTCGGCGATCCTGCCGGTGTTCATGCTGGCAGGGTCGAACCTGGTGATGAATGTGGCCTGGTACGGCCATCTCAAGGCACCCAGCCGGGCGTTGTGGCTGGCGGTATTGCTGAGTTGGGGCCTCGCCTTCTTCGAATATTGTCTGGCGGTGCCGGCAAACCGACTGGGTGCGAAAAGCTGGTCGCTGGCGCAGCTCAAGACGATCCAGGAACTCTGTTCGCTGGGCGGCTTCATCATCGTTGCCTGGCTGTTATTCGGGTTGAAACCGGGATGGAATCAGATGGCCGGTTTCGCGCTGATCCTGGCGGGGGCAGCGTTGATCTTCAAAGGGCCGCTGGGATGAGAAAGTCGTAATCATGGAAACGCGTGCCGGCGATCCCGGAGCCTTTGCCCATTTCGATCTCAGCCGCGTCGACAGTCCGGCCTTCGTCGTCGATGCGGCCAAGCTGCGCGCCAATCTGGCGATCCTTGCCGATGTTCGCGACCGCGCCGGGATCAAGGTGCTGGCGGCGCTCAAAGCGTTTTCGATGTGGAAGGCGGCGCCGCTGGTTGGCGCGGCGCTCGATGGCGTCTGCGCCTCGGGGCTGTGGGAAGCACGGCTCGCACGCGAGTATTATAGCGGTGAGATCGCCACCTATTGCGCCGGCTACAAGGCTGAAGACTTGCCCGAAATCTGCGCGATCTCGGATCATGTGATCTTTAACTCGCCGGGGCAGATCACTCGGTTTCGTCCCATTCTCGATGGGCTTTTCGGGTTCGACATCGGCCTGCGCATCAATCCGTTGCACGCCGAGGGCGAAGTGCCGCGCTACGATCCCTGTGCGCCGCACTCGCGGCTGGGGTTCCCGGTCGATCAGTTGCGGCCGGAGCATCTCGAAGGCGTCGCCGGCCTCCATTTCCATTCTCTGTGCGAGCAGGATTTCGCGCCGTTGCAGCGCACGTGGGAGGCGCTACGCCCCCATATCGCGCCCTATTTCAAGCAGCTCAAATGGCTCAATTTCGGCGGCGGTCACCACATCACCCGCGCCGATTACCAGCGCGATGAGCTGGTGGAATTCCTCAAATCGGTAAAGGCCGAGACCGGCTGCGAGCTCTATCTGGAGCCCGGCGAGGCGGTAGCGCTCGATACCGGCATTCTCGTCGGCACGATCCTCGACACCCATTGGAACGGTATGCCACTGGCGATCACCGATATCTCGGCGACGTGTCATATGCCTGATGTCATCGAGGCGCCTTACCGCCCGGCGGTGCTGGGTGACCCCGCTCATCTCCCCCCTCTGGGGGAGGTGGCAGACCCGGTGGGGCTGACGGAGGGGGCGGCGCGGGAGACACCCCCTCCGTCAGCGCTACGCGCTGCCACCTCCCCCGATGGGGGAGGAATTTTGGAATCGCGGCAAAGCATGGTCCGCCTCGGTGGCCCGTCCTGTCTCGCCGGGGATGTCATCGGCGATTACCACCTCCCGGTCCCCGCCGAGCCTGGCCAGCGCTTCGCCTTTCTCGATCAGGCGCATTATTCGATGGTCAAGACCACCACCTTCAACGGCGTGCCGCTGCCCTCGATCTGGCTGTGGGACTCGGCAGATGATTCGCTGGAATGCGTCCGGCGCTTCGGCTGGGAGAGCTTTCGTGACCGGCTCAGTTGACTGTCACGAAACTGTCATATATATGTAATACCCGTAACAATGGCGACCTGACGCAAAATTGGTGCGATTTACGCGCCTGACGGCGTTTTTCACTTGCGGTTCAGAATCATACCGCTATAGCGCACCCCCGCTGCCCCAGGGGACTTCCAAACCGCAAGGCAGCTTTGTTGAAACTATCCTTGGGGGTCCCTTGAATTGCACAATCATCTTGATGCATCGGCTGTAGTTCGCGCTCTTTCGCCCGACGAACCCGTAATCCTCAATCGCCCGCAGGCTGCTGCGCGTGCTGCTCGTTTCTTCGTCGAGAAGTTTCCGGGCAAGTCGCTCTACGCGGTCAAGGCTAACCCGTCGCCCGACCTGCTGCAGGTGTTGTGGGATGCCGGCGTGACGCATTACGACGTCGCCTCGATTGCCGAGGTGCGCCAGGTGCGCGCGGCGCTGCCCGAAGCGACGCTGTGCTTCATGCATCCGGTCAAGCCGATGGCGGCGATCGCCGAAGCCTATGCCGTCCATGGCGTGCGCGTGTTCAGCCTCGATTCGCAGGACGAACTCGACAAGATCGTCGCCGCGACCACCGACGATGCCGGCAAGGTCGCCGAGGATCTGTCGCTCTGCGTGCGGTTGCGCGTGTCCTCGGAATATTCCGAGCTGAGCCTCGCCGCCAAATTCGGCATCGATCTCGCCGACGCTGCGCCGCTGCTTCAAGCCACTCGCCAGGTCGCGGATTGCCTCGGCATCTGCTTCCACGTCGGCTCGCAGGCGATGACGCCGTTTGCCTATGTGCAGGCGCTGGAACGCGTCCGCGCGGCGATCGTCGATGCCTCGGTGGTGGTCGATATCATCGATGTCGGCGGGGGCTTTCCCTCGATATACCCCGGCATGGAGCCGCCGCCGCTGCAGGACTATTTCGGCTCGATCCACCGCGCCGCCGAATCGCTGCCGGTGTCCTATTCGTCCGAACTGTGGTGCGAGCCCGGTCGCGCGCTGTCGGCGGAATATAATTCGCTGATCGTCCAGGTCGAAAAGCGTCGTGGCAAGGAGCTTTACATCAACGATGGCGCTTACGGTGCACTCTACGATGCAGCGCACCTTGGCTGGCGGTTCCCGGTGCGGGCGCTGAACGGCGGTCGCAACGATGCCACGGAGGATTTTTCCTTCTACGGTCCGACCTGCGACGATGCCGATTTCATGGAAGGCCCGTTCCAACTGCCCGCGGGCATCAAGGCCGGCGACTACATCGAGATCGGCATGCTCGGCGCCTATGGCGCAGCGATGCGCACGCGCTTCAACGGCTTCGGCACCGGGCTGGTCGAAACCGTGATGGATGAGCCGATGGCCAGCCAATATTGCGGCACCCGCCGCGACCCGCGCGTGTCGGACAATGTGGTGAGCTTGCGCTGACCGACTCAGTCCCCCTCCCGCTTGCGGGAGGGGTCAGGGGTGGGCAGGGACTAAAACTGCCGTTGCGTGTGGGAATGCCCACCCCCGGCCCCTCCCGCAAGCGGGAGGGGAGAAGCAGTGATGCCTCTCGTAAAAGGGGGTGGCGCGGTTGCAATCCAGCTTTGAATGCGCGGCTATCGGCCATTGGCTCCGATTCGGTCGAACCGATAGTCATCGGGCAAGCGACAGTGAAAGCGCTTCGGCCGCTCGATCAGTTCCAGCAATGAAGGCTTGCGCGCAAGCGCCGGTGCAATGGGTCGGTCACGCCGCAAGTAAAGCTGCAGCGGTGCGTTCGGGCTCAGCGGCAATCACTTTCAGGAAGGATTGCACCGCCGGAGGGGGCATATTGCGCCCGATCTCATATTGCCGAATATTCGCTACGGGAATGCCATAGCGCTTGGCGAACTCAGTCTGGCTCAGGCCAAGACGATGGCGCAGTTGGCGGATACGTCGCCCCATCAGACCACGCTCGACAGCCGCTGCGCTGACGGCGAAATCATCAGGATCGGTCGGATCAGCTTCAATTGCTATCGTATGCTCTTTGTTCACCTGCGTTACTCCTGCGCACCGAAATGAACCGAACAATCTCATCGCGATAAACGTGGACTGCAGTCCAAAGATTGCCTTCGACTAAACCAATCGCCTTATATCGATCTTCTCCATCAATGGATCGGAGCGATGGGAGGATGACGTAATCCGGATCATCGAATAGCCGAGTACCGAAGCCGAGAGAGACGCCGTGCTTATCGAGATTGGCGGCATCTTTCGCGGGATCGAACTCGCTCTTCATACTGCAATATGTGTTTATAACATATAGATGTCAAGCTTAGGCAGTTTGAGGCAGTGCCTTGATCTTGCGTTGCCTCGGTCTTCTTTTCTAGAATTGAAGGCGGCTTTAATAGTGTGAAGGTGAATGACGGGAACAAAGCCACATCAATAGTGCCCATCCAGAAAGCAATGGGATGAAACTCAAATCCGGGTTATATTTGTTTGCCAGAACGCCGAGCGGCACGACGATTGCAATAATGGCAACTGGATAGACAACGCCTTTCCAATGCGCAGGCATGTAACTCCACATGACGCGGCTAAATCAAATTTCGCGTCCCTGATCGTTAAGTTCAGTCATGCGTCTGCCCCACAGAAGCCAATCGCAGACAGGGTTCATGTCTGCAAGGGATATGGCCATCCCTTATCATCGCTTCGAGGCTGGACGCGACGTAGCTATGGCGCCTAACAAAGCCAATGACGGGAAGATGCGAGGGGGTTACCCCTCGCATCTTCCCCTGCTAGCAACCGAAAATCACAAAATAAAAGGATTCCGGGAATGGTTGCCTTCCCCCTGGCGCATGTCAGCTGGTCGATTGCCGACAATGCCGATCGCCCCGCCTGCGATCGCTTTTTTATCGAGACCTTCGGCGCCGAGACGGTGTTCGAGATGCTGGAGACGCCTGAGACCGCGCATATGGGGCTCGACCGCGAGGAGCGGCTGATGGTGATCGGCGATACCATGATCATTCCGATCGCGCCGGCGGGGGCGGGGGCCAAGCCGGATTCGCCGCTCGGTAATATGCTGCGGCGTAGCGCGGGCGAGGGGCGCTGGCTGGGGGTTTCACTGCGCGTCGCCGATCTGCCGGCAGCGGACGCCTGGTTTCGCGCGCGCGGGTTCCAGTTGCATTATGATCCGGGGATGGAGGCGAATTATTTCCTGATCAGCCGGCGGCAGGCGCTGGGCATGCGGATCGAGATCATGACCGGCGAGTTGCCCAACGATCCGCGTTTGCGCGAGGGCTGGAATCCGGGGCGTTGGGCCAGCGATCATCCGTTGGGGATCGAAGGCTTGCAGGCGATTGGCCTCTCGGTGCCCGATCTCGCCACGGCGCGCGAATTGTTTGCCGAGCGGCTCGACTGGCCCGAAATCGGTCAGCGCCATATCGCCAGCGAAAACGCCGATTGCGCTGCGTTTCGCATGGGCGACACGGTGATCGAGGCGCTGGCGCCGCGCGATGACGCTTCGCCGCTGGCGATACATCTGCGCGATATCCAGGGTATCCGCAGCCTGACCTTCAAGGTTCGCTCGGCCCAAGCGGCAGCGGCGTGGCTGGAACAGCGCGGGCTGGAACTGATCGGTGACGTCACCGATCGCTTTGCCATACTTCCGGCGCAGGCACAGGGCCGCTTGCTGTGGTTCACCAGGAACGAGGTGCCGGGCTATCCGACATTGGGCACGCTGATGTGCGAGCCCGCGGTCATGCCCGCCTGATCGCGATCCCGCGCGGCAAGCCCCTTTCGCTAAAGCCGCGAAGCGCTTACATGCCCAAGCATCATGGCCCGTCCGACACCTGCAACCTTCGACAAGAAAAAGACCGTCGCCGAAAACCGGCGCGCGCGTTTCGACTATTTCATCGATTCGACCTTCGAGGCGGGCATCGCCTTGACCGGCACCGAGGTGAAATCCCTGCGTTTCGGCGAGGGCTCGATTGCTGAGAGCTATGCCGAGGTGCGCGGCGGCGAAGTGTGGCTGGTCAATGCCAATGTCCCCGAATTCAGCCACGGCAACCGCTTCAATCACGAACCCAAGCGCCCGCGCAAACTGCTGCTGCATGAGCGCGAAATCGCCAAGCTGACCGGTGCGGTCGAGCGCAAGGGCATGACCCTGGTACCACTGTCGGTCTATTTCAACGGGCGCGGGCGCGCCAAGGTCGAACTGGCGCTGGCCAAGGGCAAGAATGACGCGGATAAGCGCGCGACCACCAAAGATCGCGAATGGAAGCGCGATCAGGCGCGGATCATGCGGGAATTCAATTGAGCGGGGCAGGGAAAGTGAGCGCGGGCGGGGCCGGATTTATTACCTGGATGCAGCGCCATGTGCCCAGTCGTGAACAGCTTGAGCAGAATCGCTGGGTGCGGCCTTTCGCGCATCATGTGTTGCGGCCTGAATTGTGGCGCCTGACGCGCCGCTCGGTGCCGCGCGGGGTGGCGCTGGGGCTGTTTGTCGGGGTGATGATCCCGCTGGCGCATTTCGTGGTCGCGGCCTTCATCGCCGTGTTCATCCGGGCCAATATTCCGGCGGCGATGCTGGCCACCTTCGTGGGCTTTCCAGTGATCTATGTCGGGCTGGTGGCGCTGGCGTGCCGGATCGGTGGGCTGTTGCTGCGCGTCGATGCGATCACCGCCAGTGAGCCGATTACCGAGGCCATAGATAATTCAACCGTCCAGCATTGGCTTCATCGCGGGATGCATTTGGCGCGCTGGCTGGAAGGCAAGGGGCCCAGCGTGATTCTCGGCTTGTTCGTTATCGCGACGGTATTCGCCCTGGTCGGCTACTTCGGTTCGAGCCTGTTCTGGCGGTGGTGGATCGGCCGCAAGCGGCGACAGCGGACGGCTGGCATCGTGGCGCCCCGAGCCGTGGCATGAGTGCCTCATGACGCCTGGCAGCGACGGATTTCTCCTGCCGAGTGCCGATGCGCCTGCAGGTTCGCGTTCGCTCGACGGGCTGGTGGTGCTCGCGGCGCTGGTGGTCAGCCTTGGCCTGGTGTGGCTGGTCACGCGCCAGCCGCTGGTGGTGGTGGGCTTTGGCGGTGGGGCACTGTTGCTCGCAGCCTTGGCCCGGGTCACGGCTTTGCGCCCGAGACTGGTAGCGGCCCCGGAACTGGCCGAGCCTGACTGGTCGGTGACAGTGGTGGCGATCGCGCGGACGGATTGCGCGGTGGCGATCACCGATCGCGCTGGGCGGCTGGTCTGCGCCAATGCTCCCTATGAAGCCTGGTTTGGCGCCGATCGGGGCCCGCCGCGCCTGCGCGTGGACGCGGCATCGCTCGAGCGGCTGAACCGGGTCGCGCGGGTCGCCTGGCGTGATGGCAGCAGCCGGGCCGAGGGGGTGGTGCGCAGCGGTGAGGCGAGCGACGAACATGCCGCCAGCAGTTGGACCGCCGAGGCCGAAAGAGCCGGTCGCGGCGAGGATTTCCTGATCTGGCGGCTGACGCCCGTCACCGTTGGCGACCCGGTGGCCGAACTCGTGCGCCATCTCGATGGCAAGCTCGGGCGGACTCTGGCGCATGCGGGCATGGCCGCAGCCATCGTCGATCCCGATGGCTTGATCCGCGCCGCCAGTGCCGGCTTTGCCGAGCGGGCGACCGGCGAGCCGCGGGCCGCGCTGGCCGGGCAGGATTTCGTGACGCAGCTGGCCCAGGACGAGGATGATCGGCTCTATTGGGCGCATGATGTCGCTCGCGCGGCGCCGGTCACGCTCTATTACCTGCCCTTGGCAGATCCCGACCTGGCGCAGCGGGCGGACCCCGAAAGCACGCCTTCGCTGATGCTGCTGGTCGATGCCGGCATGGGGATCGGCGGCGACAAATCCTCGCCCACCGCCGCGCCGCATCTCGAAGCGCTGCTTGGACAATTGCCGCTGGGGCTGGCGATGGCCGATCGTGATGGCCGCTTGTTGTTTGCCAATCCCGCCTTCATGCGCGCGGCCGGCCGCGAGGGTGAAGCGCCGCCGACCTATCCCACCGATCTGGTCGTGCGCGAAGACAAGGCGGCGATGGCGGATGCAGTGCGCCGCTTTGCTCAGGGCTCGGCGGGCGCCGGCGATATCGCCGTGCGGTTGGCGGCCCTGCCCGACGAGCCGGTATCGCTGAGTCTGGCCGGGGTGCGCGGGCTGGGCGAGGCGGCGGTGCTGCTCAGCCTGACCGATTCGACCGAGGAAACCCGGCTCAAGCGGCAAGTCGCCCAGGCCACCAAGATGCAGGCGGTGGGGCAGTTGGCGGGCGGCGTCGCCCATGATTTCAACAATCTGCTGACCGCCACCATAGGTATCTGCGATCTGATGATGCTGCGCCACATGCCGGGCGATTCGGATTATGACGATATCCAGCAGATCCGGGCGAGTTCGAACCGCGCCGCTTCGCTGACCCGGCAATTGCTGGCCTTTTCGCGGCAGCAGACGCTGCGCCCCGAAGTGCTGCAATTGCCCGATGTCGTTACCGAAATTTCGCAGATATTGAAGCGCCTGATCGGTGAGAAAATCCAGCTGGTGGTTACGCATGACCGCAATCTCGGGCCGGTGCGCGCCGATCCGACGCAGCTGGAGCAAGTGATCGTCAATCTCGTGGTCAATGCCCGCGATGCGATCATCGAGCACAGCCAGCGCAGCGGCGGCGATGGCAGCGGCAGGCTCACGGTGGCGACGCGGCGCATCGTTGCGGCAGATATTCGCGCGATGCGCAGCGAATTCATTCCGGTGGCGGATTACACCGCGATGATCGTCGAAGACAGCGGCGGCGGCATTCCTCCCGAACATCTCGGCAAGATTTTCGAGCCGTTTTTCACCACCAAGGAGCAAGGCAAGGGCACGGGGCTCGGCTTGTCGACCGTCTATGGCATCATCAAGCAATCGGGGGGCTTCATCTTCGCCGAGAGCGATCCCGGCAAAGGCGCGCGTTTTTCCATCTATCTGCCCGTTCATCACGCCAGCGCTGCCGAATTGGCCCCGGTGCGCATACGCGAGGAAGCGGCCAGTTGGGCTGGCGGTGGCGATATTCTGCTGGTCGAGGACGAGGATACCGTGCGGATGGTGGCCGAACGCGCGCTGACCCGCGCGGGATACGTCGTGACCACGGCGCGCCATGGCGAAGAGGGCCTGGAAACCCTCACTGAGCATGCCGAATCGGGCAAGCCGATGTTTGACCTGGTCGTTAGCGACGTGGTCATGCCCGGGCTGAATGGGCCAGCGATGGTGCGCAAGATGCGGCAATTGGCGCCGCACCTGCCGGTCTTGTTCATGTCCGGCCATGCCGAGGAGCAGCTGCGCCGCGAGCTCGATATCGACAATGCCGAGTTCCTCGCCAAGCCCTTTTCGGTGCAGCAGATCAGCAGCAAGGTGGCTCAGATTCTCGCCGCTCACGGGAAAGCGGAGGAACGCGCGATCGGTGTCTCGCATGAGGCATGAGCGCTGCCGATTCGACTGATAGGAAAAAACGAGCGAACAAGTGGGGAGTATGGGTATTTTGGAATTATATTATTTTATAAACAATAGTTTATATAAATCCTTGAGCATCTAGGAAATTTATCGTTCCTCTCTTGTTCTATGAGAACAAACGCGATACAAGAGCGGCGTTGACCTTTCGGGTCTGCTGTTTAGGCAAAGGAACGGACGATGGCTGCTCAGCTCAAACTGATTCAGGAAGGCAAGAATTTGAAGGACGCGGATCGCCAAAAAGCCTTGGAAGCAGCGCTGGCGCAGATCGATCGGGCATTCGGCAAGGGCTCGGCGATGAAGCTGGGCTCGAAGGAAACGATGCAGGTCGAGGTTATTCCGACCGGCTCGTTGGGCCTTGATATCGCGCTGGGTGTCGGCGGCCTGCCGCGTGGCCGCGTCATCGAGATTTATGGCCCGGAAAGCTCAGGCAAGACCACGCTGGCGCTGCATGTGATTGCCGAGGCGCAGAAGACGGGCGGTACTGCCGCTTTTGTCGATGCCGAGCATGCGCTCGATCCGGTTTACGCCAAGAAACTGGGCGTCGATATCGACGAATTGATCGTGTCGCAGCCCGACACGGGCGAGCAGGCGCTGGAAATCGTCGATACGCTGGTGCGCTCGAATGCCATCGATGTGCTGGTGATCGACTCGGTCGCCGCGCTGGTCCCCCGCGCAGAGATCGAGGGCGAGATGGGCGACAGCCATGTCGGCTTGCAAGCCCGGTTGATGTCGCAGAGCCTGCGCAAACTCACCGGCTCGATCAGCCGCTCGCGTTGCATGGTGATCTTCATCAACCAGTTGCGCATGAAGATCGGCGTGATGTACGGCAACCCCGAGACGACCACGGGCGGCAACGCGCTGAAATTCTACGCCAGCGTCCGCCTCGATATCCGTCGCACCGGTCAGATCAAGGATCGCGACGAAATCGTCGGCAACGCCACCCGCGTCAAAGTGGTGAAGAACAAGGTCGCACCGCCGTTCAAGCAGGTCGAATTCGATATCATGTATGGCGAAGGCGTCTCGAAGATCGGTGAAATCCTCGATCTCGGGGTCAAGGCTGGCCTGGTCGAAAAATCCGGCGCGTGGTTCAGCTACGATTCGATCCGAATCGGGCAGGGCCGTGAAAACGCCAAGACCTATCTCAAGGCAAATCCTGAAGTTTGCGACCGTCTGGAAGCTGCGATTCGCAGCCGAACCGATGGCCTCGCCGGGGAGATGATGGCTGGTCCGGACGCGGACGACGACATCTGATTCTCCAAGGAAGGATGCTCCCCCCGGCATCCTTCGTATCAACAGCACCGGCGCGGCGCTTTCCCATGGCGCCGCGCCGGTACTTGTTTGGGGTGGGCTTATCGGGAAGAAAAGGCGGGGAAGTCCTACGGCTTTTGGCCCCAGACCCCGTTTAATGTCGTTGTTGCGCGGTGGTTCGACCTCGCGAAAACCCGAGGCGATACGAGCTTTATATCCGCTTCGCGGTAGGAAAGCTGGCTAGCGGTTTGAGCGACAGAGTTCCCCGCCCGCTTGCGGGAGGGGTTAGGGGTGGGCACTTTCTAATCCAACGCTGCGTGTGGAAGTGCCCACCCCCAACCTCTCCCGCAAGCGGGCGGGGAGAAGAGACGGTGCGTCACGAAACCAACGGTGGGCACAAGGAGGCTATAATTCATCAAACTAACTCGAATCACACAAGAATGCAGCTAGTGCCTTGTCCGTTAAGGCTCGCTGGATTATCGGCCAAATTATGACCTCAACGAACGAAATCCGCCGGTCTTTCCTGGGTTACTTTGGCTCGCACGGGCATGAGGTGGTGCCATCCGCGCCGCTCGTTCCCTATAATGATCCGACGCTGATGTTCACCAATGCGGGAATGGTCCCGTTCAAGAACGTCTTTACCGGTCTTGAGACCAGGGCAACGCCGCGCGCCACCTCCTCGCAGAAATGCGTGCGCGCCGGCGGCAAGCATAATGATCTCGATAATGTCGGCTATACCGCGCGCCATCACACCTTCTTCGAGATGCTGGGGAATTTTTCCTTCGGGGATTACTTCAAGGAACAGGCGATCCACCACGCCTGGACCTTGCTGACCCGCGAGTGGCAACTGCCCCAGGAGAAATTGCTGGTCACGGTCTATCATACCGATGATGAAGCCTTCGACTTATGGCAGAAAATCGCCGGTCTGCCCGCCGACAAGATCATCCGCATTCCGACCAAGGACAATTTCTGGTCGATGGGCGATACCGGGCCATGCGGGCCCTGTTCGGAAATCTTCTATGACCATGGTGCCGACATTCCCGGTGGCCCGCCGGGATCGCCCGATGAGGATGGCGACCGTTTCATCGAGATCTGGAATCTGGTGTTCATGCAGTTCGAACAGCAGGCCGACGGCAGCCGCGAGGTATTGCCCAAGCCTTCGATCGACACCGGCATGGGTCTGGAGCGTATCGCTGCGGTCATGCAGGGCGTCCATGACAATTATGATATCGATGTCTTTCGCGCGCTGATCGCGGCATCGGAGCAACTGACCGGGGTTGCCGCCCAGGGCGAACACCGCGCCAGTCACCGGGTTATCGCCGATCATCTGCGCTCGACCGGTTTTCTCCTCGCCGATGGCGTGCTGCCCTCGAATGAAGGCCGCGGCTATGTGCTGCGCCGGATCATGCGCCGCGCCATGCGTCATGCTCATTTGCTCGGCGCGCGCGATCCGCTGATGCATCGGCTGGTTCCAGCGCTGGTTACGGAAATGGGCGCGGCCTATCCCGAACTGGTCCGCGCGCAATCGCTGATCGAGGATGTGCTGGCGCGCGAGGAAACCCGTTTCCGCCAGACGCTCCACAATGGCCTGAAGCTGCTCGACGAGACCACCGCCGGCCTTGGCGCTGGCAGCAAGCTGCCCGGCGAAACCGCGTTCCGGCTCTATGACACTTTCGGCTTCCCTTATGATCTGACCGAGGACGCGCTGCGGGCGCGCAACATCACCGTCGATCGCGAAGGTTTCGATGCCGCCATGGCGCGACAAAAGGCCGCAGCCCGCGCCACCTGGAAGGGCTCGGGCGATGCCGCAGCCAGCGAAATATGGTTCGACATCGCCGAGCGCGAAGGCGCCAGCGAATTCACCGGCTATAGTTCGACCAGCGGCGAGGGCCAGGTTGTCGCGCTGGTGAAGGACGGACGCGAGGTTGACGCGGCCAGTGCTGGCGACGAAGTGACGGTGCTTACCAATCAGACCCCGTTTTACGGCGAGAGCGGTGGCCAGACCGGCGACGTCGGCACGATTTCCAGCGCGGACGGTCTGCAACTGACGGTGCGCGACACCGCCAAGCCGCTCGGCCGGCTCCATGCCCATCTCGCCAAGGTGGAATCGGGTACGATTCGCGTCGGCGATAGCGTGCAGCTCGCAGTGGATGTGCCGCGGCGCGATGCGATCCGGGCGAACCACTCAGCTACTCACCTGCTCCACGCCGCCTTGCGCCATCGTCTGGGTGGACATGTATCGCAAAAGGGCTCGATGGTGTCGGTCGATCGCTTGCGGTTTGATTTTTCCCAACCCACCGCGCTCACCCCGGACGATATCGCGGCGATCGAGGCCGAGGTGAACGCCGAGATTCGCGGCAACGCGGCGGTGGAAACCCGGTTGATGACGCCCGACGATGCCATTGCCGCGGGCGCGATGGCGCTGTTTGGCGAAAAATATGGCGATGAGGTACGCGTGCTCAGCATGGGCAGCCCCTCCGAGAGCGGTCATTACTCGGTGGAATTGTGCGGCGGCACGCATGTCCGCGCGCTGGGTGATATCGGCCTGTTGCGGATCATTTCGGAAAGCGCGGTCAGTTCGGGCGTGCGCCGGATCGAGGCGTTAACGGGAGAAGGCGCGCGGCAATGGCTGGTAGGGCGCGAAGAGGCGCTGAAAGCGGCGGCCGGATTGTTGCGCACCGCGCCTGACGATGTCGAAGGACGTATCGCCGCCTTGCTCGAAGAACGCCGCAAGCTGGAACGCGAACTCGCCGAAGCGAAAAAGGCGCTGGCTTTGGGTGGCGGATCGGGCGCGGCGGCGCCAACTGCGGACGAAACTTTCGGCGACGTTACTTTCTCGGGCCAGGTTCTCCAGGGCCTGGACGCCAAGGAATTACGCGGCCTTCTCGATCAGGCTAAGCAACGTATCGGCTCCGGCGTCGCCGCGATCTGCGCAGTCAATGAGGGGCGAGCCGCCTTTGCCGTGGCGGTTACCGACGATTTGACCAGCCGGTTCAGCGCGGTCGATCTGGTGCGCGCGGGCGTGGACGCGCTGGGCGGCAAGGGTGGCGGTGGCCGGCCCGACATGGCTCAGGGTGGCGGCCCGGACGGCGCCAAGGCGGCGGACGCCATTGCCGCCGTGCGGGCGGTTTTGGCGGGCGCTACTGCCTGACGGCTTTGAAGCTGCCCTTGCGGCCGGCGGCAGAGGTGTCACCGGTGATGATATTACCGTCCAGCTTGCCGCCGAACCGAATGTCGATCGACATCAGCATGACCGTCACCGGGTAGGCCCAGCGCACTTGCTGGCCGCTGACCGACCCTTCGGAAAGCTTGTGAACCTTGCCCAGCTTGACGTGACTATCGTTGCCGCCGGCTTCGACGCAGGCGCCGCCGAACTGGTTCCCGGCCGGTTCAAAATGACAATCCAGCACGAAGGCGTGGCCGATGACCTCGCCGGTGACATGCCAGGCTCCCCCAATTTTCATCCCCCCGGTTTCCGCTATTGCCGGCGAGGCGAACAAGGCAACACTGGTTAGCGCGGCTACGACGGGCAAACATCTCGGGCGCAAGACAATTCCTTTGAGACGGTCGGTATCATAAGGATCATGCCCGCGATCCGCGCGGGCTGCAATTGTCCATCCTTCAATCTGACGTGCGCAATCGCTCGCGAAGGTTGGTGCTTTTCAGTTTAGGCTGCGTCGCCAACAGTCCTTCCGCCATGATCTGGTGGCGCAATTCATCGCGTTTTTCGTGGATCGAGGCGATGACGAAGCCCATCGCCACGCCCATATCGACCAGCACCGCTTCGGCGAGTTGGAGAGAGGATTCGAGCGTTTCGGGCACGGCATGCGTGGCGCCGGCCCGGTATAGCGCAGCGGCATGCGTGGCGTCGCGAGCGCGAGCGATGATCGGCAATGTCGGATATTGTTCGTGCAGCTTCTTGACGAGCCGCTGGGCCGCGACCGGTTCGTCCATCGTCAGGATCACCGCGCTGGCCGAGGCGATACCGAGCCGCCTCAGCGTGGCGCCCTGCGTGGCGTTGCCAAAAATCGCGGGATAATTGCGCGCGACGGCGTCGGCGATCAGGTCGGGGTCGCTGTCGATGGCGATAAAGGGTTTGTCATGCGCGCGCAGCATATCGGCGACCATGCAGCCGACCCGGCCAAAACCGACGATGATCGCGCGGGGGCCTTCGCTGTCGGGCGCGGTTTGGCTGCTTGCGCCCCGGTCCATCCGGCGAGCGAGCCGCCGGCCTGTCCAGGCCAGCAGGGGCGTGACGGTGAGCCCTAGCGCGGCGATGATACGCCAGAATTGCGCGATGTCGGGCGCTATCAGCTGGGCAGCGGCGGCGGCGCTGAGCACGATCAGCGTCGTTTCCGAGGGGGCTGACAGCAGGATGCCGGCTTCGGTAGCGGTGCCGGGGCGAGCACCCATCAGGCGTAAGAGAGCAGCGGTGACCAGCGCTTTGACCAGCAGCACGCCAGCGGTGGCCAGCAGGATCGGGCCCAGATGGCGCAGGATCGTCGAAAGATCGATCTCCATGCCGACGGTGATCAGGAAAATCCCCAGGGCCAGGCCCTTGAACGGCGCGGTGATGCTTTCGACCTCACCGTGATACTCGGTCTCGGCGATGAGCAGCCCCGCGATCAGCGCGCCGACGATGGGCGAAAGGCCTGCTCCGGCCGTCGCCAGCGCCGACAGGATCACCACCAGCAGGCTGGCCGAGAGAAACAGCTCGGGACTTTTGGTGCGCGCGGCCTGCGCGAACAATTGGGGTAGCAGGAACCGGCCGAAAATCAGCAATACGAGGATGACCACCAGCCCCAGCCACAACGTATGGATCAGCGAGGCCATCTGGTTGCCCCCGGCATGAGGCGCCAGCGCGCCGAGCACGAAGATGATCGGCACCAGCGCCAGATCCTCGAACAGCAGCATCGCCAACGCCGCGCGACCGACCGGCGTGCTCGTATCGACGATCGGCAGAACCAGCGCGGTCGAGGACATCGCCAGGGCAATGCCCACGGCCGCGGCGCCAGTCGGGATTTGTCCCCGGAACGCGAGCGCTGCGGCCAGCAGCAGGCCGGAGCCGATCAGTTCGAGCGCGCCGAGCCCGAAGACTTGCCGCCGCATCGCCCACAACCGGTCGAACGACAGTTCCAGCCCGACGCTGAACAGCAGCAGGATAATGCCGAACTCGGCGAACGGCTGCAGCCCTTGCGGATCGGAAATCGTGACATAAGCCAGCCACGGAAAATCATGGATTTGCCCGCCCAGCCCATAGGGGCCGACCATCAGGCCGACCAGGATGAAGCCGATGACCGGGGTGATGCGAAACCGGGCGAACACCGGGATAACGATTCCGGCCGCGCCGAGGATCACCAGCGCGTCGCCTAGCGGCGAGGAGGGATTGTAGTGAACCGCCATGGGCGATGGTTAGGGGAGGGTGGAAGGAAAGGGAAGGTGCGAGGGGCAGGCCCCCTCGCGCTCCTGTTACGTCTCCCGGCGAGAAGGAGTGCCGAGCGCGCGGTTACGCGCGGCCTCGGCGCCGGAAGACAGCTGGGGATCTGGGGCCTCAGGCCCCAGATTTTCTCCTTAAATCAAGCCCATTTCTTCATTTCGGCTTCGAGGTTCTGCACGATCGCCTCGAAGAAGTTTTCGGTGGTCAGCCAGCTCTGATCGGGGCCGATCAGCAGCGCCAGATCCTTGGTCATCTTGCCGCTTTCGACGGTGGCGATGCAGACCTTCTCGAGCGTTTCGGCGAATTTCACGACATCGGGGGTGTTATCGAACTTGCCGCGATAGATGAGGCCGCGCGTCCAGGCGAAGATCGAGGCGATCGGGTTAGTCGAGGTCGCCTTGCCTTGCTGATGCATGCGGTAGTGGCGCGTGACCGTGCCGTGGGCGGCTTCGGCTTCCACGGTCTTGCCATCGGGGGTCATCAGCACCGAGGTCATCAGGCCCAGCGAACCGAAGCCCTGGGCAACGATGTCCGACTGCACGTCGCCATCGTAGTTCTTGCAGGCCCAGACGAACTTGCCGCTCCACTTCAGCGCCGAAGCGACCATGTCGTCGATCAGGCGATGTTCGTAAGTGATCCCGGCAGCGGCGAATTTTTCCTTGAAGCCCTCGGTGTCGAACACTTCCTGGAACAGATCCTTGAAGCGGCCGTCATAGGCCTTGAGAATGGTGTTCTTGGTCGACAGATAGACCGGCCAGCCGAGGTCGAGCCCGTAATTCAACGAGGCGCGGGCAAAGTCGCGGATAGAATCGTCGAGGTTGTACATCGCCAGGGCGACGCCGGCCGAGGGATAATGGAACACTTCCTCGTCGATCTTGTCGCCGTTGTCGCCTTCCCACACCAGCCGCAGCTTGCCGGGGCCGGGGACGACGAAATCTGTCGCCTTGTACTGGTCACCAAAGGCATGGCGGCCGACGACGATCGGATCGGTCCAGCCCGGCACCAGCCGGGGAATGTTGGAGATGACGATAGGCTCGCGGAAGACCACGCCTCCCAGGATGTTGCGGATGGCGCCGTTCGGCGATTTCCACATTTTCTTGAGCTTGAATTCCTCGACGCGGGCCTCGTCCGGGGTGATCGTGGCGCATTTCACGCCGACGCCGTATTTCTTGATCGCGTTGGCGGAGTCGATGGTGATCTGGTCAGCGGTTTCATCGCGCTTTTCCACCGACAGGTCGTAATATTTGAGGTCTACATCCAGATAAGGAAGGATCAGCCGGTCGCGGATCCATTGCCAAATAATGCGCGTCATTTCATCGCCGTCGATTTCGACAATCGGGTTGGCAACCTTGATCTTGGCCATCGTTTAACACTCCCTGGGGATGGAATTTGCAGGTTCCTTAGCAGTTGCAATGGGCGGCGCAAGGCAGGGATGCCGGGGTTTCTGCGCGATTCGTTGCTGGACTTGCCGCGCGGGGCGAGTCACTGAGGCCGCAAAGCGCCGATGGGAGAGATTTGCGATGTCCGATGAAGTTCTGATCGCCGAGGAAGACGGCATTCTGCTGGTCAGCATCAACCGTCCCGAGGCGCGCAATGCGATGACCAAGCTGGCATCCGAAATGATTGCCCGGGCAATGGATCGGCTCGATGCCGAGCCGGGTCTGCGTTGCGCTATCCTGACCGGCGCGGGCGGCACCTTCTGCTCGGGAATGGACCTCAAGGGCTTTCTAAAAGGCGAATTGCCCGTCGCGGGCGAGCGGGGCTTTGGCGGGTTGACCGCCTGGACGCCGAGGAAGCCGGTGATCGCGGCGGTCGATGGCTATGCCCTGGCGGGCGGTTTCGAACTGGCGATCGCTTGCGATATGATCGTCGCTAACATCGACGCCAAATTCGGCATTCCCGAGGCCAAGCGCGGGCTGGCTGCCGGCGGTGGCGGCATGGTGCGATTGCCCAGGCTGGTTTCGCGCGCGGTGGCCATGGAAATGGCGCTGACCGGCGACCCGGTCACGGCCACGCGAGCCTACGAATTGGGGCTGATCAACCAGATTGTCGACGGTCCGGCGGTGGATGGCGCGCGTGCTCTGGCGCAGCGGGTTGCGGCGAACGGGCCGCTGGCGGTGGCGGCATCCAAAGCGGTGATCCGCGAGTCCTGGCTGTGGCCTGACGATGACATCAATAACCGCCAGAACGCTTATATCGCCGCTGTTTTTGAGTCGGAAGATGCGAAGGAGGGCGCTCGCGCCTTCGCCGAGAAGCGCAAACCCAACTGGCAGGGCCGGTAACCTGCTCGGCGAAAACCCTGCTGTCAGTTAAATCCGTGCGCTGCAGATGCCGCCCGGCCAAACGCGTTGGATATATTTCAGCCTGCGAGCAGCCTCAAGCCAAGCCGGACGGCGTGAACGGGTTTGCCGTGACGCATTATCCGTGCAGCCAACCGCCACAATTGACGATCGGTGCGATGGCTGCGGGCGTGGCTGAGTAGCATCGGCCAGCCGTCCGCGGTAAGCGCATCGGCGTCGTAAAATGCCCGGGCCACCACTCGTCGATGGATATAAGCAGCGGCGCCGGGCCCGAAGATCGCATCGAGTTCGTCATCCTCAGGCAGCGTTGCGGCATCGCCGATCGGGTCCGGTCGTCCGGCTAGGCTTTCGCTATAGGCCAGCCATGCCAGGGCACTGTTGCGGGTCTGTGCGATCAGGTGGCGGCTGCTGACCTGTTCGGGGTAAATGCGATAATTGAGCAGTTTATCCGGCAAGTTGGCCATGCGGGTGACCTGGCTTAGCCGCAGCCACAGATCGTAATCCTCGGCATGGACGAAGGCCGCGCGATAGCCGCCGACGCCGCGTACCAGATCGCGCGCGTAAATCACCGCAGGATGGTGGATCGTCGGCCGCGACTCGAGATTGGCCAACAGCCCCTCATGCGTCAGCGGCCGCACGATCGGCGGGCGCTCCAGCGGTTGGCCGTCCGGGCCGATGCAGCTGCAGTCGCAGCCGATCAGGCCGTGATCCGGGTTCGCATCGAGAAACGCCAACTGCCGGGTGAAACGGTCGGGCAGGCAGGTGTCGTCGGCATCCATCCGGGCGACCAGCGGCGCTCGGGCCTCGTCCAGCAATTGGTTCAGGCTGACGATGAGTCCGCGATTGGCGCGGGCGATCACGCGAATGCGCGCATCCTGCGCGGCATGCGCCTCGGCAATGGCACGGCCATTGTCGGTCGAGCCATCATCGAGGATCAGGAATTCGAAATCGCTAAAGGTCTGCCGCCGGATCGAGTTGATCGCGTCGTCCAGATAGGGGCCGGCGTTATAGACGCTCATGGCAACACTCAGTGCCGGGGTTGTCGCCGGATAGCTCACGGCACTTGGTTCCCGACAAGCCGGCGCTGGTTCAATCTCCAAGCGCGTCGCTCGAGATTTGTCCGAATGGTGGGCGTAGGAAGGATTGAACTTCCGACCCCTGCGATGTCAACACAGTGCTCTACCACTGAGCTATACGCCCGATGCCATCCTGCGAGGATGGCGTCCATTCGTTCAGCGCCTTCGCTAGGTCGCTCCAGCGCGGGCATTCGTTCAGCGCCTTCGCTAGGTCGTTCCAGCGCGGGCATTCGTTCGGCGCCTTCGCTGGATCGCTCCAGCCCGGGCGTTCGGCATTGCCTTTGCTGGAACGCTCCAGCGCGGGCAGGGGCGGCCTTTAGCCGCGCGACCCACCCGATGCAAGCCGGTTGGGCAAGAAAGTTGGCGGTAGAGGCCAAGCCGGGACAGGAAAGGCGCATGGCCGGCATCGGTCAGATGCTGGCTTGGCTGGATTGGTCGAAGACGCGCTGCACCTCCAGCACCAGGTCGCGCAAATGGAAAGGCTTGGATAATACCTTGGCCCGCGGTGCTTCCTGGCTGGCTTTGAGGGTCACGCCGGCAAAACCGGTGATGAAAATGACTTTGGTCCCCGGCGAGACTTCCGAACAGCGCTGAGCAAGCTCGATTCCGTCCATTTCGGGCATGACGATGTCCGACAGCAGCAGATCGAAATGCTGGCTCTCAAGCAGCGGCAGTGCTGCGGTACCGCGATCGACCGCGACAACTTCAAAACCGGCATTCTCCAGGGCGCGGGCGAGATAAGCGCGCATGGCTTCTTCATCTTCGGCAAGCAGGATGCGAATCATGGTGGGCAGAAACCTCGTGGCAGCGGTGAGTGTGGCCGATTGGCTATAATCAGGCGCGGTTAAGAATCTTGCCCTATTTTACTCCTAGACTTGCTGGGTTACAGTGCGAGTTTGGCGGGGCTGGTTTTCGGGCTGGCAGATCGGGTGATTTTTAAACGCAATGAACGAAGCCCTCGGCATTGGATGCGATCCGCAGCCGGAAACCGGCGGGGAAATCCCCGGCAGCGCCGGTGCTTCGGCTTTTTTCCTGCGCGCGCCGCAGCCATCGGCAATACCTGTATTAGTGGCCGTACCGCATGCCGGGAGAGCCTATCCGGGATCGCTGCTGGAGCGGATGCGGCATCCTGGTTTCGTGGCGTTGCGACTGGAAGATCGCAAGATCGATTTGCTGGCCGAGGAGATTGCCCGCCAGACCGGCGCTGCGCTGCTGGTAGCGCAGGCGCCGCGCGCCATGATCGATCTCAATCGCGCGGTCGATGATGTCGATTGGGATATGATCGGCGGCGGCGCGCCGGCCGATGTCGGCAGTTATACCCCTGGGAAACGGGCGCGCAGCGGGCTTGGGTTGATCCCGCGCCGCTTGCCGGGCCTGGGGGAATTGTGGAAGCGGCGGCACGATCCGGTCGATCTGGCTGCGCGCATCGCCGGTATTCATGAGCCTTACCATGCCTGTCTGGCCACGACCCTGGCGACGCTCCGGGCGCGCTGGGGCGCGGCGCTGCTGATCGATCTGCATTCGATGCCGCCGCTCACCCTGCGCGGTGGTCAGCCCGGCCCGGAGCTGGTGGTGGGGGATCGGTTCGGTACGACTTGCCATGGCGGTCTGGTCGCCTCGGCTTTTCACTATTTCGCCGAGCAACGCCGCGGTACCGCGCATAATCGCCCCTATGCCGGTGGCTATGTGCTGGAACGGCATGCTGCCCCGACCAGCGGGCTGCACGCGCTGCAATTGGAGATCGACCGCTCGATCTACCTCGATTCGCGGCTGTTGGAGCCGGGCGACGGTTTTGCCGCGATGGCGGAACTGATGGTCGGTCTGGTGCGCCGGCTGGCGGGCGAAGTCGCCGCGCTGGGGCAGGCCGCTGGCGCGACGGGTTGGGCCGAAGCCGCCGAATAGAGGAGTGGCTTGTTAGAAACTCCCGTGCCGGGAGTTTCTAAGTCTGTGCCGTCCCGCTCCCCCGGGTTGGTACCACCCACAGGGTACCTTTAACGGGTGGTTGGGCCGGGGGAGCGGGACGGCACAGACTATCCGAAACAAAGTTTCGGATCAGATCC
>JAMFSI010000122.1 GCA_026225215.1 Sphingomonas palustris | reverse complement strand
GATATGGCGCTGATGATGGTGGCGCAGGGGCTGACGCCCGAGGATGTCGTCGATCCGGATCGCGACATCGCCTTTCCCGGATCGGTGGTGGAGATGTTGAAAGGCGATCTCGGCCAACCGATCGGCGGCTGGCCCACCGCGATCCAGAGCAAGGTGCTGAAGGGCGAGACGCCGATCACGGTCCGTCCCGCCTCGCTGCTCGGCGACGCCGATCTGGAAGTGACCCGCGCCGAGGCGGCTACGCTGATCGGTCGGCCGCTGGGTGACCGCGATCTTGCCTCCTTCCTGATGTATCCCAAGGTCTTCACCGATTTCGCGGTGGCCGCGCAGGAAGGTGGGCCGGTGTCCGCGCTGCCGACCGCGGTGTTCTTCGGCGGCATGAAACCGGGCGAGGAAATCGTCGTCGAAATCGACCCCGGCAAGACGCTGATCGTCCGCTTGCAGGCGATCAGCGAACCGGAACTGGATGGCCAGGTGAAGCTGTTCTTCGAATTGAACGGCCAGCCGCGCGTCATCCGCGTTGCCGATCAGAGCCGGGCAGTGTTGACGACGCGCCGGAAAGCGGAGGCGGGCAACGACCGGCATATCCCCGCGCCGATGGCCGGTGCGGTCTCGTCGATCGCGGTGCGCCTAGGTCAGAAAATTACTGCCGGCGAACCCCTGCTGACGCTGGAGGCGATGAAGATGGAAACCACGCTCAACGCGCCGCGCGCGGGCGTCGTCGCGGAGATTTGTGTCGAAGCCCGCGCCAGCGTCGAGGCCAAGGACTTGCTTATCGTGCTGGAATGAAGGTTACGACGGGTGCGAGGGTCGAAACCCATCCCGTCCGTCCTGAGCTTGTCGAAGGACTGCCTTGTTTTTCTGGTAAACCGTAGAAAGAAAAGCAGTCCTTCGACAAGCTCAGGACGGGCGGGGAAAGCCGTAGATAGTGTCACGGAAGCTAGCCCTCATCGGACTCCTTGCTCACTAACACCGCTACAAGCATGGTCCTGCAATTGCTCCCCGGAGCCATAATATCCTGCCCCAGGATCGGCGCGCGCGGCGAGCAATACAAAGCCGGGCTTGCCATCGGCAAAGTCCATACCCGCCAGCACCAGCGTCCATGCGCCCATCTCTGTCGGTTTGACGTGCAACCCGTCTGAAAGCAGTCGGAACGGGTCGCTATTGACCATATCGTCCCCATCGACACGGACCGCATGGAAGCCATGGCCGTTCAGCACCAGCGGTTGCCGGGTCCAGTGATAGCCGACGGTAGGCGCGGCGCGGCGCAACGTGTCGCGGACATCGGATCGCAGGCAATCGACATGCAGGTGCAGCAGATCCTGCGAGCGGCCATAGATCGAGTTGATCGCAATGCCGACGTCCTCGCGGGTAAGCATCCGCTGCAACCGCGTGGCGACGAGTCGTCGCGCGTGCCAGGCGGGAGTGAAGTAGTCGGTAGCACCAGCCCGCAGCAATTGCGGATCTTCGATGCCGGTGATGGGGATGGTCGGCATCACCAGATATTGGCTGGCGCCGTTGCGATCCTTGAGCACGACATAGCCGTGTTCGCGGCCATCGGCGATCGACACCTGGGTGCAGGGGGCCGGATCGCCATGATCGCGCTGGTCGGGCAGGCAATGCTCGTTGACGATTTGCCACAGAGCCTGACCGTTGGGGTGAATCGGCGGCGCGGGCAGCGACGATATAGGGACGGGCCCACAGCCCGCCATGAGCGCTGCCAGAATAAGGCCAGTGATCGATCGGCACAGCCCAGAGCGCATAGTCCCGTTCCTCGATTGCCGGCCCGCAGCCCGGATCAGCGATTACCGCGATGATGGAGCAATGTATCGAGCAGCAAGATTGCGCGCGGAAGACTGTCGCGGCTGATGCTGCCGCCGATCGAGATGCGGACGCCGGCTGCTGTCTCGGCTTTATCCGCCACGAATGCCTCGCTCGCCACCACCGACAGGCCCAGCGGCGTCAAGGCGCTGACAAATTCGGCGGGAGCGGATGAGCCCGCGAGCGGAACCCACAGATGATAGCCCTCTGGATCGGCCTGATAGCTGTCTGGCGGCAGAATTTCGGCAACGATGCCCTGGCGGACGACGCATTCCGCGCGGACCTCGGATATCAATTGCGCCAAACTTCCCTCCTGGAGCCATTTGGTCGCTACAGCAGCATTGAGTGGCGGCGCCATGATCGTGGTTTCGTGGACGTCTGCCGCCAGCTTCCAGGCATCGCGCAGTGAGGGCGCGCGCAGATAAGCCACGCGCAGCGCTGGCGAGACAATCTTCGACAGGCTGGCGATATGCCAGCTGCGTTCGGGCGCGAGGCTGGCCAGGGGAGGGTGGGGATGGCTGCTGAGCCGCCCATAAGCATCGTCCTCGATGATCCGCAGATCATAGCGCCGCGCGATCGCGGCGATCTCGCGCCGCCGGGCGATGCCCATGGTGGCGGCGGTGGGATTGTCGTTAGTGGGGACGAAATAGATCGCCTTGATCGTCTCGGCGGCGCAAGCCTGTTCCAGCGCGGCGGGGTCGATGCCCTGTTCGTCGGTGCGAAGCGGAATAATCCGCAGGTTCAGCCGTCGGGCAATCGATAGCCAGCCGGGATAGACGAAGGTGCCGGTGCAAATCGCATCCCCCGGCTCGAAGATCGAATTCGCGATCGCATGCAGCGCCGTCTGCGCTCCGCTGACGACGATCACATTATCTTCGTCGGCAGCGATGCCGCGCTCTGCCAGCCATGCCGCACCCGCCTGACGATCCTGGGGGGCGCCGCCGCTGGGCTGATACTGCAACCGGTTAGCCGCAGCCGGCCCGGCGAGAATGGCGCGCAGATCAGCCGCATAGCGTTCGGGCAGGCTGCTGCGCATGGCTATCGGTGGCAAATTCATGCCGGTTTCGAATGGCGCAATCCGTTCGGAAGCCGGCGATCCGGACTCGTCGCGCACGAAGCTGCCCCGCCGCCCATCGGCGTCGATCAGGCCGAGCCGCCGCGCTTCGGCATAGCCGCGCGTCACCGTGCCGAGATCGACCCCTAAAGCTTCGGCCAGTTCGCGCTGTGGCGGCAGGCGGTCGCCGGGCCGCAGGCGTTCCGCCGCAATATCGGCCTCGAGCGCGGCGCTGATCGCCAGATATTTAGGTCCGCTCGCGCGGCCAATGTCAGGCACCCACATTTGTATGCCATTATGTATTGATTTTGTATGCATACAAATAGCATATGATGCCCACGGACGATCTGCAAGCGCGATTCGCCCAGGAGATAGGACATGTCGGAAACTGAAATCGCCGCTCACGAGCTTGAGGGGCATGACAAGTGGCACTACATCTTCGATTGCGGGTGGCACGGATTGTGCCCGCGCTGCCACGAAGGGAAGATGTTTCGCAGTTGGTTGAAGCTGGTCGATACTTGCCCGACTTGCGGTCTCAACTACGATTTTGCCGCACCGGATGACGGCCCAGCCTTCTTCTCGCAATGTTTCGTCGCCTTTCCGCTGATCTTTCTGGTGGTCTGGTTCCAGGTCAAATTCGCTCCGCCGATGTGGGTTCACTTCGTGACCTCGTTCCCGTTGATGGTGCTGGGATGTTCGCTGTCGCTGCAGCCGATCAAGGGTTGGCTCGTCGCATCGCAATACGTCAACAAGGCTCAGGAAGCCGGAACCGAGCACCTCTGGGCCCAGCTCAATGACCGCGCTGCCAGCCGCGTTGCGGAGCAGACCGAGGTCTGATTTTTGCCCACCCGTCCGTCGTTCAGAGACCAGTAAGACCGGGAGTGCGATCGCCGCTGCCGGGCCGAATAATGCGCTCGGGGACTAAACACATGCGGTTGATTTTACTGGCGCTGTCGCTGGGGGCGCTGGGATATTCCCCGGCGCGTGCCGATCAGGTGGCGATCACTTTCGATGATCTGCCGGTGTTCGGCTATTACGCGCCGATGCCCGAGGCGCAGAAGGTCACCGCGGCGCTGCTCGACGGTTTCAAGCGGCATCACTGGCCAGTGACCGGGTTTGTCAACGAGATCCAGCTCGCCGAATGGGACCGGCCCGCGCGCATCGATCTGCTGACCCGCTGGCTCGATGCGGGCATGGATCTGGGCAACCACAGCTATTCGCATCTCTCGCTGACGAACACGCCGGTCGAGGCCTATATTGCCGACGTGGCGCGCGGCGAGACGGTGACCAAAGGGTTGCTGGCCGCGCGCGGTCGCCAGGAGCGCTGGTATCGCCATCCCTATCTGGAGACCGGGCCGACACTGGCGATCCGGCAGCGCTTCGAGGGCTGGCTGGCCGATCACGGCTACCGCGTGGCGCCCGTCTCGATGGAGAATTCCGACTGGGAGTTCGCCGAGCCTTATGATGATGCCCTCAAACACGGCAACACCGCGCAGGCGGCGCATATCCGCGACGCCTATCTGGCTTATACCCGGCAGATCATCCCCTGGTATCGCGCCGCAGCCAAGGACGTGCTGGGCCGCGAGCCGGCCTTTGTGTTCCTGCTCCACGCCAGCCGGCTCAATGCCGCGAGCATTGACGAGCTGGACGGTATTTTCCGGCAGAACCACCTCGATCCGGTCACGCTCGATAAGGCGATGGCCGATCCGGCCTATCTTATCACCGACACTTACGCGGGGCCCAATGGCATCGACTGGGTAACCCGCTGGTCGTTGGCGCTACACACGCCGATCCGTCAGCCGGTGGCGCCCAAGGTGCCCGCCGATATTGTCAGCCTCGATGCTGCGGTCGAAGCCGCGACGAGCAAACCGCCGGCTGCGCCTGTGCCAGGCTCCTGAGAATTACACCACGATACGCTAATCGCGGCGCAAGCCTCTTTTCCCGTCCGTCCTGAGCTCGTCGAAGGACTGTCCTTCTTGCTAGGGCTTACCAGAAGAACAAGGCAGTGCTTCGACAAGCTCAGCATGGACGGAACGGAGCTTAGTCATTGCGCTGCAGTAGGCCCAATTTTGAATTCAGCGTACCGGGCGATCACCCTGGGCCACGACCCGCACCAATTGCCGTTGCGCATTGCCATAGTCGGCTACGCCGTAATGCTGGACGGCGCGATTGTCCCAGATCGCCAGCGAACCGGGCCGCCATTTGAAGCGGACGATGTTTTCCGGGCGATAGAATTGATGGATGAGATAGCTCAGCAGCTGCTTGCCCTCATCTTCGGGCAGCCCGACGATCTCGTGAGTGAAGTTCTCGTTGACGTAGAGCACCTTCTTGCCGTTGAACGGATGGGTGATGACGATGGGATGTTCCACACCGCTGTATTCGCTGAGGTAGTCTTCCAGCTCCGTCTCGTCCTTGATGAGCTGATAGGCCTTTTTGTTGGGCTTGTGGATCGCGGTCAGGCCAGCGATTTTCTGCTTCACCGCTTCGGGCAGCGATTCATAAGCGGAAATGCCGCTTGAATAAGCGGTGTCGCCGCCCAGCTCGGGCGCGATCACGCTGCGGAGGATCGAGACGAGATAAGGCCTTTCGAGATACGTCGCATCCGCATGCCAGCGGGTACCGTAATAGGCGTTGGAATAAGGCCCGGTGTTCAGGGGAAAGATCTGGCCGGGGGTGACGCCTCGGCGCTTGGCGATACTGTCGACCACCGGCTCGCCGAAAATCCGCCCGATCTCGCCCTGCCGGGCATCGTCGATGCCGGTATCGCGGAAAAACAGCACCTGATGTTCCCAGAGCAGGCTGCGCAGCAGGTCCGCGATCTCGGGCGTAAGCGGGGCAGTGAGATCGAGGCCGCGGACTTCGGCCCCGAGATTGGCCTCGACGCGGACTACCTCGATGTCGCTCGCCTGGAAGCGTTCGGCCTGCAGCGTGTTGGTTCTCGCGTTCATGGGGTTCTCCATTCTTCTGGTTGGAAAAATCACAAAAAGAACGACTTATATCGATGAGTTAGCAGTTTGTTTGCTACTGCACGTCATGCACGCCCAGTTCCGCGAGCAGGGTCGAGCGCAGCGCGTCGAATTGCTGTCCGCTGGCGCGGCGGGGTTGGGGCAGGGAAATTCTGCGGTCGAAGGCAATCTGTCCTTCGCGCAGCACCAACACGCGGTCGGCGAGCAGCAAAGCCTCCTCGACGTCGTGGGTGACAAGCAGCGTCGCCGGTCCATGCGCCTGGCACAACTCGCCGATCAAATGCTGCATCTTGAGCCGGGTCAGCGCGTCGAGCGCCGCAAAAGGCTCGTCGAGCAGCAGCAGTCGCGGCTCGCGCACCAGCGCCCGCGCCAGCGCCGCGCGCTGCGCCTCGCCGCCCGACAGCGTCGCCGGCCAGGCATCGGCGCGATGATCGAGCCCGACTTCGGCCAGCGCCTCGATCGCGCGCGCGCGGGAGCCCGCTGCACCAGACAAGCCGATGACGACATTGCGCCACACCTTTTTCGATTGAATCAGGCGCGGCTCCTGGAACACCACGGTGCGCGCCTGGGGAACCAGAACCTCACCCTGATTGGGCGCATCGAGCCCGGCGAGGATGCGCAGCAGCGTGGTCTTGCCGCAGCCCGAAGCCCCCAGCAAAGCGACGAATTCTCCCGCCCGCACCACCAGGTCGATGCCGTTGAGCACCGAGGCCGGCTTGACCGCTTGGGGGTTAAAGCTGCGGATCAGGCCGTTGACGGCGACTGCGACCGGTCGGTCGGCGAAGTTTTCGGGCTCGGTATGGGCGAAAGGCGCGATACCGCCGGGGAGTGACGCAAGCTGCAACATGAAAATCTCCTATCTAGCGGCCACTCCGACGCGCCAGGGCATCAGGAATTTCTCGAGCGATCGGACCACGAGATCGGCGCTCAAGCCCAGCAAGGCATAAATCACGATGCAGACCAACAGCACATCGACCTGCTGATATAGCTGGGCGGTATTGAGCAGATAGCCGAGGCCGGTCGAGGCGTTGAT
>JAMFSI010000121.1 GCA_026225215.1 Sphingomonas palustris | reverse complement strand
GGAGGCCGCCGCCACGAGCAAGGGCCTGAGCGCGGCGTCGCTGGGTTCCGTCACGCAAGCGGCGCTGAGCGACCAAAGTTCCGCCGATGTCGCCACTGCTGCTTTTGCCGGCCATCGCGGGGCGTTGGTTGGCCCGGTCAAGGGCCCGCTCGGCTGGCATCTGCTGCGAATTGATAGCGTCGAGGACAAGCCGGCGCGCTCGCTGGCGCAAGTGAAGAGCGAGATCGCAACCAAGCTTGCCGCCGACAAGCGCCATGCTGCGCTGGCCGATATCACCTCCAAGCTCGATGACCGGCTGGGCCAGGGCTACGCGCTGACCGATGCTGCCAAGGATTTGGGCATTTCGCTGCAATCGACCCCGCCGCTCACCGCCGATGGCCATGTCTATGGCCAACCCACCGCCGCGCTGCCCAAGGAAGTAGCCGCGCTGACGCATACCGCCTTTTCGATGGATCACGAACATCAGCCGCAGCTGGCCGAGGTCGCGACTGGACAGACTTATGTGATGTATGATGTCGACCAAATCATTCCGGCTGCGGCCGCGCCTTTGACCGAAATCAAGCCCCAGCTTGTCGCCGCGATGGCGGCGGAGCAGGGCTCGGCCGGCGCCCGCGCTGCTGCGCAAAAACTGCTGGCGCAGGTACGCAAGGGCACTGATTTCACTGCCGCAATCCAGGGCCTGGGCGTCAAGCTGGCGGCGCCATCGCCGGTGTCGATGGGCCGCGAGCAGCTCGCTGCCATGGGGGAAAAAGTGCCCCCGCCGGTGAAGCTGCTGTTCGCGATGGCGCCGGGCACGATCAAGCTGTTGCCGGCGCCGAATAATCTCGGCTGGTTCGTGGTCCAGTTGAAGACCGTCGAGCCCGGCACGATTGCCGCGAACGATCCGCTGCTGGCCAGCGCCGCTACCGAACTCGGCCATCTCACCGGCAGTGAATATGCCGAGGAACTCGAGTCGGCGATGCGCGCGGAGGTTGGGGTCACCCGCAATCCGGTGGCGATCAAAGCCGTTGCCACACAGGCCGTTGGCGGCAACTGACCGTCGCGCCTTATGACAGCACTCGCTCACAGCCGATTGGAAAATAGCGACGCGGCGCAGGCCGAGCTGGCGCAGGGACGACCCGCGCTGGTCTGGCGGCGTCTGATCGCCGACACCGAGACCCCGGTGGGTGCGGGGGTGAAGCTCATCGAGCCGGGTCGGGGCGATTTTCTACTCGAATCGGTCGAGGGCGGAGCGGTGCGCGGGCGCTACAGCCTGCTCGGACTCGATCCCGACCTGGTGTTCCGCGCCAGCGCGCATGAGGCGACGATCAACCGGCAATGGCAGCACGATCGCGAGGCTTTCGCGGTGCTGCCGGGCGATGCCTTGACCGAATTGCGCGCGCTGGTCGCTGCTTGCCGCATCGATGTGCCTGCCGTGCTGCCGCCGGCGCTGGCCTGCCTGGTCGGCTATTTCGGCTATGAGACGATCGGGCTGGTGGAAAAATTGCCCCGCGCCGCGCCCAGCGCGCTGGAATTGCCCGACATGCTGTTCGTGCGCCCGACGCTGATCCTGGTGTTCGATCGGCTGGGGGAGGAATTGTTCGCCGTGGCCCCGCTCTGGCCTGCGGAAACTGCGCCTGCCCGCCAGATCGAGAGTGCCGAGGAACGGATCGATGAGGCGCTGCGCCGTCTGGCCCAACCGGCACCGCCGGTGGCGCAGGACGCCGTGTTGCCGGTGCCGCAGCTGACCCCGACGATGTCGGGCGAAGATTATCGCGCGATGGTGCTGAAGGCCAAGGATTACATCGAAGCGGGCGATATCTTCCAGGTGGTGCTGGCGCAGCGCTTCACTTGTCCGTTTACCCTGCCGCCGCTGTCCTTGTATCGCGCGCTGCGCCGGGTGAATCCCTCGCCGTTTCTCTATTTCCTCGATCTGCCGGGCTTCGCGCTGATCGGATCTTCGCCGGAAATCCTGGTGCGGGTGCGCGATGGCGAAGTGACGATCCGGCCGATTGCGGGTACCCGCCTGCGCGGCAAGACCCCGCAGGAGGACGAAGCCAATCGCGTCAGCCTGCTCGCCGATCCCAAGGAACGCGCCGAGCATCTGATGCTGCTCGATCTGGGGCGCAACGATGTCGGGCGCGTCGCTGCCAAGGGCACGGTGCAAGTGACCGAGAGCTATACCGTCGAGCGCTACAGCCATGTCATGCATATCGTCAGCAATGTCACCGGACAGCTCGACATCGCGCAGCATGACGCCATAGACGCGCTGTTCGCCGGCTTTCCGGCGGGCACCGTCAGCGGTGCGCCCAAGGTCCGTGCTTGCGAGATCATTGCCGCGCTGGAGCCGGAAACGCGCGGCGCCTACGCCGGCGGCGTCGGCTATTTCGCGCCCGATGGGTCAGTGGATAGCTGCATCGTGTTGCGCACTGCGGTAATCAAGGATGGCGTCATGCATGTCCAGGCCGGCGCGGGCATCGTCGCTGATTCCGATCCAGCCTATGAACAGCGCGAATGCGAAGCCAAGGCCGGCGCGCTGTTCGCCGCCGCGAGCGAGGCGGTGCGGGTGGCCAGCGAAGCCGGTTTCGGGCAATAGGCGCGCTATGATCCTGGTTATCGACAATTACGACAGCTTCACCTGGAATCTGGTCCATTATCTGATGGAATTGGGCGCCGAGGTCGAGGTGGTGCGCAATGATGCGCTGTCCGCCGGGCAGGCGATCACTTCGGGCGCGCAAGGATTCCTGATCTCGCCCGGTCCTTGCACGCCTAACGAGGCGGGGATCAGCCTCGATCTGGTCGGCGCGGCGGCGGATGCCGGGAAGCCTTTGCTCGGTGTGTGCCTCGGCCATCAGTCGATCGGGCAGTATTTTGGCGGCAAGGTCGTGCGTGGTGGACTGATGCATGGCAAGACCTCGCCGGTTACGCACGACAGCAGCGGCGTTTTTGCCGGGCTGCCGTCGCCCTTTACCGCGACGCGCTATCACTCGCTGATCGTCGAGGATATTCCGGAAGTGCTCGCGGTCAACGCCCGCAGCGACGATGGCCATGTCATGGGCTTCCGTCACCGCACCTTGCCGATCCATGGCGTGCAATTTCACCCGGAAAGCATCGCCACCGAGCATGGTCATGATCTGCTGGCCAATTTCCTGAGGGCCTGCGGAATTACCCCCGCCGATCGGGCATGAACGCGCCTCTGACTGAAATCGGACAAATGGCCGAGGCGGAGGCGCTGTTTGGCCGGATGCTGGATGGCGAGATGGCTGATGAGGCCATCGCCGCCACGCTGATCGATCTTGCCGAGCGCGGCGAAACCGCTGCTGACATTGCCGGTGCGGTCAAGGCATTGCGTGCGCGTATGACCCCGGTTGTCGCGCCGGCTAAAGCCATCGATGTTTGCGGCACCGGCGGCGATGGCCAGCAAAGCCTCAATGTTTCCACCGCTGTCGCTCTTGTGGTGGCGGCTTGCGGCGTGCCGGTGGCTAAACACGGCAACCGTGCCGCTTCGTCACAAGCGGGCGCTGCCGACACGCTCGAAACGCTGGGTCTGAACCTTACCCGCGCCGGTGAGATGGCCGAAGCGACGCTCCCCGATCTCGGCATCGCCTTTCTGTTCGCGCAGAGCCACCATCCCGCGCTGGCCCGCATCGCCCCGATCCGCAAGGCGCTGGGCCGCCGCACTATCTTCAATATGACCGGGCCGCTGGCCAATCCCGCCGGTGTCTCGCGCCAGCTCGTCGGCGTCGCCAGCCCTGTGCTGGTGCCGATCTATGCCGAAGCCATGCGCTTGCTGGGAACGACGCGGGCGATGATCGTCTCGGGCAACGAAGGCCTCGATGAATTGTCGATCAGTGGGCCCAGCACCATTGCCACGGTCGGTTTTGCATTGGTCCCTGCCGCCGTTACGGTCACGCCCGAAGATGCCGGCTTGCCGCGCCATCCGCTCTCCGACTTGCGCGGCGGCGATGCCTCATTCAACGCCGTTGCCCTGCGCCGCCTCGTCATGGGTGAGCAGGGCGCTTATCGCGACGCCGTGCTGTTCAATGCCGCCGCCGCATTGATCGTGGCGGGCGAAGTTGGCGATTTGCGGCGCGGGGTCGAGGAAGCGGCGGAAGCGATCGACAAAGGGCTGGTCAAGGCTTTGCTCGATTGCTGGGTGGCGACGGTCAAATAGTCGCCGCCCTGCCGAGATTTTGACAAGCTGGGCCCTGCTGGCCTAGCTGCGCCCCAACACGCGGGGCCGATGCCGGGATTCGGCAGGCCTGGCACGCAATGAAATTTACGGGGCATACTATGGCGCTACGGCCTTATATCGTTGGTAACTGGAAAATGAATGGCACCCGGGCGATGCTCGCCGAGGCCCGGGCGATCGGCCGGGTGGCTTCGCGTTATCCCGATATCGATGTCGGCCTCGCGCCGCCCTTCACTTTGCTGCACCCAATGGTCGAAGCGGTGCCCGAGCTGGAAGTCGGCGGGCAGGACTGCCATGCCAGCGTCAGCGGCGCCTTCACCGGTGACATTTCGGCGGCCATGCTGGCCGATGCCGGCGCGCGTTTCACTATCGTTGGCCATTCCGAGCGTCGCCAGTTCCATGGCGAAGGCAATGAGGAAGTGCGCGGCAAGGCGGAAGCGGCGCTGGCCGCCGATTTGTCGGTCATTCTCTGCGTTGGCGAAACCGAAGTAGAGCGCGATTCGGGCCACGCCGAAGCGGTGGTGTCCGCCCAACTCGACGGCTCGTTGCCGCGCGGCCAGGGTGCTGCGGCCAAGCTCGCCATCGCTTACGAGCCGGTATGGGCGATCGGCACTGGCCGCGTGCCGCAGGTGTCTGACGTCGCGGCGATGCACCGCGCGATTCGCGCGAAGCTGCTTGCCGTTTACGGCGAGGCTGGAGCCGGGGTGCGCATTCTCTATGGTGGCTCGGTCAATGCCGGCAATGCGGCTGAACTGTTGGCGGTCGATGAAGTGGCCGGTGCGCTGGTTGGGGGCGCCAGCCTGGTAGCGGAAAGTTTTGCGGCGATCATCAACGCCGCCAATATGCTCCACGACGCCTAAGCCCGGCACTCGGTGTCTGATCCGAAACTTCGTTTCGGATAGTCTGTGCCGTCCCGCTCCCCCGGCCCAACCACCCGATAGGGTACTATGCAATGGGTGGTTGGGCCGGGGGAGCGGGACGGCACAGACTTCTAAACTCCCGGAACGGGAGTTTAGAACCAGACATTCAGGCCTCTCCCATACCCCACCTTGCGCTTGCGCCCTTGCGCGCCTAGATGCGCGATCAACGCTCATCCGAATTGCCCTGAGGCTCCTCTGCATGTTTATCTTCCTTACTTGTGTTCAGCTGCTGATCGCCGCCGCGCTGGTTGGCGTGATCCTGATGCAGAAATCGGAAGGCGGCGGTCTGGGCATGGGCGGTAGCCCGACCGGGCTGATGTCGGCGCGCGGTGCGGCCGATTTCCTCACTCGGGCAACCGGGGTGCTGGCAACGCTATTCGTGGTGCTCAGCATCGTGCTCGCTGCGCTGGCCGTTCGCGCCAGCGGCGGGCAGGCTGTCGATACCTCGCTGGTGCGCAGCGCGCCGGTCGATCCACTGGCAGGAGCAGCGCAAACCGCACCGCCAGCTGCGGCGGCTGCTTCCGCCACAAATTCGACTGCACCGGCCCCGGTGCTTCCGGCTGATCCGCTCGGCGGCGCTGCCAAGAAGTAATCGTCGACCGCCGCCGTCAGCGGCTTTTCAATCCACAATTTGCTAAATCCGCGCGTGATCCGATGCGCGGTTGGTCAAAACTGTGGATTGCATGAACTGCGATCAACGCAGCGCTTGTCTTGTGTCACAATCAGTAGCTAAGGCTCAACTCCCATGGCGCGGTTCATTTTTATCACCGGCGGCGTGGTGTCATCCCTGGGCAAGGGATTGATGGCGGCATCGCTGGCCGCCTTGCTCCAGGCGCGCGGGTTTACGGTGCGTATCCGCAAGTTCGATCCCTATCTCAATGTCGATCCGGGGACGATGAGCCCTTATCAACACGGCGAAGTCTATGTGACCGATGATGGCGCCGAGACCGATCTCGACCTCGGCCATTATGAACGGTTCACCGGGGTTTCGGCGCGCCAGTCGGACAATATTACCTCGGGACGAGTCTATCGCGACATCATCGCGCGGGAACGGCGCGGCGATTATCTGGGCGCGACAGTGCAGGTCATCCCCCATGTGACTGACGCCATCAAGGAATTCGCCAAGGCCGATACCGACGATATCGATTTCGTGCTGTGTGAGATCGGCGGCACCGTCGGCGATATCGAAGGGCTGCCTTTCATCGAGGCGCTGCGCCAGTTGCGCAACGAGTTGGGGCGCGAGATGAGCTGCTCGGTGCATGTTACCCTGGTCCCCTACATCGCCGCAGCCGGCGAGCTAAAGACCAAGCCGACTCAGCATTCGGTGCGCGAACTCACGGCGCTGGGCATTCAACCCGATCTGCTGCTGTGCCGCTGCGAAAAGCCATTGCCGGCGAGCGAGCGCAACAAGATCGCGCTGTTCTGCAACGTCCGGCCTGAAGCCGTGATCCCGGCGCTCGATGCCGCCAATATCTATGCCGTGCCCCAGCAATATCACGCCGAGGGTCTCGACGATGAAGTGCTGCGCCATTTCGGCCTGACCGCGCCCGCGCCCGAACTGACGGTGTGGGGCGATATCGTCGATCGCTACCAGCGCCCCGAAGGCGAAGTGACGATCGGTGTGGTGGGCAAATATGTCGGCCTGCCCGACGCGTATAAATCCTTGAACGAGGCGCTGGTGCATGGCGGCCTCGCCAACCGCGTCAAAGTCCATATCCGCTGGATCGATGCCGAAATCTTCGAAAAGGACGATGACGAGATCGCCGCCCATCTCGAACCGATGCACGGCATTCTCGTCCCCGGCGGCTTCGGCGAGCGCGGCACCGAGGGCAAGATCGCCAGCGTGCGCTTCGCACGCGAGCGCCAGGTGCCGTTCTTCGGTATCTGCCTGGGCATGCAGATGGCTTGTATTGAGGGTGCGCGCAATCTCGGCGGCATCGCCGGCGCGTCGTCGAGCGAATTCGGCGAAACCACCGAGCCGGTGGTCGGCATCATCACCGAATGGATGAGCGACGAAGGCCTGCAGCAGCGCGCCGATGGCGGCGATCTCGGCGGCACCATGCGGCTGGGGGCTTATCCCGCCGAACTGGCGCATAACAGCCATGCCGCTGCGATTTATGGCACGACGCAGATCTCGGAACGGCACCGCCACCGCTACGAGGTGAACTCGCATTATCGCGAGGCGCTGGAGCAGGGTGGGCTGGTGTTTTCGGGAATGTCGCCCGATGGCTTGCTGCCCGAGATCGTCGAGCGTCCCGACCATCCCTGGTTTGTCGGGGTGCAGTTTCACCCGGAGCTGAAAAGCCGGCCGTTCGACCCGCATCCGCTGTTCGCCGGCTTCATCGCCGCGGCTTTGCGGCAGGCGCGCCTGGTTTAACCTGGAGCATCGTGCAAAAAAGTGGGCACCGGTTTTTGCGTTAAACGATGCGACAACAAAAATTTGGAGCGGGCAGCGCGATTCACCTATCACGCTGCCCGCTCCAGCCGCGCTTTTTCTAATAATTTAGATCCCGGCACACTTGTTTACGCGCTTGGACGGTTTATTGGACGTACTGTAGGACTTTATTCAGATTTTGCTGCGAGGCAGGTCGAGGGCTTCGACGGTGGTTTATGTGAGCTGCTGGGTTAATTACCCATAAAATTCAGCTTGTTGCGATGTGGCCATCTTCTGCGACCCGGATGGCTTGTCGCAACGAGGCGGCGTGAAAGCGCCGCGGGGGTGAGCTTAACGGCTCACCCCTAAATGCGCTCCTTGGTCGGCAGCAACCCATGCTGCCGACCGGTTGTAGCGGAGCCGATCAGGCCGCCTGGCTGGTATCGCCAGATTGCACAACCTCTAGCGGCGTGGGCGCGCCGATCGTGATCTTGCGCGGCTTCATCGCATCGGGAACTTCGCGCAGCAGGTCGATCACCAGCAAGCCATCTTCGAGCGCGGCGTTTGCCACCCGCACGAAGTCGGCGAGTTCGAAACGGCGCTCGAAACCGCGCTGGGCTATCCCGACATGGAGGAACTCACCGGCGCCTTGGGCGGCTTCCTCGGGCTTGCGGCCCTGGACCACCAGCAGGTTCTGCTGCGCGGTGATGTCGATATCGGCGGATTTGAAACCGGCGACAGCCAGAGTGATGCGGTAAGCATCCTCGCCGCGGCGTTCGATGTTGAAGGGCGGGTAATTATCGCCGGGAGCGGTGGCGCGAGCGTGATTTTCCAGCACGTCGAACAAGCGGTCGAAGCCCACGGTGCTGCGGCGATAGGGGGTAAAATCAAAACGAGTCATGGTGCAAATCCTCAAATGAGCAATTTAACATTCTGCGGAGCCCGGACGGCGCTCCTGCAGTGTCACACCCTTGGCGGCGCATGACACGAGGGGAGAGATATGTTAGCCTTGTCGTGTTTCAAGGCCCCACCATATTAACGTCGTCCGGATCATTGCCGGGCATGGCAACAGCAGTTTCGGGGGCAGTTGCGGGAGCGAAAGACGAAGATGACGAGTGCCAAGGTCGAGATTTATACCAGCTGGGGCTGCCCCTATTGCACCCGCGCCAAAGCGCTGCTCGATGCCAAGCAGGTGACTTATACCGAATATGACATCACCCTGGGTGGTGAGGGGCGCGCGCAGATGCGGGCGCGGGCGCCGGGCGCTTCGACCGTGCCGCAGATATTCATTGCCGACCAGGCGATCGGCGGCTGCGACGATCTTTACGCGCTCGATCGCGCCGGCAAGCTCGACGGAATATTGGCGCAATAATGGTGAACGACCCAGGGCGCGGCAGCGTGCGTATCGCCGTGCTCCAGATGACCTCGGGGATCGATCCTCAGGCCAATGCGCGTGCTCTGGTGGCGGCGATCGACGAAGCCAGGGCGGGCGGCGCGGTGATGCTGTTCACCCCTGAAATGTCGGGATTGATCGATCGCAATCGCACGCGCGCGACGCCGCATATCGTCACCGAGGATGCCGATCCGGTGTTGGCCGCGGTGCGCGAGGCAGCGGCGCGTACCGGGGTTTGGGTGGCGATCGGCTCGCTGGCCGTGGTCCGCGATGATGCGCAAGCGGGCGGGCGCTGGGCCAATCGAGCTTTCGTGATCGATGGCGATGGCCAGATCGCGGCGCGCTACGACAAGATTCATATGTTCGATGTCGACCTCGCTTCGGGCGAGAGCTGGCGCGAATCCTCGGCTTATGAGGCCGGCGAGGCGGTCGTAACGGTAGCGACGCCAGTGGGTAAATTGGGTCTGACGATCTGCTACGACCTGCGCTTCCCGGCGCTGTTCGAGGCGCTGGGTCAGGCCGGCTGCGATGTCATCGCGATCCCCGCCGCCTTTACCGTACCGACCGGCGCGGCGCATTGGCATGTACTGCAACGCGCGCGCGCCATCGAGGCCAGCGCTTATGTCGTCGCCGCAGCGCAAGCGGGCAAGCACGAGGACGGGCGGAGCACCTATGGCCATAGCCTGGTGGTGGATCCCTGGGGCGAAGTGCTGCTGGATATGGGGGAAGGCCAAAGGACTACCCCGGCTGGTTTCGTCGGATTTTGCGAAGTGGACGCGCAGAAAATCAGCGACGTGCGTCGGCAACTCCCCAGCCTCGCCAACAAGCGGCCCTTGCCAACCGCCGCGAAATTCCTAGATCGTTCAGATCATGATCGTATTTGACCTGGAATGCCGCGAGGGCGGCCATCGTTTCGAAGGCTGGTTCGGCTCGTCGGATGATTTTACGCGCCAGCAGGAGCGCGGATTGGTCAACTGTCCGCAATGCGATTCCGTCGATGTGCTGAAAGCGCCGATGGCGCCGCATCTGGCGCGCAAGGGCAACCAGATCACGGTTCCGGCGCTGGCGGAGAAAATCGCGCCCGTAGCGGCTCAGGCGCCCGCGATTGTGCCGAAAGCGAAGCCACCCACCGCCGGCGCGACGACAGCGGCGCTGCCGCCAGAGGCAGCGGCGATGATGCACGTCCTGGCGCGGATGCAGGCCGAGGCGCTCAAGGCATCGCATTGGGTCGGCGATAAATTCGCCGATGATGCCCGGGCGATGCATTATGGCGACAAGGATCATGCCCCGATCCACGGTCAGGCCACGCTGCAGGAAGCGCAGGAGCTGGTCGAGGAGGGCATCGAGATCGCCCCGATCCTGTTCCCACTCGCCCCGCCGGGCCATGTGAATTGAAGCCAAGGGCCTATTGCCGTCGATAAAAGACAAGAGGTGCAGGATGGCAATGTTCGGCGTGGGCAAGGCGGAAATCAATTCTGCGCTCGAACTGGAATTGACCGGCAGGCCGATCGCCTCGCTGGGCGCCAAACCTGAGCTTGTCGCCGCGAACCGCTGGTGGCTGGAGCCGCATTTCCTCCAGGATGGCGATAGCTGGAGCCTGAACTTCAGAACCTGGATTTTGCGCATCGACGGTAAGGTGGTCGTCATCGATCCCTGCAATGGCAATGGCCGGCCCCATATGATGCCGATGTTCGATATGCTCGACATTCCTTTCCTCGAACGCTTCGAAGCCACCGGTGTTCGGGTCGAAGATGTCGATTATGTCGTTTGCACGCATATGCACCACGACCATTGCGGCTGGAATACCATGCTGCGTGACGGGAGCTGGGTGCCGACTTTCCCCAACGCGCGCTATCTTTTCGTGCAGCGCGAATATCAGCGCTGGCATCCCGACAAGGCCGGCGACTTCCGGCAGGTGCCGTATAATGACGGCGTCTACGAGCGTTCGATCGCGCCTGTGGTACAGGCCGGGCTTGCCGATCTGGTGCTCGACAATCATCGCGTGACGCCGAGCCTCTGCATCGAGCCGGGGCGCGGCCATACCGACGGCCACTGCATGTTGCGTCTGCGTTCCGAGGGTGAAGAAGCGATGTTCTCCGGCGACGCCTTCCATCACCCGTTGCAGTTGATCGATCATTCGATCGCTTTCGGGGATCATGACGATTGGGATGCGGTGGTCGAGACGCGGCGGCGTCTCGTCCGTTACAGCCTCGAACGGGAGATGCTGATCATCCCCGCGCATCTGCCCTTTCCCCATGCGGGGCGGGTGCGGAAGAGTGAGCGCGGCCTGAGCTTCGAGGCGTTGCAATATTGACCTTGCCGAGCGTGGCATGGCTTGCCGGACGATTGAGATGACGGGCTTCGCCCGCTGTGGCAAAGCCGCCCGATGCTGACCCAATATCCCTGCTGGAACGCTTCGAGCGAGAAATTTTCATCGCTATGGATCGATCTCTGCGATCCCAACGAGGCGGAGATTCAAAAAGCCGAAGCGTTGACGGGCATGAAACTGCCCACCCGCGACACTCTCAGCGAGATCGAGAGCTCCAGCCGGCTTCGCGAGCGTGATGGCGTGTTGTCGGTGAGCATGCCGATGTTCACGCACCGCGATAACGAGCCGGTTCAGTCCGCGCCCATCGGCTTTCTGCTGTCGCGCGATCACCTCGTCACCCTTCGCTTTGCGCGATTGGAGGCTTTTGCTGCGATTACCCAAAATCTTGCAGATGCCTCCCTGCCGCTGCCGGCGCCCTGGCTGATTTTTGTCGATCTTTGTGATGCCATCGTCGATCGCCTGGCCGATAGTCTGGAAAAGGCCGCAGCCGATCTGCGCAACCTGTCGACGGACACGTTTCATGTACCGGAGCATCAGGGCCGGCAGGCGATACGCTCCAACCACGAAATTCGCGCAAAGCTGCAGCATGTTGGCCGTTTGGCCGACGGTATATCCGAAACCCGCGATGTGCTGTTGGGGATCGGCCGCGTGGTCGATTTTATAGCGGAACGAACGCGGGACTGGCACGAGCACGGGCTGGAAGTCAGATTGTCGAGCATTCAGCGCGATGTCGCCTCGCTGGATGAATATGAGGTCCATCTTTCCGACAAAATTCAGTTTCTGCTCGATGCGATGGTCGGTCTTATCGGCATCGCCCAGAACGATGTTTTCAAAATTCTGACCATCGTCTCGATCGTCGGAATTCCGCCGACCTTGCTCGCGGGTATCTACGGCATGAATTTCAAATATATGCCCGAGTATAATTGGACATGGGGCTACCCATACGGACTGGCCGTGATCGCGCTCAGTGCCATACTGCCGCTCGCCTGGTTCAAGTGGCGCGGCTGGTTTTGAAGTGGATCGTTCGCCCGACTTGGCTAAGCTTGAGCCTTGCGGCAATTTCAGACAGCGCGAAGGATTCGGTTGAATGACTGGCCAGAAAGTGGACGACTTCCACCGCCCGGCCGTTCGAGGTGCTCCGCAGGCGCATGGCTTTTCGTTCCCCGATCAGCCCTCGGGCTCGACATCATAGCGGGACAGATAGCGCTCGAAGCGCGGGCGCAGTCCCTCTGGTGTCAGGCCATAAGCGTCGAGCTTGTAAGTGTGGCGGCCGAATTTGCCTTGTGGGTTATCGGCCAGCCACGCGCGCATCCCGGCCTCGGCCTCGGGCGTGTATTCGTCGCCGAGCGCGGCGTAGAGTTGGCGCATCGAGCCGATCGGATCGCGGATCACATCGGCATAGTGCGAATCGATGACGCGATCCTCGCCGTGGCGATCGCGGAAGTCCATGATGCGCTCGACATGCTGGACCGCCTGCCACGGCATGTTTTCGCCGATCCATGCGGGGTCCGACCAGCCGATCGACATCTGGCCGCCATTGTCGATCAGGCTGCAGAACGATCCGGTGGCGGTCAGCGGATCGCGATGCGACCAGATCAGCCGGGCATCGGGATAGACCTTGAGCAGCGTATCCAGATAGAGCGAATGCGACGGCATCTTCAGGTTCCAGACGCCGGGCGCTTCGGATTGCAATAGCTGCAGGTAGCGCTTGTGATAGGCATAGGCTGGGGCCATATCGACCTCGCCGAACAGATAATCGCGGTAATTCGGCAGTTTACCGCGCGATTCCCAATTCACGTTCTTGAAGTCCTGGCCCATGAAGAACAGGCATTCGTTCGGGTAAATCGCCGAGAAGCGGTAGTATTTCCCCACGTCGGGCCGCTCCGTCAGTAGCGTCTTTTCGGCGGCGAGTTGCGCCAGGGCGCGAGGGTCGTTGTACAGCGTCGCGCTGGTCGTCGGCGGAACCGGATTGTCGATTTCCCAGCTGAGCGGTGAGCGGCGATGGGGGTCGGCGGCGAGCAGATTGTTGAGCAGCGTCGTCCCGGTGCGCGGGATGCCGAAGACGAAGACCGGCCGGGTGATCGGGCGTTCGAGCAGTTCCGGTCGCGCCTCGAGGTATGCGGTCACCTTCAGCCGATTGGCGAGCGCGGCGATGATCACCTCGCGCGTGCCTTCGACGCCGTGCTCCGGCAGCGGCAGCTTGTTGAAGTCGGTCAGGAAGATGGTCAGCGCTTCGCGAAAGGTCTCGGCATCGAAGCGGGTCAAGCCGGTGCGCTTTTGCGCAGCCTCGACAAGCGCGTCCAGTTCCAGCGGCTGCGGCATATTCAGTCTCCCAACTTTATCGTTCAAGTGTTTTCGCTGATCAGATCAGGCCGGTCTCGCCGAATGCAGCGATCTCGGCGGCTGAAAATCCGGCATGAGCCAACATGCTCCCGGTATCTTCGCCGATCGATCCGGGGGCGTCCAGCGCAGTTCCGCTCGTCAAGCCGCCGCTGGTGATCCGTGCCGGGTTGGCGGGCACGGACGTCTCCGCAAGTGACGACGGAGGCGCGCGCGATGACTTGCGGATCTTCGAGCACTTGCCCTGCCTGATAGAGGTGAGCCGTGACGCGATGCGATCGCAGGGATCGCATCGCGTCATACTTCAGTAATCAGCTTCCGCGCGCCACCATTTCGAAGCTCTTGGTCATATGCTCGAAATAACCACCGGCGCCTTCGACCGGATGCAGCGTCCACTGCCGCCAAGGGTCGCGGATGGCGTCGATATTGTCGCCGACTTCGTCGATGGTCCATGACGGACGGTAAAGGCCTTCGGTCTCGGCGATGAAGGCGCGGGCGATACGGCCGCCCATCGAGATCAGCAATTCGCCGCTCACCGAGCAGCTTTCATGCGTCAGCCAGCCCACGACCGGGGCGACGAGATCGGTCCCCATCGGCGGATATTGCGAGATATCGAGGCCATCGGCCATGCGGGTGACCGCGCCGGGCAGGATGATGTTCGATTTAACCCCGAATGCGGCGCCTTCGATCGCGATGATGTTGTTGAGCCCGATCATGCCGGATTTGGACATAGCGTAATTGACCACATGATGCGTGCTGTAGAGACCGCCAATCGAGCCGGTCAGCACGACGCGGCCATAGCCAGCCTGCTTCATCCGCGGGAAGGCGGGGCGGACGACATGGAAGGCGCCGAGCAGATGAACATCGATTACCGCGCGGAAATCGCCATAGGAAATTTCGTCCAGCGCACCGTAGCGGACATTGCCGGCATTGTGGATCAGCCCATCGATCCGCCCGAAGCTGTCGAGCGCCGCCTCGATGATCGCCTTGCCGCCGGCCTCGGTCGCCACCGAATCGGTGTTGGCCACCGCGTCGCCACCGGCTGCTTTGATCGCATCCACTACGTCCTGCGCCGGACCGGCATCGCTGCCTCCGCCCGCCAGCGCCGCGCCGATATCATTGACTACGACTTTGGCGCCTCGCGCGCCGAGCAACTCGGCATAAGCACGGCCAAGGCCTCTCCCCGCGCCGGTAATCACCACCACGCGTCCGTCGAATCGTCGCTCGGTCATTTTATCGCCTTCCCAAATTCACCGCCAATTATTCGCCGGATTATGCAAATGTTCACAGGGCCACCCTTGGCAGACTGTGAGCCAGTGCCACCACGGCCAGCAATCGCTACCCATCTATCGCCAATGTTCTGGTATTATCGATCAGCGGCTGGATTCTCGCTTGATCATTCGGGATGGGCAGAGGAACATAGGACGTAGACGAACTTGCCACCGACAGCACAGTCGACGCAATTTTCAGTCGAACAATTTTCGGGACCAGAGATGCCCTATCAATACGCCACTCCGCCTCCTGCCGAAAAGCGGGAATTTGAAGCCATTCACGGCCACATGCTGCGTAAATTCAGCGTCCTTGTCGGCGAATTGGGCGGTGATGCCGAGGCTTTGTTGTTGGCCACGGGGATCATCCCTGTCGATCCGGCGCAAGGTCATATCCGCGCGACTTATCGCCAGTTCGTATCGCTCCTTGAGCTGGCGGCCGCAAAACTGGGCTGTCCTGACTTTGGCATGAGGCTGGCCGCCTGTCAGGCGAAGACCGCCTTTACCGGCCCGCTTGGCGATGGCATGCGCACCGCCCGCAATCTGGATGAAGCATTGAACTTCGTCTGCGGACACAGTTATGCGCACAGCCTGGCCGCCTGGATCTGGCGTAAACCGTCGATGTCGGGACAGAATACCGTGGTCGGGCATGACATATTGCTCGAAGGCTTGCCGCAAAAAAGCCAGGTGATGGAATACATGCTGTTGGTCGGCAATCTTGGGACGATTGAATTGACCGAGGGACAGGCCCGAGCGCGGTGCGTGTTATTTCGTCATCAGCCGATTTCCGCGCTCAAGACCTATCGCAAATATTTCGGGTGCGAGGTCCGCTTTGGGCGGGATGCCGACGCCGTCGTTTATAGTGAGCATGACTTGTCGCGTCCCTTCGCCGTCCCGAATGCCCGGGCCCATCAGATCGCTGGAGATATCATCGAGGCGCGGTTTGCCCGGCATAAGCCGCCGCTGCATGCGGACATCCGCGGTATGATCACGCATACGCTGGGAACGGAATATTGCACGAAGGAGCATATCGCGGCTGCATACGGCCTGCATTTGCGGACGATGGCACGCCGGCTTGCCGCCGAGGGTACCTCGTTTCAGCAGATCAAGGATCAGGTCCGGCGCGACCGCCTGCTATATTATGTCCAGCAAACCGGCTTTGATTTCACCGAGATATCGGAAAGGCTCGGTTTCTCTGAGCAGGCGGTGATGACGAGGTGCTGCCGCAAGTGGTTTGCGATGTCGCCCACCGCGTTGCGAGCGATGAATACGCCGAGCTTTGTCCCGATCGGTCAAGTCGTGGAAGATTGAGCAGGGCAACAACTGGAAGATTGAAAATGGTGGGGATGAGCGAACGGAACGACCTGCGCGGACACGGGCCGGCGCTGATAGAACGCCGCATGCCTGCATGGGCGACCACGCTTTTGAGCTGCTAGAGCATCGTGCAAAAAAGTGGGTACCGGTTTTTTGTGTTAAACGATGCGACAACAAAAACTTAGCGCGGGCAGCGTGATTCACATATCACGCTGCCCGCGCTAAAGCCGAGGGGCTTAATCGAATTGTGACGAGCAGGGTTCATCGGAAGCCGGCTTGATCCATTCATTCTACGGAGAGACACCATGAAAGTTGAACACGCCAAACCCAAGGTCGGCAGTACGGTGACCATGGATCGCGGCGATTTTCTCAGCGGCAAATATGCCGAGGATCTGCGCGCGCTGATGGTCGAGCGCAGCGCGCTGGTATTTCGCGGCATGCACCTCAACGATGAGGAGCAGTTGCAATTCGCCAGCACCATCGGCGATATTTTCCTGGTCGGGGACAAGCCGCTGCAGAACATCTCGATGGACCCGGAAATCAACCCGGTGGCCGATTATGTGCGCGGCGCGTTCTACTGGCACATCGACGGCGCCAACGATCCGATCCCGGCCAAGGCGACCATGCTCGGCGCGCGCGTGCTGGCGGCGGCGGGCGAGGGTGGGGATACCCTGATCGCCAACACCTATGCCGCTTATGCCGATCTCGCCGATGACGAAAAGGCGAAGCTCGAGGGGATCAAGGTTCACCACGCGCTCGAAGCCTCGCAACGCTACATCACGCCGAACCCGACCGTTGCCGAACTGGAACGCTGGCAAATGCGGGCTTCGCAGTCGCATCCGCTGGTCTGGCATCACCAGCATGGCCGCGCGTCGCTGGTGCTCGGCAATACCTGCCATTATGTCGAGGGCATGGAACTGGGCGAGGGCAATATGCTGCTGTGCCGCTTGCAGGAATGGGCGACTCAGGACGAATATGTCTATCGCCACAAGTGGGAAGAAGGCGATTTCATCATCTGGGACAATACCGGGACGATGCACCGCGCTGACTGGTACCCGCTCGATTCGGACCGGCTGATGCGCCGCACCACACTGCAGGGCGATGAGCCGACGTATTGATCCAAGGTGCTGAGATGCTTCGCATCACGCCGAGGCTACGCGAACCAATCCAGCTTTGGCGCCGCGCGGGCTTAAAGTGACCCGCTGGCAAATCCCGATTTAACCGGCAACCATATATCTGGCCCAGCAAGGAATAACCCATGACCACCGACACCGCCGTTCAGGACTTCGATTGTTCGGATATCGACCAATATCTCGGCAAGCCGCTGGAATCCTCGCCGATTCGCGAGCCGATCGGTAACAACGATATCCGCCGCTGGGTCCATGCGATGCATTACCCGAACCTGGGGCATTATGATCCCGATTTCGCCGCTGCGACGCGCTGGGGCAAGCTGATCGCCCCACAAAGCTTCCCGATCGCTACCGATGACGGCCATGGCTGCGTGCCTGCCTGCGTCGGAAAAATCGAAAACTCGCATCTGCTGTTCGGCGGCGACGAATGGTGGTTCGAGGACGTGCGCGTCTCCGCTGGCGACAAGGTGTTCAACGAGCGCATCCCCTTCGATTATGTCGTCAAGAAAACGGGTTTCGGCCCGACCTGTTTTCAGCGGGGTGACAATTTCTATCGCAACCAGCATGGTCAGTTGCTGGCCAAGCATCGCTCCACGGCCATGCGTTATCGCGCTGCGGCCGGCGGCGATATGGTCAACAAGGCCGACTTCGATGAGCCGACCTGGACCAACGAGGAACTCGACGCGCTGGAGGCCCGCAAATTCGCCTGGATCCAGATGCTGCATGATCTGGGGCATGGCGAACGCTGGTGGGATGATGTGAACATCGGTGACCATTTGCCCGAGCGGGTGTTCGGGCCGCATTCGATCGCGAGCTTCGCGACCGAATGGCGAGCCTATCTGGTCAACACCTGGGGGACGATGAACCTGCGCAAGCAGGATCTTCTCGCCATGGGCTACACGCCGGAAATGGCTGGTCACGAGAACGATCCCGACATGCTCAAGGTCAACCCGGAACTGACCGACGGCGCCTATTTCGGCCCGTCGCGCGGTCATTTGTTCCCACATTTCGCGCGCCGCATCGGTATGCCGCGCTCCTATGGCTACGGCGCCTCGATGGGGGCGTGGGTGACCGATTATCTCGCCGGCTGGGCAGGCGAACATGGCATGGTCGTCCATCATGCCTGCAATTACCGCGGGCCGGCGCTGGCAGGCGATATCACCATTCAGAATGCCGAAGTCGTCGATAAATTCGTCGATGACCAGGGCCGCCACCTGATCCAGGTCAAGCAGCTGATGACGAGCCAGAAGGGCACCACGGTGTGCACCGCGACCGGCGAAATCCAGCTGCCGAAACGCGGCTGATACCGCACGCAACCACGACACGACAACGACCCGCAACCGGGCCCAATCAGGACACCACTATGAGTACCATTCTCGATTGTTCGGATATCGACCAATACCTCGGCAAGGCGATCACTTCGTCGCGAATTCGCGAGCCGATCGCCAATAATGACATCCGCCGCTGGGCCCAGGCGATGCATTATCCCAATCTGCTGCATTATGACCCGACCTTCGCCGAGCAGAGCCGCTACGGCAAGCTGGTCGCGATGCAGAGTTTCCCCTGCGCCACCGATGACGGCATGGGCACATCTCCGGCTTGCGTCGGCTGCATCCCCAATTCGCATCTGTTGTTCGGCGGCGAAGAATGGTGGTTCGAAGACCGCCGCGTCGCCGGCGGCGACATGGTCTATAACGAGCGCATTCCCTTCGATTATGTCGTCAAGGAAACCAAGCTCGCCGGCCCGACCTGCTTCCAGCGCGGCGACAATTATTATACCAACCAGCATGGCCAACTGCTCGCCAAGCAGCGTTCGACCGCGATCCGCTATAATGCCGCAGCCGGCGGTGAGAGCGTCAACAAGGCCGACTATGACGAGCCGGAATGGACCGACGAGGCCATCGCGGCGATCGAGGAGCGCAAGCTCAGCTGGATCAAGATGCTGCGCGATCTGGGCCATCAGCAGCGCTGGTGGGACGACATCAAGGTCGGCGACACGCTGCCCGAGCGCGTCTTCGGCCCGCATTCGGTGGCCAGCTTCATGACCGAGTGGCGCGGTTGGATCATCAATACCTGGGGCGCGGTGAACATGCGCAAGCTCGATCTGCTCGCCCTCGGCTTCACGCCGGAAATGGCCGGCTACGAGAATGATCCCGACATGCACCTCCTCAATCCGGAGATCACCGATGGTGCCTATTTCGGCCCGTCGCGCGGGCATTTGTTTCCGAAATACGCGCGGCGCATCGGTATGCCGCGCGCTTATGGCTATGGCGGCGCGATGGGCGCCTGGGTGATCGATTTCCTGTCGGGCTGGGCTGGCGAGCATGGTATGGTCGTCCATTCGACCGCCAATTTCCGCGGGCCAGCGCTGTCAGGCGACGTCACCGTCCAGACCGCCGAGGTCGTCGATAAGACGGTCGATGAGAAGGGGCGTCACTTGATCCACGTCAAGCATCTGATGGCCACGCACACGGGCTCGACGATGGCGACGGGCACCGCAGAAATCGCGCTGGCCAAGCGCCCGAGCTGAGGAGAGGGGATTACTATGTCCGCCACGGAAACGGCGCCTGGCACAACCACATCATCGAGCGTGGCGGGTTGGGATGATTTGATCGATAATTTGCGCAGCTTGCCCGATCGCATGCTGGCTAAACTGCCGGTGGAAAAACGGAGCGATCCGCAATTCCAGCAGGAGGCGGGCCGGTTGGCGCTGGAAGCGATCGCGTCGGCGGCGATCGACGCGATCGGTGGTGATGGTGATTTCCCCGTGTTCCTGCCGACCATCGGCCAGTTGCTCAATGTCGGTCAGCCGAATGCCGATACGATTTATCGCTCGGCGCGGCTGTCGCCGGGTGGGAACTATCGTCTACGCGGCACGCGAGGTTCGCTGAACCAGTTCAAGATCAGCCAGGTCGTGCCGAATGTGGATGGCGCGACTCGGGCGCATGTCGATATCAATGCGCTCAGCGTCGATGCCGAAGGGCGGTTCGATCTGCTGCTCAGCGCGGCGCGGCCCGATGGCTATGACGGCGATTGGTGGGAATTGTCGCCTGTCGCGGACCGGCTGATGGTGCGCATGGTCAGTTCCGATTGGGCGAAGGAAGAAGCCCCGACCTTGGCGATCGAGCGGCTCGATCGATCGATGGCGCGCCCGCGTCCTTCGGCGAGCGCGTTGCAACAGCGCCTCGCCGAGATGCCCCGCATGCTCAACGTCGGCCTGCTGTTCGTCGATCACGTCGAACAATTGCGCCAGGAGGGTTATGTCGACAAATTCAAGGAATTCGATGTCTCCAAGATCGGCGGCCTTGTCGGGCAATTCTATTATGAATCGGTCTACGAATTGGCGGACGAGGAAGCCCTGATCATCGAATCGGAGGTGCCCAAAATCTGCCCCTATCGGTCGCTGATCCTGACCAACGAGATTTACGAGACCACCGACTGGATCAACAATCACAGCTGCCTGAACGGTTCGCAGGCGGCACCCGACAGCGACGGTATCCTGCGCTTCGTGGTTTCGCCGAAGGATCCCGGCGTGAAGAACTGGCTCGACACCGCAGGTTACCCGACCGGTATCATCCAGGGCCGCTGGACCGACTGCGATAGCACGCCGATGCCCAGTATCCGCAAGGTGGCGTTGGCCGATGTCGTGGCCCAATTGCCGGCCGATACCGCCATGATCTCGCCCGAGGAACGCGAGCAAATCCTGCGCGAACGCCGTGCCGCCTTTGTGCAGCGGTCGCAGTGGTAGGCCCCTGCGCAGCCTTGCTAAGCTTCGGCCCCAAGGCTAATCCGGGCTTGCCGGAATTCCGTCACGGAATTTGACGGAATGGCACGGGAAATTTTGCAGAAAAGCTTTTATTTTCAAGTGTGCGCCCGTAGCTCAGCCGGATAGAGCACCAGATTCCTAATCTGGGGGCCATGGGTTCGAATCCCGTCGGGCGCACCATTTTTATATATTGTTTCAAGCGACAGGCGATCTCCATTCGGCGCCAGATCGCTCTCGCGCCAGAATAGCCTTGCGCTTGTTCGCCAAATCCAGCCATTATCCCTCATAAAGTGACTGCAGCTGCCGGTCGAGAATGGCTCGGTTCGGGCATCTGGAATTCGCAAAAACAGAATGGGATGCAGGAATGGCGGAAGCGGCGCGTGGCGACGGCAGGGAAACCGATTCCTGGACCGGCAGGGCGGCACCTGTCACTTTCACCGGGTGGTCTTTCATCGCGCTGCTGATCTTCACCCAGGTGCCGGGCGTCTTCGCCTTTACGATCCCGCTCCCGCTGCTCGCCGGGATGGCGCGGGAGCTGGCTCATGACCCGACCGGTGCCTACCTCGCCAAGATGGTATCCGGCGTGCTCGGGCCTTCGATGGCGATCGGTGCAGCTTCCGGTGGCTGGCTGGCCGACAAATTCGATCGCCGCTGGCTGCTTATCGCGATCGGGACATTGTATGTGGTCTCTGGGATCGCTCCGACGGTACTCAGCCATCTTGGCCTGATCGTCGCGCTCCGCTTCGGCACGGGATTTGGGGCGGGCGCCTTGATGGCCATCGGCATGACGATGGTCGGTGATTACCTACCCGAGCAAAAGCGCGCCGGAACCATCGGTATGTTGAGCGCGGTCAGCATGGTTGCTTCGGTGGTGACGGTGCCGGCCTCGGGCCTGGTGGGCGACCACGGTTGGCGGACTTCGTTTCTGCTTTATCTGTTAGCGGCGCCGGTGATTCTATTGGCCAGCCTAAGGGCGCTGCCCATTCCGAACAAGTCGGCGGTCGATCGGATCGTATCGGGCCGCCCCCGGCGTTGGTTAGCCGGGCTTCCCTGGGAGTTGCTGCTCCTGGCCTGCGCCGCCGGCATCATCCTTACCATTCCCGGCATCTATATGTCGTTTCATCTGGCGGCGATCGGGCTGAGAAAAACTTCGACGGTCGGCGGTCTGGTGATGCTCAACTCGCTCGCTGCCGTTGTCTCGGCGAGTGTTTTTGGCAAGGCATGGCGCCGCTCCGCGCGCGCGGTTTTCGCCTTCGGCTTCGGCACTATGACGATCGGCCTGATGCTTTTCGCCATCGCTACCGGCTCGGCGATGGTGATTCCGGCCATGCTGGTGATGGGTGCGGGGATGGGGTTTCTGGCGCCCTGCGTCATGGCCCGCGCCGCAGATATCATTGAAGAAGGCCGCCGGGGGCAGGGTATTGGCGTGCTCCAGGGCCTTAGCTCGATCGCGCCGTTGTTCGTTCTGCCGATCCTGGAGCCGCTCACGCCGGACATCGGCACCAAGGGAATCCTGCTGATTATATGCGCCATATCGGCGGGATCGTTCGTGAGCTTTACACTGGCCCGGGGCGGCAAGCCTGCACTTGCGCCGAGTTGACTGCCGCTCGCTTGCCATTTTCGGGGTGGAAACCGAATCTATACATCTCGACTGGTGGGGGCGGGAGGATTCGAACCTCCCAATGCCGGTACCAAACTGCTAGATTCCCCCCTCCTATCTTATCTTCTCGATCTGATCGTGGCTGAGCACCCATATGTGTGCTGGCAGCGAGATGAAGTGCGCGTCCTGAAGATATTTCTCGTTAGTCTCGTCGGGTGCAGTGGCCCAGAGCAGGAATTTGCGAAGCGCATCGGCAGCGGTGGGATTGGCCTGCCTGGTTGAAACGATCGCATATTCGTAATTGATCAGCGGATAGGCATTCGCGCCAGGCGCATTGACCAGGGTAAGGCGTTCGTCCGCAGGCGTCCGTGGGCTCAGCGATGCAGCCCCCGCCGCGATCGTTTGGGGTGTCGGCAGAAGAAACTGGCCTGAATAGCTCTTCAGCAGCGCGGTCCCGAGCCGGCTACCCGCCACCATGGCATGGTAGCTGACGCCGAGATAGGTGATCGAATAGGGAATCCGCTGGATCGCCTTCAGTAGACCCTCGTTGCCCGTCGCTTGCAGCCTTGCCGGGTTAGCAGGCCACACCGGTGAGGTGCCAAAACCCACGCTGTTTTCCCAGGCGGGGGTGCTGAATGTCAGATATTGGGTGAAAACAAAGGTATCGCCCGAGCCCTCGGCGCGGCGGATCGGAACGATGGCGTGGTGTGGCAGCCGGACGCCGGGATTGAGTGCAGCGATCGCCCGGTCGTCCCAGGCGCGAATGTTGCCCGAGTAGATCCCCGCGAGGACCGGCCCATCCAGCTTCAGATTCACCCCGTTAAGGCCGGGCAAATTGTAATTCACGGTCAACGCCGAAATCGCCATCGGCACATTGAGAATCCCCGGATGCTGTCTGACCTGCGTATCCGACATATAGGCATCGGACATGCCGATATTCACGGCGCCCGAAACGCCCCGGGCAATGCCTACGCCTGAACCGGTGCTGGCGGTGGTGATGCGGATACCGGGATGCGTCTTGATATATTGCGACACCCATACGGTGAACAGCGGATAAGCCAGGGACGAGCCCGTCTCCGTCAGGATGATGTCGCCGGCATTCGCTTTTGCCGACACGAACAGGCCGAGCGCCAGGGCGGCGGCAAGGGGGGCAGCCACAAGCCGACCACGGCCGTGTTTTAGAAGGTCCATCATGTGTCGATCCGTTCCTGTTGATCGTGTCACTGTTCGAGCTGATCAAGGCTGACACCAGTGGTCTCGATCCGGAACCACCAGGTGACTGCAGCGCCCAGGATCGAGACTACGATCAGTCCGTAAAGCAGGGCCTGGGTGCCGATCGCGGTGAGGAGAATGGGAAACAGGAAAGCCGTCGCGACGGCACCGATCTTGGCGAAGGCCGCCGCGAAACCTGCTCCCTTGCCGCGGACCGCCGTGGGAAACACCTCGCCGGCCAGCAGATAGGTCTGAGCGTTGGGGCCGAGGTTGGTCATGAAGTTGAACAGCATAAAACCCGCGAAGATCAGCAGGGTCTGCGTGCCGCCGCTGAAATAGGTGGACAGGGAGGCGATAAAAAGACCCGCCGCGCAGCCGAAAAAGCCGAGGATTTGTAGCGCGATCCGTCCGACTACGTCGGCCAGCAAAACCGCGAAGGTGACGCCGATAATCAACAGGGTGGTGATCAGCGCCGCGCCCTGGGCGGCGGTGATGTCGTTGGCGATCACATCGGCGATGCTGCGGGCGTGGTCCGAATTGGCGCCCAGCGCGGCGGCCAGAATGGTGGGGGTGAAGATGCCGATGCCGTAGGTTCCGAGATCCTGCAGGAACCATGGCACTGACGCCAGGATAGTCGCGCGGCGATTGGTCTTGTTGAACAGCGACAGGAAGCTCGGCTGCGGCGCGTTGCTGCTCGCTGCGTGGCCTTCACGAACTGTCAGCTCGATCACGGCGGGATATTGCGGCTTGCGTACCAGCAGTTTCTTCACGGCCAGTTCGGCCTGATTGACGTCGCCGCGAGTGTGCAGCCAATTGGCGCTTTCGACGATGTAGAAGCGGCCGATGGTGACGAGGATCGCCGGAACGAGCGCCGATGCATACATCCAGCGCCAGGCATCCAGATCGGGGAAGGTCTTGAGGACGATGTACCCGACCGCGGTGCCACCCAGTGCGCCGATGGCCTGGAAAGCGAAGGCTCCCAGCACCAGGCGTCCCCGACTGGTGCTGGGGATGCTTTCGGAGATGATCATATGCGCTGTGGGATAATCGCAGCCCAACGCCAGACCGATGCCGAACAGGCAGATCACCAGGAAGATGAAGTTCGTGCAGAACAACAGCGCGATCAGGAAGCCCACGAAGATGATCATCTCCGCGACGAACATCGGCTTGCGGCCGAAACGGTCCGACAATCCGCCAAGCCAGACGGCGCCGACCAGGATGCCGGCCAAGCTTGCTGCTGTAATCAGGCCGTTTTGGGCCGGTTGAATGTCAAACTGACGCGACAACAACGGCAGGGCGACGCCGGTCATGAAAACCACGAAGCCTTCGAAGAATTTACCCGCAGCGGCGAGCGACCAGATCAGCCACTGCATACCGGTCATCGGCGCCGCCAGCAGGCGGGTTCCATCGGCCCACATGGGCAGTTCGTCGATGTGGTCCTGCACGGATCGTCCGCGAGACAGGCCGGATGACGCTGACGCTACGATATCATCCACAACATTGCTCCGCATTGCAATGATTGCTGGGCTAAAAATAGCAAGCCCGGTCAATCGGTTACCGGTCAAACGGAAGGTCAACCTAGCCGGCCCTCGCGGTGCATCGTTGAAATTTTGCGTGACAGGGTGATGACTTATGGCTGCTTGTGACACTGTCGCAGCAATCATAACGTCGCACGGTCAGAGCGGGCGCCGCTCCAGGGTGACGCACAAGGATTTGGTCCTGGCCCCCGGGCCGATCCAATCGAGGCTTGCTGCATCTAACCGCAAGTCGAAGGAGTCTACCATAAGTCGCTGTGCTGAAACCGAAGCCATGTGACTCGGTTGGCTGGGGCGGGAGGATTCGAACCTCCGAATGCCGGCATCAAAAGCCGGTGCCTTACCACTTGGCGACGCCCCAATAGCCTTGTCGCGCTGCTGCGCTTGAGCGATTTCGAGCGCGCTTAGACGAGCCGGCGCGTTAAGGGAAGGGGGCAGCGGCTTGTGAACATGCTGCCGGTCAGGAAACGCCCAGATGTTTGTGGATGAACTGAACTTGCTCGCCCAGCAATTCCTGGGCTTCTGGCGCGTCATGGGCGAGGCCGTGGCACATTGCTTCCCAGATATGCAATTCGGCGGTGATGCCCGCGCGGCGCAATTTTCGATGCAGCAGCACCGTATTCGACAGCAGCAGGTCGCGCGTGCCGGAGGTCAGGATCGTCGGTGGAAAGCCGGGGGTGTAGTCGGCGAAGATCGGTGACAAGCGCGGGTCGGTGAGGTCGTGACCGGCGGCGTAAAGCTGCATCGCCCCGCCATCGCCGCCGCCCAACATGACATCGAGCTGATCATTGGTGTGGAAGCTGTCACCGGCCTCGGTGAGGTCGCTGGCGGGGGAATGCAGGATACACGCAGCCGGTAGCGGCAGCCCGGCGTCGCGGGCGACGACTACGGCGGCGGGGACGAGATTGGCGCCCGCCGAGCCGCCATGGACCGCAACATGCTGAGGGCGATGCCGGCCGAGCACGAAGCGCAGCGCTTCGACCGAATCATCGACCGCCGCAGAAAAGGGATGGTCGGGCGGCATCCGGTAATCGAGCGAATAGCAGCGCAGCCCGGTCAGTCCGGCCAGTTGCAACGCCGCCAGCGCCGCTGCTTCGCCGCCACCGACGATGAAAGCGCCGCCATGGAGGTTGAGCACCGCGCGATCTTCATAGCCGGCGCGCAGATTATGCGGAGTAATCTCGTATAATGTGCAAGCCGACAAGTGATGTTTCGCAACATCGCCGGGATATAGCGAAGCGCGGGACTGCATCGCCATGGTCAAGCCGCGCTCCATGGCTTCGATATAGCGCTTCCACCCGGCGATATCGTCTTGCGCGGGCGAGGCGGCGGCATTTTTGAACATCGGATTGGCCAGAAACGCCCGCGCCTCCGGGCTGATCGTGGTGGGAGTGGGGATGAACCGCTCGGACAGCAGAATGCCGTCTGTTTGCTCCGTGTCGGCCACCACCATCTCCCTGATTGTTCGATTTATATGCTATTTACCCAACACTGGCGGCTTCCTGCGCCAGCGTGTCGAAATCGGCGGCGCTGTGGCGCTCGAGCAAGCCATTGCGGGCGTTGACCAGCCGCCCGCGTTTGACGGCGGGACGCGCATCGATCTCGGCGATCCAGCGGCCGACATGCTGATATTCCTGCAACGAGAGAAATTGGCGCGCTTCGCCGTAAGCATCGCCGCGATAAAGCCCGCTGAGCCAGGTGAAGGTGGCGATGTCGGCGATCGAATAGTCGTCGCCCGCGAGGAAGCGGCTTTCCGCGAGCCGGCGATCGGCGACATCGAACAAGCGCTTCGTCTCCATGGCATAGCGGTTGATGGCATATTCGATCTTGATCGGCGCATAAGCATAGAAATGACCGAAGCCGCCGCCGATGAAGGGTGCGCTGCCCATCTGCCAGAACAGCCAGCTCAGGCATTCGGCACGACCGCTCGGGGTGGTCGGAATGAAGGCGCCGAATTTTTCCGCCAGATGCAGCAGGATGGCCCCCGATTCGAACACGCGGATCGGCTGCGCGCCGCTGCGATCGAGCAGTGCCGGGATTTTCGAATTGGGATTGACTGCGACGAAGCCGCTGGAAAATTGCTGGCCTTCGCCGATATTGATGGTCCAGGCGTCGTATTCGGCAGCGGCGTGACCGGCGGCGAGCAGTTCCTCGAACAGGATGCCGGCCTTCTGGCCATTCGGGGTGGCGAGCGAATAAAGTTGGAACGGATGCTCGCCGACGGGCAGTTCCAGCTCGTGCGTGGCGCCGGCGATGGGGCGGTTGATGTTGGCAAAGGCGCCGCCGCTGGGCGCATCCCAGGTCCAGACCGGGGGCGGGGTGTATTCCTGAGACATGCTGGTTCCTTTATGCGGGATCGGAATGAGGGAAGCCAAAACAGCGGATGAGGCGGTTAGATGGGGTGCCGCGATGGGAAGATCAATTGCAGTAAAATGCCGTCGCTCCCATTCCAGACTTAGGGACGAAAGGCACCTCCAGCCACCGCAGATAAACTCCAGTATTTTTGTAGACTATGGTGCGGAGAGGCGAAGGGCAAGCCCAGCATAACTTGCCCCATGCCAGGCATCGCTAACGAGCACCGTTGACAGAGGCAGCAAATGGGCATGCAATAGGCGAACAAAGATTCGAAATGGGAGATCCCACATGGGCGAGTCCACCAAGACAGCACCGCTGCCCAAAAACATGGGTAACGGCACCGTTGAAACCATTCGCGGCCAATACCACAAATTCATGCTGATTCCGCCGATCGAGCGGCATTGCCAATGGTTCGATGCCGGCCCGATCTCCATCGCCGTGGAAGCCCGGGCGCTGGGCGATCAGCATGTCATGGTGCGCGGCCCCAGCATCCATGTCTTCAATGCCGCGCGTAGCGAGGAATATGTCCGTTTCGACTTGTTTGGCCGGGTGCTCCACTATCATTATATCCTGAACGCCCATCAGCATAATATCCTGTGGGGCTACGATCCCGACGCTAACGGGCCGATGCTGCCCTGGGTGATCGCCGCCCTGCGCGACCGCCTGCCGATACTGCTCCGCCGCGCCGGCGAGCCGGAACTGGCGCAGGAAGTGGAAGAGGTCGGCTGGAACCGGACCGTCCTGACCGGGGTGGCGCAAGCCGCCGCCGCCGCCCTACGCCCGCGCGACGATGATCTCGAACGTGGGCGCGAAGGGATGGAGTGGATGTATCGCTGGAAGGAAATCCATCCGCAGTTCAATACGGTCGCAGAGGGTGAGTATTGACGGGCGGAGCAATTTCCCGAGCTTCGGGCTCAAGCTAACGCTCGAACAGCGCCGGAATGATCGAGACGACGAGCAGTGCCGCCATCGTCCAGTTGAAGATCACGCGATGACGCAGCGATGTGAGGTAGCGGCGGATCAACTGGCCGGCGAAAACCCAGGTGGAACTGCTCGCCGCGCCGACCGTCGCGAATACCAGGCTCAGCAGCAGGATCTGCAAAATCTGGTCGTGCCTGGGCGTGGTGTAAGTCGTCATCGCCGTCACGGTCATGATCCACGCCTTGGGATTGATCCATTGGAAGCCCGCTGCAGCGAGAAAGCCCATCGGACGGCCCGCACCCGGTTCCGACATGGCTGAAGACGAGCTTCCGGTCTTCCAGGCGAGATATAGGATATACACCATGCTGGCGATTTTCATGACGGTGTAAAGCGCGGGCACCGATGAAATCAGCGCCGCGATCCCAAAACCGACGCCAATCATCATGACCGCAAAGCCAACAACAATGCCCAACTGGTGCCGCCAGGTTTGCCCAAAGCCGAACCGCGCGCCGGCGCTGGCCAGCATGAGATTGTTCGGCCCGGGCGTGAACGACATGGCGACTGCGAACGGCAGCACTCCCGTGAGCATTGCGATGCTATTCATGACACGATGCGTCGCTATCCTTTGGCCGGAGCCCGGCGGTCCAGCGAAATCGAAGTCAAAACGGATGAATTTCGGGCCGCTGGCCCCCAAGCCTGTCCTTGAGCCTGTCCTTGATCGACGCGTCAATCGATCCGCTCTATCCAGCCATGCACATCCGGCGCCGACCCGCGCTGTATCGCGACGAGGCTGTCCTTGAGCCGGCTGGTCAATTGGCCGGGGCCGCCCGAGCCGATGGTGAAGTCTGCGCCATGGCCGCAGACCTTGCCGACTGCCGTCACCACCGCCGCCGTGCCGCAGGCGAAGGTCTCGACCAGTTCGCCGCTCTCGGCATCGGCGCGCCATTGATCGATCGAATAGCGGTCCTCGCGCACCGTCAGCCCTTGCTCGCGGGCCAGGGTCAGGATGCTGTCGCGGGTGATACCGCGCAGGATCGTGCCGCTCAAGGCCGGGGTGAGCAGGGTGCCGTCGCGGAACACGAAATAGAGGTTCATGCCGCCGAGTTCTTCGATCCACTTGTGCTCGGCGGCATCGAGAAACACGACCTGGTCGTGGCCGCGCGCAATGGCTTCGGCCTGGGGGACGAGGCTGGCGGCATAATTGCCGCCGCATTTGGCTTCGCCGGTGCCACCGGGCGCGGCGCGGGTATATTGGCTGACCCAGATCGACACCGCCGGCGCGCCGGATTTGAAATAATTGCCGGCGGGCGAAGCAATGACGAGGAATTTATACTGCTTGGCCGGGCGCACCCCGAGGAACGCCTCGGTGGCGATCATGAAGGGGCGCAGATACAGCGAGCCGCCCTCGACCGTCGGCAACCAGTCGCGATCGGCGCGCACCAGTTCGCGAATCGCTTCGACGAAGATGTGTTCGGGCAGTTCGGGCATGGCCAGGCGCCGGGCCGAGGTGTTGAAGCGTGCGGCGTTGGCTTCGGGGCGAAACAGGGCGATGCCGCCGTCGGCTTGCTGGTAAGCCTTCAGCCCTTCGAAGATTTCCTGCGCGTAATGCAGCACCGCCGCGGCCGGATCGAGGGGGATCGGGCCACGCGGGCCGATCGTGGCATTGTGCCAGCCCCGCTCTTCGCTCCAGTCGATACTGACCATGTGATCGGAGAAATGACTGCCGAAGCCGGGTGCTTGCAATATCTGCTCGCGCACATCCGCCGGAGTAGGGGTAGGATGGGGCAGGGGCGTCAAGGCAAATTCGGTTTCGGCGAGGTTCGCCATGGCAGGGGCTCCCAACTGGATGGGTCGCATGTGAACGAAAATTACGTTTAATGCAAGACATCAGCAATAAATGAATAGGCCGCTAGCGCGGGTTGGCTGTATTTAGCGCAGATTCCACAAATGAGAAGGGCCGCCCCCGGTTCCGGGAACGGCCCTTCGCATGGTCAGCGGCCGGAAAGTGCCGCTTACGAAGCCTCTATCGCTTAAGAAAATGCTTTAGCGATAATGCTCCGCGTAGCGGATTGCCGACCTCTCTGCTGAACCATGAGACATCGGATCACCTCCTTTCGCGCTGTTGAGCCAAAGTTTCCCGTTTTCGCGGGTGGGGCCGGTTGGCGCTCTGGCCTGCCGACCTTGTGTGTGAATTTAGCGATTCCGCAGTGCACAACAAGACTTGCGTGAAATTATTTTGCCGTCAGTATCAACAATTCGGGCCGCGATTCAGCGCAGCCCGCTTCACTCAGCGACAGTCCTCGATAACCCGGCTGACTTCGGGCCAGTTGGGCACGTACAACGCCGCCTGCCCGGCCACGTTGACCGCAAACCGACCGCGCGAATAAGCCATCGCATCCAGTAACGGGTCGTGCCCTGCCAACGCGGCAACGACAGCACCTTCGGAAGCCGGCTGAGTCGCCAGTGAGCGTGAAAGCGATGTGGTATAGATCGAGATCGTCGCCCTGGCATTCGCCTGACCGGAGGAATCGCCAGAATTGGTGCCAGGACGGGTGCCAAAACGGGCGAGAGTGATCGTGCCGGTTCCGGGATTACAGGTCAGGCTGAGCAACGCTGCCTGTTGCGGGGCGCCGAACCGGGCAATGCTCCTGGCCCCTTCACGGCTCCATTGCCAATCGCCGGGTGTTATCGGCGCATCGTGCCAGTCGCTCGGCGCGGGCGATCGGGGTGGCAGGGTTGCGACGGGCCGGGCCACTACCGGGCCGGGAGCCGGCGCTTGTGGCGGCCCGACGCAAGAGCCGAGCAGCAGAAACACGCCCCAGACCAGCGTTCGCCGGGGAAAGCTCGCTGCGCCGTCGAGCGACGCAGATCGGGAAATGATACGGCGATTTGCCTTCATCACCGTGCTATGGGATCAGGCGCGCAGCCACACAACCCCAACTGTTGCGAGCGTCTTTGCCCCGTGTTGATTTCCCGATGAAATTCACATCATGAGCGTCGTCGTGCCCCGGCAGGGCGGTAAAATCAGGGTGGATCAATTGCTGGTCGAGCGCGGCCTGGTGGAAAGCCGGGCGCGGGCGCAGGCGCTGGTGCTGGCGGGGCTGGTGTTCAGCGGCGAAGTCAAGATCGTCAAGTCGGGGCAAAGTCTGGCGGCCGATGCCCAGCTTGAAGTGCGCGGGCGTGATCATCCCTGGGTGTCGCGCGGCGGCATCAAGCTGGCGCATGCGCTAGCGCATTTCGCGCTCGATCCGGCCGGCGCCATCGCCATGGATATCGGCAGTTCTACCGGTGGGTTCACCGACGTGCTGTTGACGCATGGCGCCAGCCACGTGTTCGCGGTCGATTCGGGCACTAACCAATTGGCCTGGAAGCTGCGCCAGGATCCGCGCGTGACCGTGCTCGAACAGACCAGCGCGCGGGTGCTGACGTCGAGCTTGATCGACGCCGAATGCAATTGGGTGGTGTGCGATGCCAGCTTTATCGGGCTGGCCAAGGTTCTGGATGTGCCGCTGCGATTGGCCGCGCCGGTCTGCCAGCTGGTGGCCTTGATCAAGCCCCAGTTCGAAGTAGGTCGCGGCGAAGTGGGCAAGGGCGGCGTCGTGCGTGATCCTGCACTGCATGCGCGGGTTTGCGATGAGGTGCGCGATTGGCTGGTAGCAGCGGGGTGGCGCGTGGCGGGAATCGTCGGAAGCCCGATCACGGGCCCAGAAGGCAATGTCGAGTTTTTGATTGCCGCGAACCGCGGATAATCGCGGTCAACGGCGGGGCTGAAGCGACCTCTCTTTGCGATTTTCCGGCGAATTTGCCCCGTAACGAGCCAATCCGGGAGGCAATCGCTGACGAACCGTTTGCTTGTCGCCATGTCGGACGCCAATATCCCCGCGCGACGCCCGCGAATCGTACCAGTACAGGACCGTTTCTCGCATGACCGAGCTTGCTTCCCAGCGTCAATTGCGTGCTGCTTTCCTGCGTTGGTTGCTGGTGCTGGTGCCGGGTATTCTGCTCTTGGGATTTTTGTCCGGCTCGCTCGCCAATAGCGGCCCGCGCAACCTCTGGTTTGCCGACCTCGTCAAGCCGGTCGCTTATCCACCGCCGGCCACCTTCGGCATTGTCTGGACCGCGCTCTATGTGCTGATGGGGCTGGCCCTGACCATGGTGATCACCTCCTGGGGCGCGCGCTGGCGCAAAGCCGCGATCATCATTTTCGCGGTGCAACTGCTGTTGAACCTGGCCTGGTCGCCGCTGTTCTTCGCGGCGCACCGGATCACGGCCGCGCTGGTGCTGCTGGTGGTGCTGGACGTGGCGGTGCTGGTGTGCGCGGTGCTGTTCGCTCGGGTGCGGCCTTTGGCTGCAGCGCTGCTGGTGCCCTATCTGGCCTGGGCGCTGTTTGCGACGCTGCTCAACTGGCAAATCCTATCGCTGAATCCCGATGCCGATGGGCAATTCGATTCGGGAGTCGGGGTACGCATTCAGCTGTAACGGCCTGGTAGCTGTAACGGACCGGCGCTGCTCACTGGCTATTCACCCCAACAGCCCAAGATTTGATCTTGAACCACGGCTTCGGCAGGCCCATCTAGCGCCCATGCAAAGCGAAAACCCCCTTATCGCCGATTTCGTCCGTCTGCTGAACAGCGCTGCCGGCACCTTGGCCGGCATGACCCGCGAGGCGCGCGACAGCGCGCGCGAGCATGTTCGCGAAGCCATGGGGGGACTGGATTTCATTTCCCGCGAGGAATTTGAGGCAGCCAAGGATCTGGCGGTGAAAGCGCGCGAGGAAGCCGAAGCGCTGAAGATTCGGGTTACCGCACTGGAAGCCAAAGTGTTTGGCCATGCCGAGCCGGAATCCCGCCACGAATAAAAACCCTGAGGCAGATTGGCGCGCTTACGTCCGCTGCTTTCCCGACTCCCTGCTTGCACGATAGTTGAGGCGCGGCCACAGCATCGGCCATGCATATCCGTGCCCCCGCGATCGTTTGCTCGGCGCGCGCTCATGCCGAAGTAGGTGTGATCGTTCGATTGCTGACCGCGGATCACGGCTTGGTCGGTGCCTATGTCGCGGGTGGGCGTGGCCGTCAGCTGCGACCCGTGGTGATTCCCGGCAATCTCGTCGAGGCGGAGCTGCATGCCCGCGCAGAAGGGCGAATGCCCTCGGCGCGCGTGGAGTTGGTCGCCAGTCGCGGACCATGGTTGACCGAGCCGCTGCCGGCTGCGGCCATTGCGTGGATAACGGGTTTAACCGCCGCGGCGCTGCCGGAGCGGCATGCTTATCCTGCCTTGTATGGGGCGTTGAGCGGCGTCCTCGATGCAGTGTGTCACGCGCCTTCGGCCCGGGGTTGGGTGCCGGGATTGCTGGCTTACGAAGCTCTGCTGCTGCGTGAGCTGGGCTATGGCGACCATCGCGCGCGCGGGGCACCTGAATTCAGCGATACGGCTGATTTGATCGCGGGTTTCGATCGCATGGGCATCGTGCTGAATCGCTATCCCCTTGCCGATCGACGCGGCGATGTTATGGCGTCGCGCGCTTTGCTGCGAGAGCGGCTGGCGCGCATTTAAACGCCTTAGTAGACGGATTTTACTCGCCATGAAGATCGCTGTTTTCGCCGGGGACGGTATCGGCCCCGAAGTCACGCGCGAAGCGGTGCGCGTGCTCAAGGCGCTCGGGCTGAACGATCTCGAATTGGTCGAAGGTGATGTCGGCGGCGCCGCCTGGCGCAAGCATGGCCATCCCTTGCCGCCGCAGACGCTGGAAATCGCCCGGTCCGCCGATGCGATCCTGTTTGGCGCGGTGGGTGATTTCGAATGTGACAGACTGGAACGGCATCTGCGCCCCGAGCAAGCCATCCTGGGTCTGCGCAAGGAACTGGGCCTGTTCGCCAATCTGCGCCCGGCCAAGCTGTTCAAGGGTCTGGAAGATAGTTCGGCGCTGCGGCCCGAAGTGGCCAGCGCCATCGACCTGCTGATCGTGCGCGAACTCAACGGCGACGTCTATTTCGGCGAGAAGGGCACGAAAGTGCTGCCCGATGGGCGTCGCCAGGGCTGGGACATGATGTCCTATGCGGAGGACGAAGTACGCCGCATCGCCCATGTCGCCTTCAAGGCGGCGCAAGGCCGGCGGAAATTGCTGTGCAGCGTGGACAAGGCCAATGTCCTGGAAACCAGCCAATTGTGGCGCGATGTCGTGATCGAGGTTGCCGCCGACTACCCCGATGTCGCGCTCAGCCATATGTATGTCGATAATGCGGCGATGCAGCTGGTGCGCAATCCCGGCCAGTTCGATGTGATCGTCACCGGCAATCTGTTCGGCGATATTCTCTCGGATCAGGCCAGCATGTGCGTCGGCTCGATCGGCTTGCTGGCTTCGGCCGCGCTCGCCGAAGGGACCATGGGATTGTACGAGCCGATCCACGGCTCCGCGCCCGATATCGCCGGGCAAGATAAAGCCAATCCGCTGGCCTGCATTCTCTCGGCGGCGATGCTGCTGCGTCACAGCTTCGGCCTGGAAGCGCCGGCGGCGCGGATCGAGGCGGCGGTGGCCAAGGCGCTGGCCGATGGCATCCGTGGCGGCGATCTGGGCGGCCATCTCGGCACGGTGGCGATCGGCGAGGGGGTGCTGGCGCGGCTGTGATCCGTTTGCGCGATCGGCGCGGGCATCACCTCGCGCGAGCGGGGGCGATATCATTGAGGTCTAACAGATCTTTTGCAATTTGCTGGTAAGGGGGTTCTCTCAACCTGCGTGGCTGCTACAGCCGCGCCAGCTTTCGGCCCCGGCGTTCAGTCGTGGTCGCACAAGATTTTCGGGAGACAATGTTCGATGCTCCAACTAGCCGTTGTCCTGCCGACGCTGAACGAGCGGAAAAATCTGCGTCCGCTGGTCGATCGGCTCGCTGCGGCATTGGCGGGCATCGCCTGGGAAGCCATTTTCGTCGATGACAACAGCGCCGATGGTACCGCCGACGAGGCACGCGCGATCAGCCAGAGTGATCCGCGCATCCGTTGCATCCAGCGGATCGGACGGCGCGGCTTGGCCAGCGCCGCGATCGAGGGTATGTGCGCGACGGCGGCGCCGGTCGTGGCGGTGATGGATGCCGATCACCAGCATGATCCGAAATTGCTGCCCGGCATGCTGGCAGCGGTGGAAAGCGGCGAATACGATCTCGCTTATGCCTCGCGCTTCGCCGAGGGCGCCAGCACCGACGCGTGGAACCGGCCCGACCGGGTCAAGGCCAGCGGCCTCGCCAATGCGCTGGCGCGCAAGGTGACCGGGGTCGAATTGTCCGACCCGATGAGCGGCTATTTCATGCTGCGCGCCGATATCCTGCGCGCCGATGCGCATCGGCTGTCCGGCGTGGGCTTCAAGATACTGCTCGACATATTGGCGACGGTGGAGCGTCCGCTGCGAATTAAGGAGTTTCCGTTGGATTTTGCTGCGCGCGCCGAAGGCGAAAGCAAGCTCGACCGCACCGTGGTGTTCGAATTCCTGGTCGGGCTTTACGACAAATGGCTCGGGCGCATCATTCCCACGCGCTTTGCCTTGTTCGGCACAGTGGGCGCGGCGGGGGTGCTGGTGCAGTTCGGCATGTTGTGGCTGGTGCTGCACGCAGTCATGGGCGAGCGCTTCATTTACGGCCATTGGTCCGCGAATACGCGCTTCAATATCGCCAATACCGTGGCGGCGGTGGTGGCGATGACCTTCAACTTCGTGCTCAATAACGAGCTGACCTATGCCGACAAACGCTTGCGCGGCTTCGTGCCGGTGCTGCGTGGCTGGGCCAAATTCGGGCTGACCTGCTCGCTCGGATTGCTCACCAATATCGGTTCGGCAGCGGCGCTGAAGGCGATGGGCTTCCATGATCTGGTCGCGGTTTTGACCGGGATCGTGCTCGGCTCGGTGTGGAATTTCGCGCTCAGTTCCAAATTCGTCTGGGGAAAATATTAATACTAAGATATAGTTTTATGAACGAAAGCTGCCGGATCGACTCAGATTTCGTTCAAAACCAGGCGTCTAAATGCATCTTTACCGGGACGAACAGACCGGTTTGGAGATGTAAAATGAAGATCGCCTCGAAATTGACGCTTGTCCTCGTCTCGCTCGCCTCGCTGACGGCCTTTACGGCGCCGGCTTCGGCTGAAGGGGTATGGGCTCACCGCCATCCGCGCCAGCATGAAGTGCTCCACCGCGACCATCACCAGCTGCACCGCATCGCCATCGCGCGCCGGCATGGTGAGATCACTCGCGGCCAGGCACGCGCGCTGCGCCACGAAGATCGCGCTGTCGCCATGGAAGACCACGCCGATGCGCGGGCCCATCATGGCCATATCACGCGTCTCGAACACCACCGGCTCAATAGCCAGCTGAGAGCGGAACGCCGGGCAACCAAGGGTTAAACCGACGCGCTATTGCCTATGGGCAATGCTGCGGCCCATGTGGGAAACCCCTACATGGGCCGCCGTCTTGTTAACGCCAGCTTTTCAGCCACATCCACTGCGCGAAACTGGCTTGTCCATGGTGCAGCGGCGCGCCTGAGATGATCGGATAGAAATATCCGAACAGGCCCACCGCCAACGCCACCGTGACCGGCGCCATCCACCGCGCCGCGTCGCGCCGGCGCCAAAGCGCATCGAGCGCGAGCGCCAGCCCCGCCATCAGGAAAGTGCCGGGCAGCAGGTAATGATAATAGAATTGCACCGGCTTGCCGGAGATCACCCATAGCCCGAGGCTGGCGCCATAGAGCCCGACAGCGGCCAGCGCGTCCCAACGTGGTTGGGATTTATGGGGCAAACCGGCCCATAGACACCACAGCAACGCGGGCAATCCGGCTAGCATGGTGAAGGGATTGCCAATCAACACGATGCCGCGCCAGTCGCCATCGACATTCTCATAGAGATACCAGATCGCCCGCCAGTTCACCAGCCACTGGTACCACACGCTTTGATAGGGGTGCTTGGTCAGCACGCTGTCCTGCAATTGCACCATGTAACGATGCCAGGTGACGAACCCCAGCGGCGAGACGGGTTGCTGCTGGTAATAGAAGGCGGGCAGAAAGGTCAGCCAATAGAGGACGAGCGGCACCGAGGTCAGCCAGAACACTATCTCGATCAGCGACAGGCCGGGGATCGGCGGGGCCTGGTTGGCGTCCAGCGCCCGCCTGCCCACGGCTTTGATCCGCACCGCTACCAGCGCCATCACGATTAGCGCTACGACTGGCACGACGCTCCATTTGGCGCCCATCGACAGCGCGATGCACAGCCCGGCGAGCGCTAATCGCCAACGCCCCTGACGCGGCACGCGGATCGCGGCCGCGACATGCCACAGCGCCAGCATCGCGAAGCCGGCCATCACCATATCGAGCATGGCGATGCGGCTCTGGATGAACCAGGCGAAGTCGGTCGCCAGCAAGACCATTCCGGCGATCGTCGCAAAGCGACGCTGACTCGCCCACCACAGGGCCCGGCCAAAGGCGAACAAGCCGATCGTGCCCATCACCGCGCTGGGTACGCGCCAGGCGTAAGCGCGATCGCCCAGCAGGCTGATGGCGCCGGCTATCGCTTCCTTGGCCACTAACGGATGTTCGGCATTAGCCTGCCGCAGCGCCAGCAACGCGCGCGCGGCGGGCACGTAATGCACCTCGTCGAAATACATCTTGGAGGGGATGTCGAGGCGATAACAGGCCAACACCGCAAACAGCAGGCTCAGTAAGGCGCAATATCCCAGCGGATCTTGTTCGCGAAGCGGTGTCGATGGCATCGTCTCGCGGATAGAGCCGGGCGCGGAGGTGCGCAACCGCTTGCCCTGGCGCACCGCCGCTCTTACAGGCGGGGCATGAAACGCTCTACCGGACAAGACCGCTCGATCACTCAGAAATGGCGCTCCGCCACCCGCGCGGTGCGCGGCGGTAGCTGGCGCTCGGAGCAGGGCGAAACCAGCGAGGCCATCTACCTGACCTCGGGCTATAGTTACGACGACGCCGAGACTCCCGCGGCGCGCTTTGCCGGGCAAGCCCCGGGCATGACTTATTCGCGCACGCAGAACCCCAGCGTGCAGATGCTGGAAGAACGCATCGCGCTGATGGAAGGGGCCGAGGCGTGCCGCGCCCAGGCCAGCGGCATGGCGGCGATGTCCAGCGCCATGCTGTGCCAGCTCAGCGCCGGCGATCACATGGTGGTGGCGCGCGCGGCGTTCGGCCCGACCCGCTGGGTGACCGATAATCTGCTGCCGCGCTTCGCCATCGCATGCACTGCGGTAGACGGGCGCGACCTCGACGCCTGGGCGGATGCGATCCGGCCCAATACCAAGCTGTTCTTCTTCGAAACGCCCGCCAATCCGACGATGGATATCATCGATATCCGCGCCGTTTCCGATCTCGCGCACCGGCACGGCATCACCGTCGTGGTGGATAATGCCTTTGCCACCAGCGCGCTGCAGCGTCCGCTCGAGCACGGCGCCGATGTCGTCGCTTATGCCGCGACCAAGATGATGGACGGGCAGGGGCGCGTGCTGGCGGGTGCGGTATGCGGCACTGCGGATTTCATCAATACCAAGCTGCTGCCGTTCCAACGCAATACCGGCAATACGCTGTCGCCGTTCAACGCCTGGGTGGTGTTGAAGGGGCTGGAAACGCTGGAGTTACGCGCTCACGCCCAGGCGGCGAATGCGCTGACCGTGGCGGCTTTTCTCGAAGGCCGCGTACCGCATTTGCTGCACCCCGGACTGCCGAGCCATCCGCAACATGCGCTGGTGCAGGCGCAGATGAAGGCGGCGGGATCGGTATTTTCGTTCACCGTGGATGGCGGCCGCAAGGCGGCAATGGCGGTGCTCAATGCGCTGGAACTGATCGATATCTCCAACAATATCGGCGACACCAAGAGCCTGATGACGCATCCCGCATCCACCACCCATTCCAGCCTGACGCCCGAGACGCGCGCTGAGATGGGCGTGACCGAGGGGTTATTGCGGATCAGTGTGGGGCTGGAAGACCCGCTGGATCTGATCGATGATCTGGGTCAAGCGCTGTCTCAAGCGGGCCTCGGCTCTCGCTAAGTGGGCCCCGGTTCTCGCTAAGTGGGCCCCGGCTCTCGCTAAGTGGGATTGTGATTGCGCGGTTTCGGCGCTAGCATCGCGGTATGAACCTCACGATCGAGAAACTTTTCCAGCACGCCGCTATCACCAACGGGATCACCGTGCGGGTGGCGGTGAATTTTCTGCCCGAACAATCGGCGATCGAGGCGGGAAAATGGTTCTGGGTCTATCACATCCGCATTGAGAACGGCACCAATCAGACCGTGCAATTGCTGCGCCGCCAGTGGCGGATCACCGATGGTCACGGCGCGGTCGATACGATCGAGGGCGACGGCGTGGTCGGCGAACAGCCGGTGCTGCAGCCCGGCCAAAGCCATGACTATGTCTCGGGCTGCCCGCTCAATACCGCGCATGGCAGCATGGCCGGGCAATATACCTTCCGCCGCGAGGACGGCACACTGTTCGAGGCCGCGATCCCCTATTTTCCGCTGGCTGCGCCCGCCACCGCCGGCTGAGCGCAAAGCGGCATGAAGCGCACGCATCTGCCCCTCAACGCCTTGCGCGTGTTCGACGCCGCCGCGCGGCATTTGTCGTTCACCCGCGCGGCGGATGAACTGGCGGTCACGCCCGCCGCCGTCGGCCAGCAGATTCGCGCGCTTGAGGATCTGCTCGGGGTGGTACTGTTCCGTCGCACCAGCAAGGGGCTGGAGCTGACCGAAGAAGCCGGCACCGGGCTTGAGCCGCTGCGCACCGGATTTTTGCATCTCGAGGATGCGGTGCAGGCGATGCAGGTCGGCCAGTCGAGCCATGTCTATACCATCGCGGCGCCACGCGATTTCTTCGCCGCCTGGCTGGCGCCGCGTCTTGCGGCCTATCGCGCGCAGCATAGCGAGGTTCGTTTCGTGCTGGTCGATGGCGAAACCACCGATTTTACCGAAGCCAATCTCGATCTGGCGGTGCGCTGGACCGAGGGCCCCGATGATCTCGAAGGATTGGCGCTGGGTGCCGCGCGCTGGGTGACCGTGGGCCAAGGCGATTGGATTGCCTGGCCCGGCGATGCCCTGCCGGGCGGAGAGGCCGACGCGCCGCTTCATGTCGGCGACGCCGGTCAAGCCCTGGCGGCAGCATCGGCAGGGCTGGGGCGCGCGCGGGTACCACTGCTGCTGGCGCAAGGCTCGCGCGATATCGGTCGCATCAGCGATTGGCAGGACGAGGCGGATTGCCGGCGCGGCTACTGGCTGGTGGCGCCGCTGCCGCAGTGGCGGCAGAAGAAGGTCAAGGCGCTGGTGGCGTTTTTGACGGGTAATTAGCGATTTTCAGCAACATAGTCCCCCTCCCGCTTGCGGGAGGGGTTAGGGGTGGGCAGGTTATAAAGCTGACGTTGCGTGTGGGAATGCACACCCCCACCCCTCCCGCTTGCGGGAGGGGAGAATGAACGTAAATTTCACGTCCGCCCAGACGCCACCACCGGCGCGATGATCAGCCGATCCAGCAGTTCGGCGCCCTTTTCGACCGTCACTTGATCATCGCGTTCGAGCCACCACGACAGCAGTTCGACCATGGCGCTGGCGACGAAGCGATGCGAGAGGTCGAGTGGCAGCCAGCCGTCGCCATGCGGCACCGCCTCGGTGACTTCGCGCGAGACCTGGATGATTTCCTCGCGCACGGCGCCGGCTGCGCCGCCGTTAAGCAGCGCTCGCCAGATGCTGCGATGTTGGGCGACATAGCGCAGGATCGCCAGGCAGGCCTCGCGCGTATCGCCTAGTTCCTGGCCCAGCGCCGGCACCGACATCCCGACCAATTCGCGAATCTGGGCTGCCGCGACATCTTCGAGCAGGGCGGCTTTGGTCGGGTAATGGCGATAAAATGTGGCGTAGCCGACGCCGGCTGCATCGGTGATCTCGCGGATCGTGATCGCTTCCAACGGCTGCTGCTCGATCAGCTTGAGCAGTGCGATGTGCAGCGACTGGCGCGAGCGCGTGATGCGTGCGTCCTCGCGGCGGTTGGTATCGGTGGCGGCCAAATTGTCGTGTCCTGTTGTCGTTTCGCCCTATTCCATAAACCAGCCATGGCTGACGACAAGCGATTGGCCGGTCAGGGCATTGCTGCCGAAACCGGCGAACAACAGCGC
>JAMFSI010000120.1 GCA_026225215.1 Sphingomonas palustris | reverse complement strand
TTCCGCGACACCACTGGTACCGCCGAGCCACCCAAGGATGGCGCGAGCGAAGGTGTTCCGGCGATGCAGACCGATCTTACCCGGCTGCACAAGGGTCATGTCGGCGCGCAGTTCTGGTCGGTATTCGTCGAATCGTCGCTCAGCGAGCCGCAAGCGGTGCAAGCGACGCTCGAACAGATCGACGTGATGAAGCGGCTGATCGCGCGCTATCCGCAGGAGCTGCAATTCGCCGAAAGTGCCGATGATGTTACCCGGGCCTGGAAAGCGGGGCGGATCGCTTCGTTGCTGGGCATGGAGGGCGGGCACCAGATCGGCGGCTCTTTGGGGGCGCTGCGGCAGATGTATGCGTTGGGCGTGCGCTATATGACGCTGACTCATTTCAGGAATAATGGCTGGGCCGACAGCGCTACCGATGCCCCGCTGCATCACGGGCTGACGCCATTCGGCAGGGATGTCGTGCGCGAGATGCAGCGGCTGGGGATGCTGGTGGATTTGTCGCATGTCAGCGCCGACACCATGCGCGATGCGCTGAAAGTGGCGCGGGCGCCGGTGATGTTCAGCCATTCGAGCGCCGCCGCGATCGATGCGAGCCCGCGCAATGCCCCCGACGATGTGCTCGCCATGCTCAAGGCCAATGGCGGCATCATCATGGTCAACACTTACCCGTCCTATGTCAGCGAAGAGGTGCGCCATTGGAGCGCCACGCGCGCCGCGGAGGAGGCCCGTGGCAAGTCGCTCAACCCCGGCGATCCTGCCGCGGCCGCTGCAGTATTGGCCGCCTGGGTGAAATCCCATCCCCGGCCCCAGGCGACGTTGAGCCAGATTGCCGACCACGTCGACCATATCGCCAAGCTGATCGGCGTGGATCACGTCGGCCTCGGCGGTGATTTCGACGGCATCGAGGTCACCTCGCAAGGTATGGAGGACGTCTCGACTTACCCCGCCTTGCTGACCGAACTCGCCCGAAGAGGGTGGTCGCAAGCCGATCTCGAAAAGCTGGCGAGCGGAAATATGATGCGGGTGCTGCGCGCGGTAGAAGTTTACGCGGCGGCGCATCGCGGGGATGCGCCGATCGAGAATGCTACGACGTTTTGACGAACCCGATCAATCGCGGAGCAGTTCGTTAATCCCGGTCTTCGCCCGTGTTTGTGCGTCCACGGTCTTGACGATCACCGCGCAATACAGCGACGGGCCCGGTGTGCCATCGGCCAGCGGCTTGCCGGGCAGCGCGCCCGGAACGACTACCGCGTAAGGCGGGACGCGGCCGATATGGATTTCGCCGGTGGCGCGGTCGACGATCTTGGTCGAGGCGCCGATGAACACGCCCATCGACAGCACCGCGCCGGTGCCGACGACCACGCCTTCGGCGACTTCGGAGCGGGCGCCGATGAAGCAATTGTCTTCGATCACCACCGGGCCGGCCTGGAGCGGCTCGAGCACCCCGCCGATGCCGGCGCCGCCCGAGATATGAACGTTCTTGCCGATCTGGGCGCAGCTGCCGACGGTGGCCCAGGTATCGATCATGCTGTTTTCGCCGACATAAGCGCCCAGATTGACGAAGCTGGGCATCAGTACCACGCCCTTGGCGATATAAGCGCTGCGGCGGACGACCGCGCCGGGGACGACACGGAAGCCGGCCTCGCGAAAGCGGTTTTCACCCCAGCCGGCGAATTTCAGCGGCACCTTGTCGAAGGCGGGGGCGCCGGCGGCACCGCCGTCGATCACGCCGTTGTCCTGGAGACGGAACGATAACAGTACCGCCTTCTTGAGCCATTGGTTGACGGTCCAGCCGCCCTTGCCATCGGGCTCGGCAACGCGCGCCTGGCCGGAATCGAGCAAGTCCAGCGCCCGATCGACGATCGCGCCGACTTCGCGGCTGGCAGGGGTTACGCTGTCGCGGCTGTCCCAGGCGGCTTCGATGGCGGCGGCGAGATCGGACATGCGGTGATTTCCCTGTGCGGATGCTGACGCGCGCCGCCTACCGCGTGAGGCGCGCGAGGACAAGCGCCGCGAAAGTCTCGACGGGGCGATAGGGCGTGTATATCACCCAAGGCAGGACGGATTTCCTCCCCTCTTCTTCAGAGGAGGGGTTGGGGGTGGTGTCTTTCGTCTGGGTGCCATTTTGCCCGGGCGAGAAACCCCACCCCGCTGCGACTAGGTGGCGAAGCCACCAAGTCTCGCTGCCCCTCCTCTGAAGAAGAGGGGCGATAGGGGGCACATGCATATTGCTTATAGCCTGCTCGGCATGCTGGTGATCCTGGCGCTGGCGGTGCTGCTCTCCAGCGACCGCCGCGCCATCCGGCTGCGCGTGGTGGGTGCCGCCTTTGCCTTGCAAGCGGGCGTTGCCGCGCTGGTGCTCTATGTTCCGGCGGGCAATCGCGCATTGCAAGGGGTGGCGGCGGGCGTCTCGGGCTTGCTTGGCTACGCCCATGCCGGGACGGCGTTTCTGCTCGGGCCATTAGCGCGGCCCGAAATCGGCGGCACCAGTTTCGCGGTTTCCGCTCTGCCGACGATCATCTTCTTCGCCGCGCTGATTGCCATTCTTTATCATATCGGCCTGATGCCACTGGTGATCCGTTGGGTCGGCGGCGCGCTGGAGAAGATCACCGGGATCAGCAGGGTGGAATCGCTATGCGCCGCGGCCAATATCTTCGTCGGTCAGTCCGAGGCGCCGCTGGTGATCCGGCCCTATCTTGCTGCGCTCGCGCCTTCGCAATTGTTCTGCGTGATGACCGTCGGCATGGCGGGTGTGGCGGGCACGATCCTGGCGGCTTATGCGGCGATGGGCATTCGCGTCGATTATCTGGTGGCGGCGGCGTTCATGTCAGCGCCGGGCGGGATCTGCATGGCCAAGATCGTCATGCCCGATCCCAAGGGCGGATTGCCCGAGCCCGATGCGCCCGCGAATATCGCGACCAGCACCCGCGCCGCCAATATCCTCATGGCCGCCGGCGAGGGCGCGCAGACCGGGGTGCGGCTGGCGGTGGCGGTGGCGGCGATGGTGCTGGCTTTCGTCGCGCTGATGGCGTTGGCCAACGGCCTGCTGGGCGGCATCGGCGGCTGGTTCGGTCACCCTGAACTGTCGTTCCAGATGCTGCTCGGCTATGTTTTTGCGGGCATCTTCCGCCTGCTCGGCGCGCCCGACTGGGCCGAGGCAATGCACGCGGGCGGACTGTTCGGCACCAAGCTGGTGCTCAATGAATTCGTCGCCTTTATCGAGCTTGGCAAAGCGCATGATCTGTCGCGCCAGACGGTGGCGATCGTCACCTTTGCGCTCTGCGGCTTCGCCAATTTTTCTTCGATCGCAATCCAGCTGGCGGTGACCGGCAGCCTGGCCCCCGGCCAGCGTCCGATGATCGCGTGGCTGGGGGTGAAAGCGCTGCTCGCCGGCAGCCTCGCCAATCTGATGAGCGCCGCGCTGGCGGGCCTGTTCTTATCCTTATGAGTGATGGTCTTGGCCGGCGCACCCGCCCGCCCCGTCGCGCCGGCATCGCCACGCTGGCGCTCGTGTTCCTGGCGCTGATGGCGGTGATGATCGCGGCGCTGCATGGGCGCGCCTGGCTGGCGACCTGGTTTCATTGGGCGTCGCCGAAAATCATCCTCATCGCCGGGCCGCAGGACCAGGAAAGCGCGGTGTTCACGCACTGCCACGGCGCGATGCGGATCAACTGCATCGTCGATGGCGACACCATCTGGTACCACCACGAAAAAATCCGCCTCTCCGACATTAACGCTCCCGAAGTCAGCGAACCCGCTTGCGATGCCGAACTCGACCTCGGCGAAAAAGCCACCGAGCGGATGCTCGAACTGCTCAACCAGGGCCGCTTCAGCCTCGTCCCGCTGCCCGGCCGCGATGCCGACGTCTATGGCCGCAAACTGCGCGCCATCACCCGCGGTGGGCGGAGCCTGGGTGGGGTGCTGGTGGCCGAAGGGCTGGCGGAGCGCTGGATCGGGTTTCGACGGGATTGGTGTTCGTGAAGACCTTGTGCCGGTAAGCCACGCTTCATATCAGGGGTCCGTGTATTCACCAGGAAAGTCCTTATGGCATGGGTAGTTATCACGGGCGGCAATAGAGGGATCGGCCTGGCGCTGGCGCGGCTCTACCGGTCCAGTGGCCATCAAGTGATCGTCGGAGCCCGTCAGCCGGAAGCGGCGACGGATGTGCCCGAAGGCGTAGAGGTGCTCGCATTGGACATCGGCGAGGATACCTCGGTCGCGGGGTTTGCCGATGCCCTGGCTGGCCGGGCGGTCGACCTGCTGATCAATAATGCCGCCGTGCTCGGCCCGGCCCGGCAGGCTGGACTCGATACCGACTTTCCGGGTTTTCTGGAGGCACTCAACGTCAATACCCTGGGCCCGCTTCGAGTCACGCAAGCGCTGTTGCCGAACCTGCGCCTCGCCACCTCCGCGAAAGTGGCCGTCATCAGCAGCATCATGGGCTCATTCGATCACGCCGGCGCCGGCTGGATAGCTTATCGCGCTTCGAAGGCCGCGCTGAACAAGCTGTCGCAGAGCCTCGCCATCGAACTCGCCGAGGAGGGCATCGCCCTGACGGTGCTGCATCCGGGGCTGGTGCGGACCGGCATGGGCGGGCCCGGCGCTCCGCTTGGCGCCGAAGAAAGTGCAGCAGCGCTGAAGGCGCTGATCGACGAGCTTTCTCTCGACACGACCGGCCAGTTCAGGAATTTCGATGGCAGCCTGCTATCCTGGTAGATTCAAATTTGAGAGGTGAGCATGGCCGATCCGATCGATTTTCCAAACTGGCTTCGCATCGATGCTCGGCTCACCACGTCCGGTCAGCCGAGTGAAGAGCAACTCGCCCAACTGCGATCGCTGGGCGTCGAGCATGTGATCAACCTGGCGCTGCATACGCATGAACAAGCCTTGCCCGACGAGGCCGCGAGCGTGGCGGCCCTGGGCATGTCCTATGTGCATATCCCGGTCGAGTTCGGGGCTCCGACCGAACAGGATTTCGATGGCTTCTGCGCGGCGGTGCGGGTGATCGGCGAAGGGACCGTGCATGTCCATTGCATCGTCAACGCGCGGGTTTCGGCGTTTGTCTATCGGTATCGCCGCGATGTGCTGGGCATGGATGAGGCGCAGGCGCGCGGGGCGCTGGAGATGATCTGGCAACCGGGTGGCGTCTGGGCGACCTTTATCGGCGATGATGCGGGGGTCGATTTGCCGCATAGTTTTGTGCGGCCCGCTCAATGACCTGATCAGGCCCTGTGGCCTTCTTTTCGTAAGTCGCGTTATGGCCCATCGTGCGAACATAGCGATTTCGTCGCCATGAACTTGATCGCATATGCGTTGCCACAGCACTGTATCGTCATCCCGGACTTGATCCGGGAGCGTGCTTTCTTGTGTGCGAGCGTTGCGGAAAACGAGCAAATCTGACGAAAACAAAGCCTAACCCCGGGTCACGCCCGGGGCGACGAAACGGTTGAATTAGCGCGGATGGGCAAACGCCTTGCGAAACTTGCCCTTCAGCTCATCGCCAGGACCAGATTCCGCACTTGCGGATAGACCTGCTTTTCCCACTTCGATCCCGAAAACACCCCATAATGCCCCACCCCCGGCTGGAGATGGTGGCGTTTCAAATGCGGGCGTAGGCTCGAGCACAACGTATGCGCAGCGGCAGTCTGGCCCACCGCGCAGATGTCGTCGCGTTCGCCTTCGACGGTTAGCAGCGCGGTCTGGCGGATCGCGCCGGGGTTCACCAGGCGGCCGCGATGCATCAGCTCGCCCTTGGCCAGCGCGGCTTGCTGGAACACCTTGTCGATGGTTTCGAGGTAGAATTCGGCGGTCAGGTCGAGCACCGCCATATATTCTTCGTAGAAGTGGTGGATCTTGTCGGCGGCGGCGTTCTCGCGGGCGCCGCGCGTCTGGTAGAGCTTGCGGAACTGGCTGGCGTGGCGCTGCGGGTTCATCGCCATGAAGGCGGTGAGTTGGAGGAAGCCGGGATAGACGCTGCGGCCCGCGCCCGGATAGCGCAGCGGCACCTGGGTGATCAGATTATCTCGAAACCATGCCAGCGGATGCTCATTGGCGAGATCATTGACCGCGGTCGGCGCGGCGCGCACGTCGATCGGGCCGCCGAGCAGCGTCATCGTCAGCGGCTGGCAGGGGTCATGATCCTGCGCCATCACCGAAACCGCGGCCAGCGCCGGCACGCAGGGCTGGCACACCGCGAGCAGATGCGAACGCGGGCCGAGATGCTGCAAGAAGCGGATCACATAGTCGGTGTAATCCTCCAGCCCGAAGCGCCCCGCGCTCAGCGGCACATCGCGGGCGTTGCTCCAGTCGGTGATATAGACGTCGTGATCGCGCAGCAGCGTCGCCACGGTATCGGTCAGCAGCGTGGCGAAATGGCCCGATAGCGGCGCGACCACCAGCATCTTGGGCTGAGGCGTGGCGACATCGTCCTTGGCGAAATGCAGCAGCTTGCCGAAGGGCAGATCGAACACGACCTCTTCGCGTACCGGCACCATCGCATTGCCGCAAAGCACTTCGTCGATGCCGAAAGACGGGCGGGTATGGGTGATCGCGGCGAGGCCGAAGCTTTCGCAGAACGCCAGCATGTAGCGCGGCATCGGCCACTCATCGAGACCGGGAAAATACTCGTCGCGCAACCACAGTGCCGCCGCTGCTGCAGTGCGGGCAGGCATCAGCATATCGGTCAGCGCCTGATAGCCGCTATACAACATTTTTTACCCCCGAGGCGGCATAATCACGACGATTCGACCTTGCGTGCTTTTGCGCTTATGGATCATGCTGCGCTGCATCATAAGCAATTACAAGTAGCTTACTGCATTTTGCCGATTCTGCGGTTTACGAGGGACGATATGACCAGGGCGCAGCTGACGATTTCGAGCAAGACCTATTCGGCGTGGTCGCTACGCGGCTGGCTGATGTGCCAGCTGGCCGGGTTGGAGGTGGAGGAGGCGCATGTGCCTAACGACGCCTCGAACCGCGCCGAGCTGCTGCTGCTCTCGCCATCGGTGCTGGTGCCGCGCTTGACTCATGAAGGCGCTAGCGTCTGGGACACGCTGGCCATCGCCGATTATCTGCACGAACTGTATCCCGAGAAGCAGATGCTGCCGGCGGATCGTCTCGCTCGGGCCCATTGCCGCTCGATCTCGGGGGAAATCCATTCCGGCTTCACCAATCTGCGCTCGGCGCTGCCGATGAACCTCAAGGTGCGCCACGCCAGCTTCCCGATCTTTTCCGGCGCCCGGCCCGATATCGAGCGGATCGAGGCGATCTGGCAGGATTGCCTGACGCGCTACGGCGGCCCGTTCCTGTTCGGCGCGGCGCCGACGATTGCCGATGCCATGTATGCCCCGGTGACGACGCGCTTCACCTCCTATGCCGTGCCGTTGTCACCCGCCAGCGCCGCCTATTGCGAAACCATTGCCGCCTGGGCGCCGATGGCCGAATGGATCGCCGCTGCCAAGGCCGAGCCGGAAGAGATGGAAGAGCTCGAAATCGAGTTCTGATTCTTCAACGCTCGCACGTTTTGCGGGGTGATTCATCTGTGCTTTAGTGGCCCGCAACTCACGGGCCACAAGCGGCAGAGGATCGAAGAACATGAAGCTAGGGGTGAATTATCCGGTCCGCGAAGTCGCGGGCAATCCCGAGGATATCCGCAAATATGTCCGCGCCGCTGATGAACTCGGCTTCAGCCATATGATGACCGCCGATCATGTGCTGAAATGTCCGCATGAAGGCCGCGATCCGCCGCTGAACGGGCCTTACACCGAAAAGGACAGCTTCTACGACCCGTTCACTCTGTTCAGCTTTGCCGCCGCGCTGAGCGACAGGCTCGAATTCGTCACCGGCGTGCTGGTCCTGCCCCAGCGGCAGACCGCCATCGTTGCGCAGCAAGCCGCCGACGTCGATCTGCTCTCACGCGAGCGCCTGCGCCTCGGTGTCGGCATCGGCTGGAACTACGTTGAATTCCAGGGCCTCGGCCAGGACTTCCGCACCCGCGCCAAGCGCCTCGAAGAACAGATCGACCTGCTCCGTCAGCTCTGGACGACGCCCACGGTCAGTTTCGCCGGTCGCTTCGACACCATCGATCGCGCCGGCATCAATCCCCGCCCTCGTCGTTCGGTGCCCTTATGGCTAGGCGGCTGGTCCGAACCTGCTTACGAACGCGGCGCGCGCCTAGGTGACGGCTTCGTCTTCGCGGCGCCCGGCGCCGGGGCGGCTGAAGCGCTGGCCCGGATCGCGCATCACCGCGCAGCGCTGGGGCGCTCGATGGACGGCTTCGGCACCGATCTGCTGGCGATCTTCGCGCAAAATGCCCAGGAAGCCGCCGACCACCTGGCCATCTGGCGCGACGCGGGTGGGACGCATGGCACGATCGATTCGATGGACAAGGGCTTCGGCGCCCATATCGAGGCGCATATCGACTATCTGGCCGAGGTTAAGCGGAAGCTGGGTTAGGGAAAGGATGGTGGGCGAACACAGGGGCCAAACACCGGGAGCATCGTGCGAAACGTAGTTTCGCATTAAACGATGCGATAACAAAAACTTAGATCGACCCGAGCCGGGCAATATCTTTGAGGCGGCTGGTGAAATTGTAGCTGCCGATATGCGAGAGCGTCATCCACGGACAGCTCCATAGCTTCAGACCCATGCGGCGTACTAACCGGCAGAACATGAAATCCTCGGAGACATAGTCCTGGCAGGCTTCGGCCCGCGCGGACAGAAATTTCAGAATGGCCTCGTGATCGGCATCGGGATGCTCGCGCATGAAATGGCGCAGATCGTCCTCCAGGGTTTCGGTCTGGCCATCGATCGCGGTGTCGAAGAACTGGGTCACCACGGGAGAGCAGTCGCGCCCGATGCCGATTCCGTCCGATTTATAGCGCCGGTGGGGGTAATGCGCCTGGAATGTTTCCAGGGTGCGGCGCCGGATCATCATGAAGCCGGTGCCCGCTTCGGTGACTTCCAGCGGCCGAGATATGTCGAATGTGCCGCTCTGTGCCGGGCGGAGCAGCAGATTGGCGGCGACATATTGCAGCGCTTCGGCATCCGGCTCAGCCAGACCTCGCTTCACCGCCTGGGCGATTCTGTCCCAGGCGAATCGCTTGATCGAGTAGGGCGCAGAGACGACATCGTAATCGTTCTGGCCGCCATCGCCCATCTGCAAGGCGAGCAGGCGCAGGACATCGGTGGCCTGGAAGCCGATGTCGCCATCGATCAGCATGCAATGCGTCGCGTCGGATTGCAGGAATTGATCCGCGATCGCATTGCGCGCCTTCATCACCAGCGCCTCGCCCGAAGCGAAGTAAAGCTGCAGGGCAATGCCCAGCTGCGTGCAGAGCGCAGATAGCTGGCACAAGGCAAAGGTGAACTCGGCGTGGCAGCGACCGTCGTACATCGGGCAGCCGACAAATATTTTCGCCTCGGTCAGATGCTTCCCGGTAATGTCCAGATGCACCGAATTGGTCTCCGGGACGACCGCCTCAACTTCCCGGATCGACGGTGGTCGCGGCCACCACGGTGTCGATCTGCGCCGTACAACCGTGATCGAGCAGCGCGCTGGCAGCACCATCAAGGCTGTCGGGACTGGCCGGCAAGAGCCGCAAGGTGATGGTAATCGGCCCGGTCATCGTGGCGCCGCTGATGCGAAACTGGCTGCCATCGGTGACCGGCAGCGTATTGAGCGGCCACGCCGCGACGGCCTGGCCGGGCCGGAACGCGACTTCGATCGGGCTTCCGCCGATTGTCGAAAGCGTCAGGCTGGCGGCCGAACTGCTGTCGCTGCGCCACAGTGCCAGGGCCTTGGCGTCGGCAACGCAGAAATTGCCACCCTTGGTGACATCGATATACCAGACGTTGGTGGGGTGTGCAGGCGCCGTGTTGGCGCCTCTGGTCGCCCCGGTGCGGGTTTGCCGCGCCCCGGTGTCGGCGATCAGCGCCGCGATCCCGTTGACATTGGCTTGCCCGGAACCCGACACCGAAACCTTGCCCGGCCCGCGCAACACGCGGGTGCCGCCGGAGTCGAGCACGGTGACGACATCGCCGGCCCGCAATAGAATCGCGGCGCCGGTGGGCAGGCTTTTCCCCGGGGGGTAAGCCCCCGCCGACGGACCATTGGATCGCACCACGATGGTTGCCGCATGCGCTGCGGTGGTGATCAGGGCGCTGGCTGCCAATCCCAAAACGACGGCGCCTGCCAGGACCGGGCGCGCTTTCGCCGCCCTATTTTGAATCCAAGACATAATAATTCTTGCCCTTCTGGTTGATCAAACGAAACGCTAATTTGTGCAAAGCCTTATCATCGGCAGAGCGCTCGGCCAGCGCCGTCACCTCGGTGACCGAAGCCGCCTCGCCGTCGCTGGCCCGCTTCACCAATTCGGCAAAGCTGCTGCGCTCGGGCTCGGGCATATCCGGCACCGGCTCGTAAATCGCGAGCGCCGTCGCCCGGCCACTCAGCATGACCCTGCCCAGGGGGCGGAAGATATCGAGGCCCGAACGCTCCACCACCGGCCCACTGACCAAGACGCTGGTGCCGGTCTGCTTGTTAGCGGATTCGAGACGCGCCGCAGTGTTCATGGCATCGCCCAGAGCGGTGTATTGGATCCGGCCCTCGCCGCCGAAATTGCCGACGATGGCTTCGCCCCAATGGAGCCCGACCCTGGTACGCCCGATCGGTGGTACGCCATCGGGTGCGGAATTGCGGAATTTCTCGCCGGCCTGGTACATGGCGATCGCCGCCTCCACGGCTCGTTTCCCATCGTCGGGACGACTTATCGGCGCGCCCCAGAAGGCGACGACCGCATCGCCGACGAATTTGTCGATCGTTCCGCCGTGAGATAGCACTACATCGCTGAGCATGTCGAGATAACGGTTGAGTAGCGTCGCCACCATTTCCGGCTCGATCGCATGGCTGAGCGCGGTAAAACCCTCGAGATCGGAGAATAGCGTGTAAATTTCCCGCTTCTCGCCGCTGAGTTGCAGAGAATCGGGGTCGCGCATAATGCGCGCGGCAATATCGCGCGGCAGATACTTGCCCAGCGCGCCCTGGGCAAAGCGGCGTTGCTCGGAGCTGAGCGCGCGCGCGGCGACGCTGACCACGAGGAAGGCGAGGAACCAGCCGACCAGCCAGCCGAAAGCGGGCAGGCCGTAGGTTTCGGTGCCCCGGTACGCGAGCAGGAAGGGTATGCCGCCCAATCCGAGGAGTTGTCCCAGCAAAACCGCTCCCGAGATCAGCGCGCGCCGATTCATGCAGGCGGTAAACCCGCCAGCCGCCACCACCGCTACCGCCACCACCCACAGCGCGGCATCCGGCAGCGGCCGCAGTGGCGGCCCGTCGAGCGCTTGCGCGAGCATGACCGCGAACAAATCCATTCCCCACATCGAATGCGATTCGCCCTTGGCCGTCACCCGGCTCAGTGGGGTCTGGAACAGATCGATATCCTCGATATTCCCGCCGATCAGGACATAGCGGCCGCGAATCTGCTTGGCGAGCAGATCGGAGGCCCCGGGCACCGCGAAAATGCTGTCATCGGCGAAAGTGTCGATCGGAAGCGCCGAGAATATCGGTTCGTCCCGATCGGCAGCCCGGCGATAGACCAGAGAGCCATGGTAGTCGGCGTATTCGCGAGCCGAAGGAAGCATCGCATTGGGCAGCCGCGGCGGGGCGCCGGGCACCGGCGGGGTCCAGCGCCGCAGGACATTATCCTGATCGGTTTGCAGCAGGATGCTGGCGGCATGAACATGCGGGCCCGCGATTGCCCGCTGGAACTGGTCGAGGAATTGCTGCTGGCGATAGAGGATCTTGTCGCTTGCCGTGGCCGCCGATGCATAGGCGAGAAATGTCGGGGTATGCATGCGATGAAACGCTGCGATCAACGCCGGGTCATCGGCTTGCGGCTGGTCGATCAGAATATCGATGCCGATCGCTTTGGCGCCCATCGCGTCGAGCCGGGTCAGCGCCTTGGCTAGGGTGGCGCGATCGAGCGGCGAGCGCTTGCCGGTGGCGATCAGGGTATCGTCGGTATAGGGCACGATCACGATCCGCGGATCCTGATGAACCAGCGGCGCCAAGGCAACGACGCGCGCGTCGAACATTGCGTGTTCGGCATCGAGAAACAGCAGAAGGTGCCAGCTGTCGCGGGCGACGATCACCGCCAGGGCCAGCGCAATCAGCGAAAATGCGGTCTGCCACCGCCCGATCTGGCGGACCAGCTTCGACATGTTGGCCAGCATGGGCGTCAGCGCTGGGCGCTGGGGCCCAGTTGCCGTCGCGTTCATGCCTGTGACCGGTCCATTCACTCGGTCGTCAGCGGCTTGGTTGCGTCACCAACGATGGCAAAGGCTGCCCAGTAATAGGGGTGCGAGGTCAGCGGATCGTTCATCAGCTGGATTTGCGCGGACTGCATGGCGTCGCCGAGGCTGTGGCTGATCCCGGCCTGGAACATACCGCTCATTAGCCGGTTGGTCGCGTTGAAATCATCGGGCACCGGCCAGTGGCTGGCGACGACACTGCGCGCACCCGCGCCGACGAAGGCGCGCACCAGACCATCGAGCGCGAAATTGCCGCCGGTGGTCAGCCCGGCCTCGCGCGTTGCGGCAGCACTTGCCGCGCCAGCGGTGTCGCAGGCGGACAGGATCACCGTGTCGGCGTCGAGGTGCAGGTCGAAGATGTCCTTGAAGGTCAGCAGTCCTTCGGAATCGCCGCTGCCAAAGGAAGTCACCAGCGCCGGCCGCGCCGCGCAGCCGGGACGCGGCGCCGTCACCAGGCCATGCGTCGCGAACTGGACGATGCGGAAATCGGCCAGATCGGTGCGGGCCTTGAGCGAAGTGTCGGTAAACGCCGCACCGGTCTCGACTTCATTGCCGTTGCCACCGACCAACTGCGCCGCCAGCTTCAGCGCCTCGCCATTCACCGGATGGTTCCAGGTGGCCAGCGGCCAGTCGCAGGGATCGCGGTTGACTGACAGTGCCTGCATCGCTGTGGCGGAGAGCGGTGCGTTCTGGCCCAGCCCGAGGAAGCGGTGCGGCGCCTTTGAGGCCGGGATCGTCCGGATATCGAGGAACGAACGCGCCGAAACCGAGGTGGTGACGATGTGGTTGCGCCCGAGCCAGGCGATCCCGGTAAAATCGAAAGCGTCGGGATTGGCTGCGGCCTGGCGGGCGTTGTAAGCCGCAATGCCAGCGTCAGCGGTCACCAGCAGGTTTGCCGGCAGCTTGAGCAGCGCACCATCGGGCTCGAAGATCAAGTGCCTGGTTTGAGCGAGTTCATCTTCGACCGGGCCGAACAGCAATTGATAAAGGTGGCGCGCCGAATCCAGGTCGAACGGGTTGGTGACGATCTGATTGCCTTGTTCGAGGGCAATACTGTCGCGGATGGCATTGACGATGGTCTCGATCTCGGAGGGTTTGGCATCGATCTTGAAGATGCGGGCATCGCCGGCCCGCGCCCAGATAGCGAAGGTCGTATCGCCGGCCAGCACCAGCTTGTAATAGCCTTCGTCGGGATGCAGCGCCTTCTGCAGATCGGCCAGGGTCACCGTCTCGTTCGTCACCGCGCGATAGCGCGGGAAGGCGTCCATGCGCGCCAGCACATCGGTCTGGTGAGTCGCCACGTCCTGGCGCCGGGCGAGGGTGGTAGCCAGCAGTTCGGCATCGCCGGGCCGGCGTTGCGCGGGATCGGAGAGCTGGGCGGTGTCGTGGTCGAGCGTCACCAGTTCGCGGCTCAGCGCCAGCGACTGGCGGAACAGGTCTGCGGCGACATCGCTACCCGCCGACAGCTCGCGGGCAAGGACGGCCTGCGTTCGCGCCACGCCCGGGCGAACCAGCGCCTGGGTGGCGATGAAGAAATCCGCAGCAGCGTCGGGCTGCGCTGATTTTGCCACCAGCGCTGAGAAATAGGCGCCGATCAGCGGGCGCAGGGCATCGCTGCCGCCGACGACGGCGGGCGCGCTGCGCACCAGCTGGTGATATTCGGCGAGCGCCAGATCGGTCTTGCCATGCCGCGCCATCGCCGCAGCCAGGCGCGCACGCGCGGCGAGCAAGGCTGCCGAGTCCGGATATTGGGCGGCGATGATCGCGGCGGCTTGTTGCAGCAGTCCCTCTGCGGCATCGGGCTTGTTCTCGGCTTCGGCCAGCCCGGCGAGGGTGGTCGCGATATCGGCGGGGAGCCAGGCCATCGAGACGACCTGACCGCCGCGCACGTTGTTGAACATCGCCATCGCCTTGACGAGATCGGCGCGCGCACCCGCGCGATCGCCCGACAAGCGCTGCGCTTCGCCCCGCAGATACATCGCCTGGGCATCGAGCAGGGCATTGCGTTCCCAATCGGACAAAGGCAGCGTTCCGCCCCAGAAGCGATTGCGTGCGGCGTGATCGATCTCAAGCCGCTGCGATAGCGGCTTGTCGATATAGCCGTCGGCTACCCGAGCCTGGGTAAATTCCGGATCGCCGCCGTCGTGGGACAGCGGCGCATCGAGAATGGCGATGGCGCCGGCCGGGTCGCGATCATCCAGCCGCTGCATCGCGCGCAGGTTGCGATACAGCGCGGGAAAGGTGGGATCGCCGCCGGCGCTGGCCCGTTGCGCCCGCGCGAACAACTCGTCGGCCTCGGCGGCATTGCCGAGGATCGATTGCTCCATCGCCAGATTGGCAAGATATTCGGCGGGATGGGTGGCGCCCGGTTCGCCCAGTTGCGCGCGCGCCACCAGCCGATCGAAGAATTCCGACGCATCTTCATAGCTGCCGTCGTTGGCATGAACATAAGCGGCGGCGCGCGCTTGCCCTGGATCGAGCCGTTCCGCCTGGACCCGGGCAAGCGCGGCAGGATCATCGGCACCGATCAAGGCGACATTGATCTCGCCCGGCACCTGGTGGTCGAGGACCAGACTGCGCAGTCCCAGCACCAGGGCGGAATCATAGGCGCCCAGCCCTTCGGCAGCATAAGTCCTGCCGCCGAGGCGCAGCACGTAGAGCATCCGCGTCAGCCCGGAGGCATTGTCACGGCATTTGCGGCCGTAGAGGCCGGGCAGCGCCGGGGCCGTAACCGCAGTGGCCGGATCGCAATCGGCATTGTCCCCGGCGAGTTGCGCCAGGACGGTATCTTCGCTCCGACCAGCGCCGCGCAAGACGTAAAGCTTGGCGACCGGGCTCGCCGCATCGCGGCACACCACGTCGTAGCCGCGGTCGAACATCGTCTGATAATAGGCATCCTCGCTGCGGAGCTGCGCCGAGCACAGCACGCCGACATTGCCGATCCGGAAACTGTCCGTAGTCGATACCGGCGCTTCCTGCGGCTGAGCCGCTACCGGGGTGGCCAGCAGCAGTGCGAACATGCCTCCAAGCGCCCCAATTCCGGCGCGGAGCGCTCGAATCGGAGCGCGGGACGATAGCGAAGCGGTTGTCACTCTGGTCATCACGGCGCTCCAGGTCCCCACAAGCTGGCGTTGCCATTGCTCGTGACCGGTTCGTTTACCGGCGGCGGCCTGGTGACAAGCTTGTCGTTGATCATGTTCTGCTGGATGTTCAGGGGGTGCACGCCGATGCCGGCATAGAGTTCGGCCAGTTCCGCCGTCGTCCGCCGCCGCCCCAATGGCGTCGTCGCGCCAAACTGGCCTGGACTACCCGCCTGACCCGGGCCGCCCGCCTGACCCGGACCGTCGGTCTGATCCGGCAGGTTCGCTTCGATAGTGTTGCCGATGTTTTCCACGATGGGGTTGATGACGGGGATGATCCTCAAATTGTTGCCGACATAGGTCAGCTGGTAATTCGGCGAGGCAGCGAGACTGCCCTGGAGGATAGCGTAATTGCCGACAGGCGAGGTCAAGGTTGCCGTGGTGGTCAGCGATCCGGTCAACTGGTCTTCGTTGACCAGCCCTGGCGTGGTTCGGTTCGGTCCGGTGACGACATAGGTCAAAGTCGGATTGTCCACACCGACATTGCGCTGCTGCGGATCGGCGGTGACCGTGATCGGCCGCGCGGTGATCGTCAGCGCGGTGGCGTTGCTCGGCGCCTGCACAGCACTGACACTGTAATTGCTGCTGATGCCGGTCACGCCCGAGCCAGTGATGGCATAAGACCCCACGTTCGATTGGCCATTGGCGGTGGTGGCAAAGCTGGCGGTGCCCGAGATGACCGATGTCAGCGTATCTGCGCCTTGCAGCCCCTGCACGGCGGTCGAGCCGCTCAGGCCGGAAATGGTGTTGCCGTAAATGCTGGTGGCGGCATTGGCGGTATAGGTGACGGTCAGCGCCGCCGGGGTGATCGTGCCCTGGGCGCTTTGCAGGGTGATGGTGTAATTATTGCCGCCATTGCCATCGTTGACGACATAGTTCGGATTGACCACCAAGGTGCTGCCATTGGGACCGAGCACATTGGGCGACGTGAACCTCTGCGTTGCATTGCTGACGCTATCTTCGCCGACCAGGCCCGAGGCTTGCACGACGCCTGCCGAGTTGGTGGTGGCATCGTAGACCTTGGTGTCGGACACCGCTGCCAACGTCAACGCCGCCGGGGTGATGGTGCCTTGCGCGCTTTGCAGGGTGACGGTGTAATTGTCGCCGCCATTGCCATCGTTGACGGTATAGCCCGAGTTGACCAACAGCGTGCTGCGATTGGTGCCGAGCACATTAGCCGAGCCGAAGCTCTGCGTGGCATTACTGACGCTATCTTCGCCGACCAGGCCCGAGACCTGCACGACGCCTGCCGAGTTAGTAGTGGCGTCGTAGACCCTGGTGTCGGACACCGCCGCCAGCGTCAGCGCCGCCGGGGTGATGGTGCCTTGCGCGCTTTGCAGGGTAACGGTGTAATTGTTGCCGCCGTTGCCGTCGTTGACGATATAGCCCGAATTGACCGCCAGCGTGCTGCCATTGGTGCCCAGAACATTGGCAGAGGCGAAGCTTTGCGTGGCATTGGTGACGTTGTCCTCACCGACCAGGCCCGAGACCTGCACGACGCCTGCCGAGTTAGTAGTGGCGTCGTAGACCTTGGTGTCGGACACCGCCGCCAGTGTCAGCGCCGCCGGGGTGATCGTGCCTTGAGCGCTTTGCAGGGTGACGGCGTAATTGCCACCGCCGTTGCCATCGTTGATGACATAGCCCGGATTGACCACCAAGGTGCTGCCATTGGCGCCCAGCACATTGGGCGAAGTGAAGCTCTGCGTGGCACTGACGTTGTCTGCGCCGTAAAGCGTACCCGAAATCTGGACGACGCCGGCTGAGTTAGTGGTCGAATCGTAGACCTTGGTATCGGAAACCGCGCTCAGCGTCAGCGGTGCCTGGGTGATGACCACCGTGGCGGGAGCAGTCGAGGCCACGAAATCATAGTCCAACTGGTTCGAATAGAGCCCGCCACCATAAGTCGCCGAATAGGTGCCGGCGTTGCTGCCCACGCCGGTGACCTGGCCGTTGCCGAAGGTCAGCGCAGGCTGCGCGCCATAGGTGGTGATGGGAACGACGGGTATCTGCGCGTTATATTGCGTGGTGAGGCTGCCGGCCTGCACGACGATCGGGGTCAGGAAGGCCTCGAGCAGCGGCGCGGTCTGTCCCTCATATTGCCGCCAGGCCAGACCCTGGCCACCCGTGGTGTCGATCGCCGATCCGCCGGAGATGGTCAGGAAGTTGGCGAAGCTTTCCGCATTGAAAGCGTAATTGGCGGAACCCGATTGCGACGGGTCGCTGGTGACGGGGTTGAGCTGGTTTATCGTGCCATTGTTCGTGCCAATGCCGTTGGCTTGTCCGGTGGCATAGCTATCCCAATAGGAATTGGTAACTGAGCCGCCGGACTCATAAGTTGCGCCGATCAGGCCACCCGTCGCAGGCTCGTCGACGTTGCCACCGACGACGGCCCCGTTGGCATAGGTTTGGTTGATCAACCCTTCGTTCTCACCGACCAGACCGCCCGTCGCATAACCGCCCGTCACCGCCACGGTGGCATAGGATTGCGAAATCGAGCCGACCTGGCCTGCAGGCATGCCATTGCCGTTAGTGCCGTCGGAATTGTAGCCGACCAGGCCGCCCGCCACGCCATTCGTGCTGGAATCGCCGGTCAGGGTGACCGTGCCATCGATCGCGAAGCTATCGGTGATGACCCCGGCATTGACGCCGGCGAGCGCGCCGACATTATTGGATTCTGTGGCAGTGATGGTGAAATTGGCCAGACCCAGGTTTTTGATCGTGCCGTAATTCTCCTGGATGAGCCCCAGGTCGGCGTATCCATAGCCGGTAGGGTCGATGGTTAGGTTCGACAGCACATGGCCCGCGCCGTCCAGCGTCCCAGTGAAGGGTGGGTCTATATAGAAGCCGCCGAGTGGCATAAAGCCGCCGGTGTCCCAGATGTCGGTGGTACCGCCGGTGCCGCTCATGTTGACATTTTGGGTGATGGCATAGCTACCGCCCAGATTGAAGTCCATCAACTGGAGCTGGTGAGCGCTGCTGATGGGCGCCACGCCGAAAAACGCCACCGGTGCTTCCCAGGCGCCGATCGGCCTTGTGTCCTCATTGTCGTAGATCCAGTCGGCGCCGAAGCTGCCGCCAAAGCTCTGGTTGTAGGCTTCGGAATTGAACGCATAATTCTCAGCTTCCGACTGCGTAGGATCGCTGGTGACGGCATTGAGCTGGGTTGTCGTACCAGTGTCGGTGCCGACACCATTGGCTTGCCCGGTGGAATAGTTGTCCCAATAGGAATTCATGATAGTGCCCGTATTGGTGCCGACAAAGCCGCCGACGGCGCTGCCGCCTGGGGCCGAGACGGGGCTACTCGCCCAGCTTTCGCTAATATAGCCGCCGTTGTTGGCGCCGACGAGGCCGCCCACAGAACTGCTACCGGTTCCCGCGTTGATGGCGCCGACGGCATAAGTCTGGTCGATCGTGCCGGCGAAGCTGTTGCCGAGGAATGCGCCACTGACGGTCCCGATCAGGCCACCCACTGCTGTGCTGCCTGCGGCCGTAGTGACCGCGCCGGTGGCATAGGCCTGGCTCAATCCGCCGTAATAAATCTCGCCGGCGAGGCCACCGACCCCGGTAGCGCCAGTGGCGGTGGCCGTCACCGATCCGGTGGCAAAGGCATCGGTGATCGTCGTATAATTTGCCGATCCTATCAGACCGCCGACATAGCCCACCCCGCTCGCCGAGACATCGGCATCGCTGTGAACATTGCTCAGCACCGCAGTGGCGCCAGCCAGGGTGTATCCCACCAGTCCGCCGACACCTTCCGAACCAGACACGGAACCACCGGTGGTATAAGCGTTAGTGATGCTGATATTATCCGCGACTGCGGGATTGGTAACGCCGAGCACGCCAGCGAGGCCGCCGACTTCGCCATTGCCCGCGATCTGCGCATTGACCAGGCCGATGTTGCGAATGAGGATGGTATCCCCGTTTCCGTTCCCTACTTGGCCGAACAGACCGACGCCGTTGCCCGATGAATTGATAAACAGGTTAGTGATCGTGTGGTTCAAGCCGTCGAAATTACCGGTGAAGCCGTTGCCAACCGAGCCGATCGGCACAAATCCCGCACCGCCGGGCAATCCTTCTGTAGAACTGGCGTCGATATTTTTGCCTAGCGCGAAATTCTGCGACAGATAGCTGCCGACTTGCTGCAGCTGGGTGACATTATTGACGAGCTGATACCCGGTCCAGTTACCCCCGGCGACCCCGCCGGAAAAGTCGGTCGGACTGCCGAGGCTGCTGGGATTGTAATAGATATCGATCTGGCTGCCCGGCAGGTCCAGCGAACCATTGGCCAGAGTCACCGTGCCGGTGCCGGTGCCGAGATCGTCGGCCCACAGATGCACGTAATTGCCTGCGCCGCTGCCGGTAATCGAACCGGACACATTGATCGAGCCGCCAGCCTGCACGTAAAGCGGCGTATTGCCATCGAGTTGCAATCCGCCCGCAAGGTTTGCCGTACCGAGATTCGTCAGCAGTACACCGCCTGCGCTACTGGCGGTTCCGGGGGCCTCTCCATAGGAAGCGACGGTGGAGCTGGCATCCAGTTCGGCGGTGGTGCCGTTGTCGTCGAAGGCGAAGTCATTGTTGCCCGTCGAAACGAAAATATTGCCGCCCAGTGCGCTGCCGCCGAGAGCGTTGCCACCGCCGCCGCTGGCGGAGGCGTTCAGATAGGTCGAACCGCTGGCATTCATCGTGCCGGTGAAGGTTGCGAGGGTGTTGGTGTCCGGGATGACCCCGAACTGAATGGTCCCGCCGGTCGCATTGCCACCATTATTGCTGCTGCTACCGCCGGATGCCGAGACATTCAGAGTGATCGGGCCATTGGCGGTGATCGCGCCGCTGTTATTCGCGGTGAACTGCACCGTCCCGCCGTTGGCATAGCCGCCATAGTTCTGATCGTAACCGGCTGAGGCACTGGCATCCATCGACACGCCGTTGGCAATCGCCAGTGAGCCACCGCTGGCGAGCAGCTGCGCCGTGCCGCCCGTTGCCGTGCCGCTACCACCGCCAGCGCCCTCGCTGGTTGTCGCCAGAGCCGTGATCTGTACCGCCGCGTCATCACCGATGGTGATCGACTGGTTGGCACCGGTCACCTGCAGCGTAGCCGTACCGCCCTGCGCATCTCCACTGGTGTAGTTCGAGTAGCCCGGGGCACCGCCGCCCGTGGCGTTGGCCTGGACAGTCGTGGCAATGGTGCCACCCGTCAATTGATCGGTATTGGTGACGATACTGGCGGGAGCATCTGCGGTGCCATTTCGAGTGGCGATCAGCGCGGTGCCGCCAACGGCATAGCCGCCATTGCCGCTGTTAGAGGCCTGAGTGCCGCCAATCGCGTTAGCGGTAGCGGTTATACCATTATTTCCGGTGACGGTGATCATGCCACCGTCGGCGATCACCTCGGCGGTGCCGGCGGTGGCGGTGCCACCTTCACGATAACTATCAACGCTGCCGGTCGCATCGGCGTGAGTGGTAATGCCGTTATTGGTGGTGAGAGAGCTATATTGGCCGCTCACTATCACCGATGCTGTGCCGCCTGTGGCGTTGATGGCATAGTCGCAACATTCATCCGCGAAATAAACCTGGTCAGCCCCCGTGGCGTCGGCGGTGGCATTGACCGTCAAGCCGCCGCCTACGTACAGAGTGCCCCCGGTGACGGAGACCTGCGCCGTTCCACCTTGGGTGTAAGTGCCAAACGGATTATAATTCTGGGCGTTGGCACCCGTCCAGGAGCCGCTGGCGCTGACGTGGGCATCGCCGTTGACCGAAATATAGCCGTAGCTCGTCTGTAGCGTGGCTGTGCCACCGACACCCCCTAGCGTGTCGTCGGCAGTCACGGTCAAGTCGCCGTTGACGCCCAGAGCAAAGGCATTGGTGCCGACTTCGAGAGTGGAGCCTTGTGCTTCGACGAGTGCGTTGTTCGCGCTGCCCGTGCTGGTGTTATCGGTGTTGTCGGCTGCGACAGTGAGATTGCCGCCCACCGAAATCGTCGTACCGTTCTGCGCGCTCACCGTGGCTTGCGGCGCGATCACCGACAGATTCGAGGCGAAGGCGATGTTCAGATTGGGGTCGGTAACCGTCGCCGAGCCGGTGGCGACGGCATAAGTGTTCGAATTGTAGATAGCGGTATTACTTGGCGTCAGCGTGCCCCCGCCCAGCGTCAGGCTGGCCAGGCCGGTGGCGCCCGCCGCGCCGGTCGCGACCACCGGATTGCCGGCGCCGGTATCGGCGATATCGCCACCGGCCGAGAGCACGATCTCATCGCCATTGACATTGGCCGCGTCGGCGACGCTGAAACCGATCGATCCGCTCGACGCGATCGCCATGGCAATGGCCTGATTCTTCGGCACGGCGACCATATAGACGCGCTGATACTGGCCAGCGGTAGCAGCATTAGGTCCGCCGACGCTGCCGGTATTGCTTACGACCGTGCCTCCAAGCGAGGTTCCCGTGTTGACTTGAATGTTGAACAGCCCATTCGGGGCGACCGCGAAGGTGGCGGTTTCGGCCGCGACCAGCGCCACCGAACCGCCCACGCTGATATTCCCGCCCTGAGTGATCTGGGGGGCGATGGCGACGATATAGCTCGATTGTCCGGCATTGACCGCCGAGATGTTGGCGCCGGGCATGATGGTGATGCCCGACGTGCTGCCCGCAGCGGCGCTGACCGTGAAATGGTCGACCCCGGAAGGATCGGTGGTGATGAACGCGCCCGTCCCTGGGTCCGCCGCAGTGAGGACGAGGCCGCCGACATTGAAATTGGCGGTCGATCCGATCAGCAATCCGCCGGGGCTGTAGAACCACAGCCGCACATTGGAGGTGCTGGTGACGGTGCCGTCGAATTCTGCCGCGCGGGCCTGATCGGCGACGCTGGTAGGAATGATCCGGTTGAGCACGGTGTAAGCTGACGCAGCACCGCCGAGGCCGACAAAGTTTACCGTGTTCGTGCTTGGCAGGAATTGGATCGCGCCCGTGCCGTTACCGGAAGGGCCCGCCAGCGCCGTGGCAGTCGGTGTCCAGTTAATGACGGTGACCGGGCTGGTGTTGGCGATCTGGATTTGCTGGGTATTGCCGCCGGTGTTGAAGATGGTGACCGGGTTGCTGGCCGGGTTGGCGCCGCCGTTGCCGTAGACCGTTGTCGGCGTGCCCTGGAAGCCAGGACTTGCCGAGGCCGCGACAGGCGCTGCCACCAGCAATGCGGCCAAGGTTCCCCGGGAAACGCCGGGAAGCCAGCGAGAGAACGGGGCCTTGCGCATCAGCGGTATCTCCAGGGGATTAATGCGGCGGTGAATGTGGCCAGGAATAACGGCGAGGGCCGGACCAACAGCCCGGTCGTACTGTCGGGGACGCGGGTGATCGGCACGGCGACGGAAAGGTCGAGCCGGGCCTGGTTTTCGAAGATCACGCGAGCGCCGCCGCCGAGCGAATGCAGCTCCTGCGGCTGGGCAGGCGTAGGCGTGTTGCGCCGCCAGGCCCAGCCATTGTCGGAAAAGACATAAGGTTGGAAGGCGAGGCCGGAGTTGGCGCTGAGCCGGGTCAGCGGCCCCCGCGCTTCGAAGGTAAACGCGGCGCCGTCATCGCCGACGACCGCGCCGGGATCGTAGCCGCGCCCGACCGTATAATTGCCGAGCGAGAATTGTTCGAAGCCGAGCACCGGGCCCGAGGCGATCTGGAAACGTGGCGCGAGCGACAGGTCGAGCCATTGCACCGGATGCAGATCGATATTGGCCGAGGCCCGAAATACCGTCGCCTCGGGATCGCCGTCGAGAATGCCGGGATAGACAAAGCCCGTTGCGCTGCAGGCGCTGGCATTGGTGAGACAGTCCGGGCTGGCGCCGAAGATGTCCAGCCCATGGCGGATTTCCGCCGTGGCACTGATCCGCCACAGCGCGGTCGCATCGGGTCCGCGCCCCTTCATGTCCATCGTATCGAGATCGAGCCGCAGATAAGCGACGCGCAAGTGATCGCGGCTGAGCGGCAGGCCGGCAAAGGTGACGTTCTGATTGACGACATCGAGGCCGACCGCGCCGTGCAGGCTGAACGCCTGCCGCCGCACGATCGGATAGAGCGCTTCGGTATTGATGAACAGCGTATGCGCATCGATCGCCGGCACCTGGCTGCCGAGATCGGGCCGGGTGATCGCATAAGTGACATGCGCCGACAACTGGATGCCGCTGGCGCCGACCATGAACTGGTGACCGCCCTGATAGATCTGCTGCTTGCGGAATTCGCTGGTCGAATAGGCTGACAAAGTGGTCTGGTCGCCATCGCCGACCAGGTCGTTGAAGGTGGCGCGCAACTGACCGCCGACGCGTCCGCTGCTGGGTGCGGCGAGATCGGAGGCGGTGAAGTCCACCATCACCGGGGTTTCATCGACGTGCACTTCGGCGATCATATTGCCCGCGCCGCTGCCGGCAGGCTTGAGCGTCAAGTGGATATCGTAGCCGGGGATGTCCTGGGCGAGCAGGACATTGCGCTCGGCGGCGAAGCGGTTGAATATCTGCCCATTGGCGAGCGGCGCGAGATAGGATTCCAGCAGCCCGGCGTCATGACCGGGCCGGCCGATCACGCGAATCGAGGTGACCCGTGCATAGAGCACCTCGAAACGGACTTCACCGTCCTTGATCCGCTGGACCGGCACTTCGACGGCGGCGATATAGCCCATCGCGCGCAGCGTCGTCGCCGCCGAGTCGCGGATGCGGCAGACCACGCTGATCGGCTGATCGGTGCCGACGTAACCCTTCCAGCTATCGGCCAGCGCTGTCTCCGAAACCGGGCCGAGATTGCCGAAGGTCGCCTGGGTGATCTTGATCCGGACATTGGCATAAGCGGGATTGTCGAGCGCGCAGGGCGAATGTTCGATATTGTCTTCGACCTGCAGGTGATGCTGCCGCGGCGCCGGCTGGGCGGGCGCGACCGGAGCGCCGCCCTGCAATTCCTCGCGCGTCGGCAATTGCGACGATGAAACCTGCGCGATCGCCGGCGTGGCGGCGCAGAGAACAAGCCCCAGTCCGAATCCCAAGCTCGGCCCAAACCCAGAAAGCCCCCTGTTTTTCCGGTCTCTGGCCGACACGCAGCCCTTGGCCGGACGAGTAGCCCCACTCGCCTTGCCCGGAAACTGCGTAAAGCCGGCGACATCGACGTGCCGAACCGTCATCGTTTTCCCCACCTGTTGCGAAGCTGGCCGGTCCAGCCCCGCGGTATTAATGCTCAACCCCCGGTCAGCTAACGGCCGACCGGCTACATCTTACCTTAACTTCTCCAGAATCCCAGACATTGCGATACAATTATTGGCGAATTCCGCCACGACACCAGTTCGCCAAAAGATTCTGCCATGAATTCAAGCAGGCAAATTTACGCCGGGAGAATTCTTTATCGGCAATCGCGGTTACGCCTTGTCGGGTTGCGAGAAATGCCCAAGCAAAAAGCCTGGTGACGCGATTCATTTCTTGCCACGCGCGGGTCGTTCGTGGTCTTTACGCGGGCCACACACGGGGTTGGGGCGGTTATGATACAAAGGTTGGCAAGTCGGATTTTCGGTTACGCGTCGTGCGCCTGCGCTTATGCGCAATCGATTTTGCTGCCCTGTCTAACGATGCTCGGTCTGACAGTGCTTGCCTTTTCGACAGTTCCGGCCCGCGCCGAAGTGATGGAAGTGGGCAGCGACGGCTGGCACTGGGTGACCCTTCCCGGCACTGCCGCCAGAACGCGCCCCACCGCTCCGCCAGCGCTCACTGCCGGAAGCGACCCGCAGCAGGCTGAAGTGCCCGCGCAATGGCGCCCGATCGTGGCCCGGCTGTCGGAACGCTACGATCTCAGTCCGGCGATTATCGAGGCTTTGGTCTGGCAGGAAAGCCGCTGGCATACCGGGGCTGTCTCGCCGGCCGGTGCGCGGGGACTGGCCCAGTTGATGCCGGGCACCGCGCGCGCGCTGGGCGCCAATCCGGACGATCCTGAATCGAATATCGAGGGCGGCGCCCGTTATCTGCGGCAGTTGCTCGACAGTTTCGGCGGTGACTTGGAAAGGGCGCTGGCTGCTTATAATGCCGGTCCGGCGCGAGTCGTCCGAGCCGATGGGGTGCCACCCATCGCCGAGACTCAGCATTATGTGACGGCGATCTTCGCGCGCTTGTCCACCGGAGGGAGATAAGATGATACGGCTGCGTCGCCTGTCAGAGTCTGACCCGAAATTCGCAAATGAGCGAATTTCTAAGTCTGTGCCGTCCCGCTCCCCCGGCCCAACCACCCACAGAGTACCTTTAACGAGTGGTTGGGCCGGGAGAGCGGGACGGCACAGACGATCCGAAACGAAGTTTCGGATCGGACAATCACGTTTGCAAGGGATTGTCGGACTAGCGCTTGCGCTTCCCGAGACCGCCTTCGCCAACGCCGGCGATCCGCAAGGCTCAGGCCCGATCCTCGCTGCAGTGCTATGGTTACAAGGCACGCTGATGGGCAATGTCGCCACCGCAGTCGCGGTGATGGCGGTGGCGGCAGTGGGGCTGATGATGCTGACCGGGCGGCTCAACTGGCGGATGGGGATGACCGTGATTATCGGCTGCTTCGTCCTGTTCGGCGCCAGTGCGATCGTTTCGGGAATTCGTTCGGCGGCAGGAGGATAGGCGCCCATGGAACTCGCTCGTCACCGCTTGTGCAAGCCGCTGACTCAGCCGCAGATGTTTGCCGGGGTGACGTATAGTTTCTTCGTGATCAACGCCTTGATCACCACCGAGGTGTTCCTCGTCACCCGCAGCTTCCTCGCGCTGGCGGTGGCGCTTGCGGTCCATGCGGTGGGCTATCTCGCTTGCCTGCGCGAGCCGCGCGTGTTCGACTTGTGGCTTACCCGTGTCAGTCGCTGCCCGCGCGTGGCGAATTGGCGCCGTTGGGGGTGCAACTCCTATGCTCCATGAAGCTGGCGAAAATCGCGGTAGCTTTGCGTCCTGGCGGCGGCGCGAGGCGCGAGCGGGCGACCGCTTGCCGTATCTCAGCCTGGTCGATCAGGAGCCCGGGCCCAATCTGCTGCTGCTGCGCGATGGCTCGGTCATGGCCGGGCTGCATGTCCCTGGCCTGCCCAGCGATTCCGCCGACGCTATCGATCTGAATGCGCATGCCGCGGTGCGCGAATTATGGCTGCGCACCGGCGTCGATTCGCGCTTCGTCGTCTATCACCACATCGTCCGGCGTCGGGTCGCGATCGATTTTGCCGGTTCCTTCGATGATCCGCTCTGCGGGCATATCGACGCGCGCTGGCGGCAGCGGATGGCCGGCGGAGCGCTGTTCGTGAACGATCAGTTCCTGACCATTCTGCGCCGCCCGGCCCGGGGCAAGACCGGCTGGGCGGAACGGCTCGGGCGGCGCCTTTCGCAACGCGGCGCGACGCCGGTAGCCGCCGACCCAAGCGATCTCAGAGCGCTTAGCGCGATGGTCGGCGGGCTGACCAATCTGCTCCAGCCCTATGGGGTGCGCGCGCTCGGCGATTACGAGGGCGACAACGGCACCTGCTCCGAACTGCTCGAACTGATTTCGGCGTTGTACAACGGCGAGATGCGCCCGGTCCGTCGGCCACCCCCCGATAGCGCGCTGGGCGACATGATCCCCTATCGCCGGGTCAGCTTCGGCCTCGATGCGATGGAATTGCGCGGTGCCGAGGGCTCGCACTTTGCCGCCATCCTTGGTCTCAAGGGCTATCCCGAAGCCACTGCCGCGGGGCTGACCGACCCGCTGCTGCGCTTGCCGCGCGAATTGGTGCTGACCGAAACCTGGGCACCCTGCGATGGCCAATTGGCCCGCGAACGGATCGATCTCGCGCTGCGCCGTCTGCGTTCCGCCGATGAGGAGGCGATGGCGGAGCGGCGCGAGTTGATGGCGGCGCGCGACACGCTCGGTATCGGCGCGGTCGGCTACGGCGATCACCATTTGTCGGTGCTGGTGCGCGGCGACAGCCTCGAGGATCTCGATGGCGGCTGCGCCGAGATTGCCTCGGCGCTGGCGAATGCGGGCGCGGTCGCGGTGCGCGAGGACGTCAATCTCGAACCGTCGTTCTGGGGGCAGTTCCCCGGCAACGAGGCTTATATCGTCCGCCGCGCCCTGATCTCCAGCGCCAATATGGCCTGCTTCGCGTCGCTCCACGGCCAGGCGATGGGGGCCGCCGAGGATAACCATTGGGGCGACGCCGTCGCCTTGCTCGAAACCACCTCTTCGACCCCCTATTTCTTCAGCTTCCATCACGGCGATCTGGGCAATTTCACCGTGATCGGGCCCTCGGGCTCGGGCAAGACCGTGGTGCTGAACTTCCTCGCCGCGCAGGCACAGCGGTTTGCCCCGCGCACGGTGTTGTTCGACAAGGATCGCGGCTCGGAAGTGTTCATTCGCGGCATCGGCGGGCGCTACAGCCGGATTTCGTCCGGCCACGCGACCGGCTTCAACCCGCTCGCTCTGCCGGACACCGCCAGCAACCGCGCCTTTCTGCGCGACTGGTTCGGGGTGCTGCTCGCCGCCCAAGGACCCGAGGAGCGCGCCACCATCGCCGCCGCCGTCGATGCGGCTTACGCCCATGATCCGGCGCTGCGGCGGCTGTCGCATTTCCATGAATTGCTGGCGGGCAGCCGCCGGCCGATTCCGGGTGACCTGGCCAGCCGGCTGGCGCCGTGGACCGTCGATGGCCCGCATGGCTGGCTGTTCGATCATGCCGAGGATCGGCTTGATCTCTCGGCGCGCACGCTCGGCTTCGACCTCACCGAACTGCTCGAATCACCGGCGCTGCGCACCCCGGTGATGATGTATCTGTTCCACCGTATCGAGGAACGGCTCGACGGCGATCCGACGATGATCCTGATCGACGAGGGCTGGAAAGTGCTCGATGATCCGGTATTCGCCGAGCGCATCCGCGATTGGCTGAAAACCCTGCGCAAGCGCAACGCGCTGGTCGGCTTCGTCACGCAAAGCGCCCGCGATGCGCTGGACAGCACCATCGCCGCCGCGCTGGTCGAGCAGACCGCGACGATGATCTTCACTCCCAATCCGCGCGCGCGGCCCGAAGATTATTGCACCGGCTTCGGCCTCACCCGGCACGAGCTGGATATCATCCGCACCCTGCCGGTCCAGAGCCGCTGCTTCCTGCTGCGCCAAGGCGACGCCTCGACCGTGCTGCGGCTCGATCTGTCGGGGATGGACGAAGTGATCACCGTGCTGTCCGGGCGCGAGAGCACCGTGCGCCGGCTCGACCGGTTGCGCGCCAAGCTGGGTGACCACCCGGCCAATTGGTACGGTGCGCTCACCGGCAGCATGTGGCCTGGCGGCGATGGCGCACAGGGTGAAACGGATGGCGAGTCGGCATTCGATTGGCCCGCCGCCGCCGTGGCAGCCGAATGAGCGGTTGCGGCGATCTGATCGCCGATGCCGGCAATGGCGTGGCCCCGGCGCTGCGCGCGGTCGATTGCATGAGCCAGCAAGTCACCACCACCGCCTTCGACCGGCTGCTCGGTCTCCACGGCTCGTTGATGCCGGCGCTGACCGCGCTGCTGACGCTCTACATCGCCATTTTCGCCCTGGCCCTGCTCGCCGGACGCACGCGGCTGGGAATCGGCGCGCTTACGCAGCGGATGATGGGTGTCGGCCTGGTGCTCGCCTTCGCGACCAGTTGGGCCGCTTATCAAGGCGTGGTCTGGACACTCGCGACCGGTGCGCCCGACGAACTGGCCGGTGCGGTGATGGGTACCCAGGGCTCGGCCACGCAGATCTTCGCCGACCGGATCGATATTCTGTTCTCCGCCATCGCTGAGATCAGCGATAGCCAGCAGCCGGCCCAGCCCGCGCCCCAACCGGTCGCCGGGCCGGCTGGTCAAGCCGTCCCGGCTACGAACGGCACGGGGACCCCGGCTGCTGTGCCCCACCCTGGCGGCGTATCGCCCAATAACATGCTCTGGGCCGGCGCCACCATCCTGCTGCTGGCGACCGTGGGCGTGCTGGTGACTTCGCGGATCATCCTCGCGCTGATGCTGGCGCTGGGGCCGGTGTTCGTGGTGATGGCGCTGTTCCCGGCGACGCGCGGGTTGTTCGTGGGCTGGTTGAGGGCGATGGTTTTGGCCGCGACCGCGCCGTTGCTCGCGGTAGTCGGCGGCGCCTTTACGCTGGAATTGGCGGTCCCGGCGGTGAACCATCTTGCCGGGCCGGATGGTATCGATGCGCGTGGTGCGATGACTTTTTTCATGATCGCCGCCGTCCATGCCGCGCTGATGATCATGGTGCTGCGCACTGCGGCGACTATCGTCGGCGCGTGGCAGGTGTTTCCGTCTGGAATGACGCCGTCAGCGGCGCCGGTTGCAGTGGATTTCAGCCGTTTTCCCGCGAGCGTGCCTGGAGCAGCGATGCTATCGCCCACGAACCAGACCGGCGGGGCGACGACTACCGGCGCGCCATCTTCGGTGGGCGCTGCCGCTTTGCCACCGACCAGCCGGTCGCATTCGCGGCTGGTCGTTACCGCGCCGGTCGCCGGTGGGCATTATGCCGGAAGCGATGGCCGGTCTGCCGCGAACGCCAACGAGGGTGGGCGTCGCGCCAGCGGAATCGGCAGCCGCTTCCGGGCGCCGCCTGAAAACCGGAGGCTGAAATGATCCGCCGATCCTGGGGTCATCACCTCGCCGCGATGATCGCTTTTGCCTGCGTCCTGGCGTCTCCCGCCATGGCCAGTGACTCGCGCCTGATCACGCTGCCTTACCGCGACAATGTCGTCGAACGCCTCGATGGCAAGACCGGCGTACAGGCGACGATCGCTTTCGGCGAGGACGAGCACATCGAAAACGTCGCTATCGGCGATTCCACGCTGTGGCAGGTCACGCCCAACAAGCGCGTCAATATGCTGTTCGTGAAACCACTGCATGCCCGGGCGCGCACTAACCTCACTGTGGTCACTGACCAGCACAGCTATTTCTTCGATCTGGTCGCGGCGCCGAGCGGACCGCCGGTCTATTTCCTGCGCTTCAGCTATCCCGCGCCGCCCAAACCGGCGAAACCGGTCGCGCCCGCGCCGCTGACCAGCGAAGAGACTGCGATCGCCAAGGGCGGCCCGGATGCCTTGCCGATCGATCCCTCCGCACTCGACTTCGGTTGGCACGCCAAGGGCAAAGCCGCGCTGACCCCGGCGCGGGTATATGACGATGGCCGCGACACTTATCTGAGTTGGCCGGAGAAAACCGTACTCCCGGCGATTCTCGTCGATGATGAAAAGGGCAATGAAGGCCCGGTCAATTTTTCGATGCGCGGTGAGGTGATCGTAGTCGAAGGCGTGCCGCATCGCATCGTGCTGCGCTCGGGCCGCGACAGCGCTATCGTCGAACATACGGGAGAGGGCCATTTGCCGGCCCGCACCGATCCGCCGGCCGCGATGGCCACCAATTCTCCGGCTGGAACACCGGTCGCCACGAACGCACCCTTACGGAGCGACGCGCCATGAGCCTCAGCAACTCCCCCTATTCGGCGCTGCCGCGGTCGCGCACCGGCACCAGCCGCCTGGCCGCCTCGAACGATACCGATCCCCGGCAAGGCGCCGAGGTGATCGACCTCGCCACGCGTCATGTCCTTCCGGCGGTCACGCAGCGCCAGCCGCGTTCCGATGCCATGGTGCTGCTGGGCGGAATCGCGGTGATCGGCCTGCTCGGCGCGGTGACGTTCTGGGGCATGAACAACCACATGGCCAACCGCGCCGGGCCGATAGCGCCCATGCCCGTCGCGGCGCCGGTCGCTCCTGCCTGGCACGGACCGGTAGCGCCCTTGGCGCAGCCCATGCCCGTCGCTCATCCCAATTTTGCGGGGCCGCCGTTGCAGGCTTATCGCCCAATATCGGAAGCGAACCCGTTGTCATCGCCGACGGTGGTGTTCGACGCCAGTGCAATGCCGGCGATGGAACCCGTGCCGGTACCGGTTGCGGCACCGGGGGCTCCGGCGGCGACGAACGGCGCCAATGGCAATGATGAATTCGCCGCCCGGCTGGGCACGACCGGCAGTGGCGCGGCCACCGCCAGCGCCAGCATCAACCCCAAGACCACGGTGGCGCAGGGCACGCTGATCCCCGCCGTGCTGGAAACCGCGATCGATACCGATGTGCCGGGCTATTGCCGGGCGATCGTCTCGACCGATGTGCGCTCCTTCGATGGCACCAGGGTGCTGGTGCCGCGCTCCTCGCGACTGATCGGCCAGTACAAGAGCGGGCTGCAAGCCGGGCAACACCGCATCTATGTGATCTGGACCAGGCTGATCCGGCCCGACGGGGTTTCGGTCAACATCGGCTCGCCCGCCACCGGCTTCGACGGCGAATCGGGCTTGTCCGGCAGCGTTAACACGCATTTCTTCGAACGCTTCGGCTCGGCGATGCTGCTGACCGTGATGAGCGGGCTCAGCGCGATCGGCAGCGGTGGCACCAGCGTCATCATCGCCGGCTCGGGCCAGTCGGCAGCCTCGACCGCGGTCGGCCAGACCGGCCAGATCGGCCCGACGATCCGCGTCCATCCCGGCGAGCCGGTGCGGGTATTCACCGCCCGCGACCTCGATTTCGCCAAGGTCACCACCGAATGAACGCGCGTGCTGCTCTCGTGCCTCTGCCCGAGAGCAGCACGGCCCCGGAATTGCCGCGCAGTGTCTATCTCGACGCTTATCTCGAGCCGTTCCGCCCCTGGCTGGAATGTGAAACCGTCACCGAGATTATCGTCAATCGCCCCGGCGAGATCTGGGTCGAGGATGCGACCTGGCCGCGCATGGGCCGGATCGAGGTTCCCCAAGTCACCGACCGCTTGCTGGCGCGCCTCGCCGAGCAGGTCGCCAGGGTCACGCATCAGGGCATCAATCGCGAACATCCGCTGCTCGCCGCGACTTTGCCCGGCGGGGCGCGGGTGCAATTATGCGGGCCGCCCGCTACCCGCGCGCATTGGGCGATGGCGATCCGCCGGCACCGCCTGCTTGATCTGCCGCTCGATGCTTACGATCACGGCGCGCTGGCGGATCGCGTCGCGGCGCCGCTGCCCGACCCTCGCGCTCAGCCCATTGCCTATCTGCGCGCGGCGATCCGGGAACGCCGCACCATCCTCATTTCCGGCGGCACTTCCACGGGCAAGACCACTTTCCTCAATGCCATGCTCAGCGAGATTCCCGCCGACGAGCGGATCATCCTGATCGAGGATACGCCCGAACTGCGGTTGCCGGCCCAGAACGGTGTGGGTCTGGTCGCGGTCAAGGGCGAACTGGGCGAGGCGCGGGTCACTGCTGATGATCTGGTCCAGACGGCGCTACGCTTGCGCCCCGATCGCATCGTTGTCGGCGAATTGCGTGGCCGGGAAGCGATCAGCTTTCTGCGCGCGATCAACACCGGCCATCCGGGGTCGTTCTCGACCGTCCATGCCAACACCCCGATCGGTGCCTTGGAGCAGATCGCCTTGATGGTGATGCAGGCAGGGCTCGGCCTCGCACGCGGCGAAACGCTTAGCTATGCCGCCAGCGTCATCGATATCGTGGTCCAGCTGGAACGGAGTGATGGCCAGCGGCGAATCGCGGATATCGCCGTCGCTCGTGACCTGTTGGTGTAAGAGACTGATCTGAAACTTCGTTTCGGATAGTCTGTGCCGTCCCGCTCCCAGGCCCAGCCACCCATTTATGGTACCCTCGGAGTGGTTGGGTCAGTGAAGCGGGACAGAACAGACTTCGAAATTCGCCCTTTCGCGAATTTCGATCATACTCTCAAAAATATTGCGCTTATTAGCGGCTGACGCAGTTGCAATGAATCGCTTTTGCGGGAATATTCCGCGCCGGGCCGCATGTTACAACTGAATTACAGTTGATCGACCAGAAGCCATAATCGGCCAACGCATAATCAGCTACCAATTCAGACAAATTTCAGTCACGCGTTTAGGGGAGAGTGTTCATGGCGACTTCTGACCATGTTGATTTCAATGGTTTCATGGAGGGGGTCAAGCGCCGCAACCCTCATCAATCCGAGTTCGTTCAGGCCGTGCAGGAAGTCGCCGAGGATATTTTCGACTTCATCGCCGACAAGGAAGATTACCACCAGCATCAGATCCTGCGCCGCATTGCCGAGCCCGACCGTATCGTTTCGTTCCGCGTGTGCTGGGAAGACGATAACGGCAATATCCGCGTCCAGCGCGGCTGGCGCGTCCAGAACAACAACGCCATCGGCCCTTACAAGGGCGGTATCCGCTTTCACCCCTCGGTGACCGAAAGCGTGCTGAAGTTCCTGGCTTTCGAGCAGACCTTCAAGAACGCGCTCACCGGCCTGCCGATGGGCGGCGGCAAGGGCGGGTCGAACTTCAACCCCAAGGGCAAGAGCACGCGGGAAATCATGCGCTTCTGCCAGAGCTTCATGACCGAGCTGTATCGGCACATCGGCGCCGACGTCGACGTGCCGGCGGGCGACATCGGTGTGGGCGGTCGCGAGATCGGCTATATGTTCGGCCAGTACAAGCGCATCACCAACCAGTTCACCGGGGTGTTGACCGGCAAGGGGCTGGAATGGGGCGGCTCGCTGATCCGTACCGAGGCCACCGGCTATGGTGCGGTCTATTTCCTCGCCAATATGCTGGCGATGAAGGGCGATGATCTGACCGGCAAGAGCGCGGTGATCTCGGGATCGGGCAATGTCGCCACGCACGCCGCCGAAAAGATCGTGCAATTGGGCGGCCGGGTGCTGACGCTCTCGGATTCGGGTGGCTTCATCCATGATCCCGATGGCATCAACCAGGAAAAGATCGACTGGGTGAAGCACCACAAGACGCATCGTCGCGGCCGCATCGAGGACTATGTCGAAGCGTTCAAGGGCTCGAGTTTCACCAAGGGCAAGACTCCGTGGAACGTGGCTTGCGACGTCGCGCTGCCCTGCGCCACGCAGAACGAGCTGCTCGGCGAAGATGCTCGCGCGCTGGTGGCCAATGGCGTGAAGGCGGTATCCGAAGGCGCTAACATGCCGACCGATCTCGAAGGCGTCCATGTCTTCAAGAAGGCCCGCATCCTTTACGCGCCGGGCAAGGCTTCGAACGCCGGCGGCGTGGCCGTCTCCGGCCTGGAAATGAGCCAGAACTCCGGACGGCGCTCGTGGAAGGAAGCCGAACTCCAGCAGATGCTGAAGGACATCATGGCCGGTATCCACAAGAGCTGCCAGGATTATGGCGACCAGGGCGGCGGCTACATCGACTACGTCAAGGGCGCCAACATCGCCGGCTTCAAGAAGGTCGCCGATGCCATGCTGGCCTTCGGGGTGGTCTGATCGCGATCTCTCGACATGGAGGATAGATCGGCGCCGCCGGCCCGGGTCTTTTCATCGAACTCGGGTCACGCGGCGCGCCAGACCGTCGTCAACAATCTGACGATGAGCCAGATGGCCGACCAGAAGGCGAGCATCCTGATGGGTGCCACCTTCCTGGTCTTCACCGTGGCGATCGGCCAGGCGAGCAAGGGCGGCCATGCCGCGCTGCCCTTGCTGGTGCTGGGCGCCTTTGCCTTGGTCGCGGCCTGCTTCGCCGTCGCGGTGGTGATGCCGTCGATACGGTCCCGGCATCCGCCGGGCGAGCGCAGCAATCTGATGTTTTTCGGGGACATCAGCCAGTTCACCGAGGATGAATATATCGAGCGGGCCCTCGAGAGTCTCGCCGACGAGGAGGCCATGTTCCGGATGATGTTTCGCGACGTCTGGCAGAACGGACAAGTTCTCCAGCACAAGAAATACCGGCTGCTGGGCCATGCCTATCGCAGTTTTCTGGCGGGGCTGATCGTTTCGGCTGTTGTGTTCGCAGTGCAGTTTTCTGGGGTGCGATTTTAGGATTTTAATCTAGCCCTCGAACGCTTGGCCCAGGTCGCGTGCGCCATGCAATATACGGACTATCTCGACCTTGCAGCGTCATGACCCCACTTGAACACCGGTTTTCATAAAGTATATATACTTCAGCATGATAAGTGGGCGCGCGCGATCCTTAGCACCACGCTTGGTCACGATTGAGGTCTTGGCTAGGTGGCCTGTTCGCGGATGTT
>JAMFSI010000119.1 GCA_026225215.1 Sphingomonas palustris | reverse complement strand
GGTGGGGTCTCGTCGCGTGGGCGGTCCAAAACCGGGCGCTTTCCCCGCGGCCCTTTTTGTTTTTTCCGCAAACTCGTTTCGCCCGGGGGTTCGGCCCCCCCCCCCCCCCCGACTTCGAAACGAAGTTCGGCGAAGCCAAATTCGCCCTTTAGCGAGCCGCAGGCCAGCGCAGCTAATTTCGGGTCAGACACTTAAAATTAAATGACGCCTGCCGTTAGAAGGGTGAGGCGGATTGTCGCCGGGAGCCTTGCCATGACCACCATATCATCGACGACCAACGGCATCACCTCGTTGATGGGGCTCTATAGCAGCCTCAATTCAACCAGCGCGGCGACCGACGCCGCTGCCGGCACCGGAACCGATGCATCCTCGGCGACATCAGCCGACAGCCTGACTTCCGCTCAGGCGAGCAGCCTGCTGAACATGATCGAAGGCAACACCGGCACCCCTACGACATCCAGCTCCACCGACACGTCGCTGGCCACGCTGCTGGGGACGAACACCGACACCACTTCGATCCTCGACATGATGTCTGAACTGTCGGGCAGCAGCGCGACCGGTAACAGTGTCAGCCTTGCTTCGCTGTCATCGCTGGCAGGCGCCACCGGCAGTACGGCCAGTGACGGGAGTTCGAGCACCAGCGGGACGTCGAGCCTGAACAGTCCGCAGGCCATTGCGTCGGCAATCAGCAGCGCGTTTCAGACCGAGCAGTCGAATTTCGTCAATTTGCTGATTTGATTGTCCGGGTCTTTGCGCTTTCATGCCATTTGAAATGCCGTGTCGCTTGGATGCGGTAGTATAGAGCGGTAGTATAGAGATGCGGTTTCGCGACCGCCGGGTCCGCTAAACCCAGTCCTTCGTTTCGGCCCGCCGCTGCAAGTTCAACAAGCGCTTCAGTCCGCCGTTTAAAGCGACATCCCATTACATTGTCGCAGTGGGCGTTTAGGCCTGAATTAGGCATATTCGACACCGTTCTTCCCATGGGTTGCAAATGTGATCGGCGTTGCGCGCATGCGTGCCGGTTGGCAAAAATGGAGACGGCTATGTCTATACAAGTAAGTGGCGCCGGCGCCGCCGTGCCGACGACGGCCTGGCAAACGCTGGCAACGAACGGGGCTGCCTCGGCGCAAATATCCGCCGGGTCGGCCAGCAGCACGCCCACCAGCACCATGAGCGCGCCGGTTGCAGCGCCGGCAGCCGCAGCGGCGGCCAGCGCACCGGCAGCAGCTGCCACCGCGGCAACGCATCATGGTCATGGCCATCACCATCACGGCGGCGGCTCGTCCAGCAGCACCGATAGCGATACCACGAGCACCGACGATCTGCTCAACAACCCCACCTACTCGGTCGGCGGCAGTTCGCAGACCTCATCCACCAATGGCGCTACGACCAGCACGCTGGCCTGATCGATGCATCTGATGCCGCTTTCGTCAACGCGCTGCCAACTGGGCCGCCACGAGGCAAGATCGTGATCCTGGGCGAACACATCGCCCTGGGTCCGATCCTGCCCGTGGATTTGGCGAACCTGTTTCTGTGGGGGGACGATCCGGCGATCGCCCGACTGAACGAGCCCTACCTCCCCAAGAACATCCAGCGCGACGCCGACTTCTGGCTGAACTCTGCCGGAGATTGCCGGCGCACGTTCTTCGCGATCAGGGCGAGAATGGAGCCGGAGATTGTCGGTCATGTGCAAATCATGGCGATCGAGCCCATCCATCGTTCGGCAGTGCTCGGCATATTGGTCGGCAAGCCGGAAAATCGCGGGAAGGGCTACGACAAAGAGGCGATGCGCCTCGCCATCGATTATTGCTGGCGTCACCTCAATCTTTCGCGGCTGACGCTCAGCGTCCACACCTCCAACACTCGGGCAATAGCGCTTTACGAGGAGCTTGGTTTCGAAACCGAGGGCGTCCTGCGTCGCGCGCAATTTATCGATGGGAACTGGATCGATCTGAAGCTGATGGCGATCATGCGGAACGGTCGTTAACAGGTCTCTCGTCGTGGGCAGCCCAAGGCGTGATCATTGACCATGCCGACCGCCTGCATGAAGGCATAAGCGGTCACTGCGCCGACGAATTTGAAGCCTTTGGCTTTGAGGGCTTTGGATAAGGACAGCGCAACCGGCGTGCTGGCCGGCACGGTCAGGCCGTCGCCCAGGATGGGCTCACCGCCGACTTGGCTCCAGATGAAGGCGGTGAAATCCTCTCCCGCCTCGGCCATGCGCAGATAGGCTTGGGCATTGCCAATGGTCGTCTCGATCTTGGCGCGGGCGCGGATGATGCGCTCATCCTGCATCAGGGCTGCGATCTTCCTATCGTCATAGCCGGCAACCACCGCAGGTTCGAAGCCATCGAAGGCCCGACGGAATCCTTCGCGCCGGTGCAGGATAGTGCGCCACGACAGCCCGGCCTGAAACCCTTCGAGGATCAACATTTCCCAGAGCAGGCGTGGATCGCGGACCGGCACGCCCCATTCGCTATCGTGATAGCCCTGCATCAGCGGATCGTTTCGCGCCCAGGCGCAGCCAGGTGACGGCTGAGACGCAGCGGCTTGATCTTCGGTCATAGGGCTCCAAACTGCTGCGCGATCCTGCATGTGCCAGTATTCGCGGCAAAAATGCGATTCGCAAGGTTCCGCTGGCGGTGTGGATTGCTATCGGGGGGTGTTACGGGCGCGGTGCCAGCATATCAAAGGGAAACGGATGGCTGGCTATCGCACGATTGGACTGACCGTCTCGACCGCCGTTTTCATGCAATATCTGGATGCTACCGCGCTTAACACCGCCTTGCCGGCGATGGGGCGCGATCTGCATGTCCCGGCGATCAACCTCAATGTCGCGATCCTCGCTTATCAGCTGGCGCTCGCGGCCTTCATTCCGCTGGGCAATATCGCCGCCGATCGCCTGGGCGCGCGCAATACTTTCGCAGCGTCGCTGGTCGTCTTCCTGACCGGATCATTGCTCTGCGCGCTTTCGCGATCGCTGCCGCTGCTGATTGCCGCCCGCGCGTTCCAGGGGCTGGGCGGCGCCGTCATGATGCCGGTCAGCCGCCAGCTGGTGATACGTTCGGCAGAGCGCCACGAATTGGTCAGCGCGATGAACTGGCTGCTGATCCCCGGCATCATCGGTCCGCTGCTCGGTCCGGTGGTTGGTGGTCTCATTGTCACATATGCGAGCTGGCACTGGATATTCCTGGTCAATATTCCGGTCGCGCTGCTCGGCATCGCGCTCACTCTGGCGCTGATTCCCGATAGCGGGGTGCGCATTTCGGGCCAGATCGACCTCAAAGGGGTATCGCTCATTGCCACCACGGTGATTTGCCTGATCTTCGGGCTTGAGGGCTTGTCCCATCCCGATGCCGGGTGGCAGGCGGTGGCGCTGGTTTCGGCCGGGCTGGTGCTGGGCTTGATCTATGTGCGCCATGCCACCGGCAATCCGCGTGCCGCGCTTGATCTGTCGTTGCTGGAGATCGGTTCGTTTCGTCATTCGATGATCGCCGGCTCGATGCTGCGCACACTGCTCGGCGCGAGCGGCTTCCTGCTGCCGCTGTGGTTTCAACTGGCGATGGGCATGAACGCCGCCCGGTCGGGGATGCTGGTGGTGGCGGGTACGTTCGGTGCGCTGGTCAGCCGGTTTATCGGCACGCCGCTGATGCGCCGCGCCCATCCGTGGCGCATCGCCGTGGGCGGGGCGGGTTTCGTAGTGATCATGCTGCTGCTCACCTCCACGCTGGGTCCGGAATGGCCGGCAGCCCTCTTTCTGCTCTTACTATTCGCCCAGGGGATCTCGGTCGCGGTGCCGCTGATGATCATCAGCGCGGTTGCCTATGTCGATATCCCTGCCGAGCGGCTGGGAGCGGCGACGGGGCTGTACACCACCGTCCAGCAGGTCACGCTGTCGCTCGGGGTGACGGTGGGGGTGTGGGCGATCGGCGCGATGCGCTGGGTGGGATATGGCGCATCTACCGATGGCCGCACCTACAGCGGCAGCCTGGTGATGCTGGCGATCCTGGCGGTGCTGGCGGTCTATGCGACCAGCAGGATCAGTCACGATTCGCTCAATGCTTTGCGGAAGGCAAAGACGGCGGATTGACTCATTGAACTGACCTTCGCGCGATGCTCTATGAGGCTGATCCGAAACTTCGTTTCGGATAGTCTGTGCCGTCCCGCTCCCCCGGCCCGACCACCCACCGGTACCTTCAATGGGTGGTCGGGCCGGGGGAGCGGGACGGCACAGACTTCAAAATCCGCTCTTTCGCGGATTTCGGGCAGACGAGAGGGCGAAGCATGATCGAGCGCATCATTGACCAGCGCAGCCATGATCTGGGCGGGGGGTTGACCGTCGGGCGGGTTCTGCCGTTTCACGCGCGGCGGATGGTCGGGCCCTATATCTTCTTCGACCATCTCGGGCCGGTCGATCTTGCGCCGGGCCTGCCGCGCGAACTCGACGTGCGCCCGCATCCGCATATCGGCCTGGCGACGGTAACCTATCTTTACGACGGTGCGATCACCCATCGGGACAGCCTGGGCTATGCGCAGGAAATTCGTCCTGGCGAGGTCAACTGGATGATTGCGGGGAGCGGTATTACCCATTCCGAGCGCTTCGATCATGCCCGCATCCATGGCGCCCATATGCATGGCATCCAGGCCTGGGTGGCACTCCCTGCCGAGCATGAGGAAACCGATCCGTCGTTCCATCATCACGCCGGGGCCGATTTGCCGACCTGGCAGGAGCCCGGCTTGAGCGGCCGGCTTATCGCGGGCGAGGCCGAAGGCATGCGCGCGGGGGTGCCCGTCCATTCGCCGCAATTCTACATGCATTGGACCATGGCGGCGGGTGCGCGCCGCGATATTGCGGCGGAATATTCCGAACGCGCGATTTATTGTGCGCAAGGCGCGCTGGAGGTCGCCGGCCAGCCGTTACGCGCGGGGCAGATGGCGATCCTTTCGACCGGCGGCATTGTGCCCGTGATTGCGCGTGAAGCGTCCATCGCGATGGTGCTGGGCGGCGAGCCGATCGGGGAGCGCTTCATGCTGTGGAATTTCGTTTCTTCGCGCAAGGAACGGCTCCAGCAAGCCAAAGAGGACTGGATGCAGGGCCGGATGAAGCTGCCTGATGCCGATCACGCCGAGTTCATTCCGTTCCCCGAAGCGCGCCGCATCGAATGACCCGACAGCACCATGACTGACTCCGCCCAGCTCCGTGGTCGCTGGCGAAGGGCTTGCCGTTATCTCTATTGAATTGGTAAGGTATGCGCCAATAGAGCTTATCGAATCGATTTTCTCTCCTCGAGCGAGGTGTTCATGTTCAATCGTCGCGGAATTTTGCTTGGCTCTCTGATTATCGCCCCCACCCTGGCTTGGCCGGCTCTTGCCATCGGGCGGAGCGATGTCATCCTCCACCAAGCCGTGGCGAGCGACACCCGGTCCGCGCATGACCAAGCCCGGGACCGCTATCGCCACCCGGAGCAGTCGCTCCGTTTCTGGGGGCTCAAGCCCGGCGATACCGTGATCGAAGTCCAACCCGGCGCCGGCTGGTGGACGGACATTCTCGCCCCCTATCTGGCGCGCACGCACGGGCATTACATCGCTGCCGGCGCCGATCTGAACAATCCCAGCCTGAGCAGTGAGGGCCGCAAGGATCGTGCTGCATTCGAGGCGAAATACGTTGGCAAGCCGGCGCTCTATGGGGACGTCAGCGTCGCCGGCTTTGGTCCTACCTCCGGGCCCTTGGCGCCTGCGGGCAGCGTCGACCTCGTGCTGGTCTCGCGCGAAACCCATAATTGGGTGCGCAATGACTTCATTCAAAAGGCCTTTGCCGACTTCCATGCCGCGTTGAAGCCCGGCGGCATTCTCGCGGTCGAAGACCATCGCGCGCCCGCTGGGGCCGATCCCGCCAAGGGAGACGGCTATCTTCCCGAAGCTTATGTGATCGAACAGGCGAACAAGGCGGGTTTCGTCCTGGCCGGCCGATCCGAGATCAACGCCAATCCGAAGGACACCAAGGACCATCCTTTCGGCGTATGGACGCTGCCGCCGACGCGGCGTTCCTCGCCCTTCGGCCAACCCGAAAACCCGAACTTCGATCATACTCCCTATGACGCCATCGGTGAAAGCGACCGCATGACGTTGAAGTTCGTGAAGCGCTAGAGCGGGCAGCGTGAAATGTGAATCACGCGGGCCGCTCTAAGTTTTTGTTGTCGCATCGTTTAATGCGAAACGCAGTTCAACCGCAGGCCGCGCCGCAGCGCATCGAGCCTGGCGGCCCTGAAACGACGGGAGATATCTGCTTCCCGCACGAATGAATCGGAACCGTGAAAAGCGCCGGGCAGGACCAGCGCCTCGACCGATACGCCCGCGTGATTGAGCCCTGCTGCGTAGGCGAGATTTTCTTCAACGAACAAGTCGAGCCCGCCGACGCCGATCCAGGTCGGGGGCAGTTTCAACAGATCCTGTTGGCGAGCCGGCACCGCGGCGACCGGGACATCGTCTCCGCCCGGTTCGCAGCCGAGAAAGGCGCGCCAGCCGAAATAGTTGGTTTCGCTGTTCCAGCCGTAATAACCAAGATGCTCGGCTAGTTTCCGTGAAGTGCCGGTCCGGTCGTCGAGCATCGGATAGGTCAGGCATTGGAAGGCGATCGGCACTTCGCCGCGATCGCGTGCGGCAATCGCCAGCAGCGCGGCATGGCCGCCGCCCGCGCTTTCGCCCATCACCGCGATGCGCTGACGATCGACGCCGATCTGCGCGGCATGCTCGTGCAGCCAGATCAGCGCGCTATAATTGTCGCCGAGCGACCCCTCCCAGATCGTTTCGGGCGCCAGGCGGTATTCCACGGTGAGAATGGGGCAATCGAGCGCGATCGCTGTCCGCTGCACTTCGGGTAGGGATTGCAGCGCGGTACTGGCGGTAAAGCCGCCGCCATGCATGTGGAGGATGGCTGGGCCCGATCGGCCGGGCTGCGGATTGGCGAGATAAGCAGCGACGGGCGGCCCGTCGCCACAACCGGAAGCACGCGCGATTTCGAGGCGCTCGAACGGAACCTCGGTAAGCGGCGGCAGCGCGTTCTGATCCATCCAGGCACGGCGATGGGCGAGCTTCTCAACGGTCATCGGTGTGTAGAAGGCGGTCGATTCGCGTGCGGCCAGCCCGGCGTCGACCAGCTCGCGATCGAGTAGATGACGATAGTCGGGCATGCTCACGCGACCGAGGTCTGCGCCCCCGGCGGGCGCAGATCCGGTCCCACCGGCCTGGTATGGAGCCGGAGATAAGGGACGGCGACCATCGAGCAGGCGGCGAGGGCGATAAAGGTGTAGTAGATCGCCGAATAGCTGCCGGTGACATCGTAGAGCCGGCCGAACAGCGGCGGGATCGCCAGGATGAAGACGAGCATTACCGTGCTCAGCAAGCCGAACGCTCGGCCAACGCTATGCGCGCCGAAGATGCGCGGCACGAGGTAGCTCTGCATCGGCGTCATCATCCCGCCGGCGAGCCCGACGCAGCTGACGCCGGCAGCGATCATCCAGAAGCCCGCGGATGCATGAGCGAGGCAGGCCATGCCGGTGGCGAAGCCGGCCAGGCTCAGGAACATCAACACGCGGGTGTTGATGCGATCGGCGATCACCGCGAAGCTCAGCTTGGCGGTAAATCCGGTAATGCCGTAGATCGAGACGAGCACGGCCGCATCACGCGCTTTAACGCCAACGTCGATCGCCATCGGCGCGAGATTGGTGATCATGCCGATGGTGCCGCAGGTGACCGTGCAAAAGATCGAGATCGCCAGCCAGAAGGCCGGGTCGGTGAGGATCGCACTGACCGGGATCTGGGCCACAACCGGCGCCGTGTGCGATGGATCGGCAGGCTCGCCATCAGCATGCAGGCCGCGTTCCGATGGACGTTCCACGATCAGCAGCACCGCAGGCAGCGTCAGTATCAGCAACAGCACACCGAACAGTTGGAAAGCGTTGCGCCAGTAAAAATGATCGAGCAGGGTCTGCATGATCGGTGGCAGGATGAAGGTGCCCATGGCGATACCCGAAATGGCGATGCCGATCGCGGTGCCCCGCTTCCTGGTGAACCAGCGCGAAATCAGCACCGTGGCGGCGACCGGCCCGATTAGCACATTGGCAGGCGCGATGAGCACGCCGAACACCCACATCACCTGCGTGAAAGAGGTGGTCAGCGACAGGGTGGCGTAGCCAATCGCAATCGACAGCGCCCCGGCGCCCATGACTTTGCGCATCGAGCTGCGGTCCATCAGATTGCCGAGGAAAGGCGAGAGCAGCCCGGAGACGGCGGACATCACTGTCATCGTCAGCATCAGCACCATCCGGCTCGGATGGAAGGCGTGGCTGAGCGGCACCGCGACGACGCTATAGGCCGAAACGATGAAGCCGGCGCAGCCCATCAGCACGAAGCAGCAACCCACCTGACGCCAGCCTACACCGAAACTTGTCATTCGAGCCTCTCCTGCTGCACGCTCCCAGGAATAATTCAGGCGGTTGCGCGCGCGTGTGGCGACAAGGCGACATCCACATCGATCCGCCCGACGCCCGCGATCTCGATGGTCATCACGTCGCCGGGGACGACCGGTCCGACATCGGCAGCGCCCATCATCAGGATATCGCCGGGATACAGCGTCATCACCGTCGAGGCGAAGGCGATCAATTGCGCCGGGCTACCGGTCAGATCGGCGAAGCTGCGCTCGCCGCGCAATTCGCCATTCACCCAGAATTGATAGCCGAGCGTCGCCGGATCGGGCACTTCGTCGCGGGTTACGAAACAGGGGCCATAAGTGGCGAAGCTGTCGATCGACTTGCAGAAGGAGAAGGTCTCCTTGACCTCTTTCATCGTCGTATCGAAGGCGCAGGTATAGCCGAGCACATAGTCGAGCGCCTCCGCCTCGGCAATCGCTGTGCATTCGCGGCCGATGATCACCCCCAGCTCGGGCTCGTGCAGGGTGGGACGATCGGGCCAGCGGATCTCGACGGGATCGCAAGGGTCGGCCAACGCACTGGTCGCCTTGAAGCCAAAACCCATCAGCCCCGCCGGTGCGCCATGATGCTTCCAATTGCCCATGCCGCAAATCAGCTTGCTGGGGTTGGCGACGGGCGACAGCAGCTTGATCTGGTCGGTCGGGATTACGGGCGCAGCGGCGCCAAGCTTTTCGATGGCGGGGCGCAGGCTGTCGAAATGGGTGATGAACTGATCGCCCAGCGGCAGCGGCCAGCGCAGCGCCGGCAAGGTTTCTGCTGCTCCGGTCACATCGCGGACACCCGCTTCGTCGTAGATACCGACCCGCGGTGTGGCGACAGCATCGCTCTTGAGCTTGAAACGGCAAATACGCATCTGGCTATCCTCTTCCCAAGATCGCTACGCGGCCCGGTCGCACCACGGCCGCGCGCGATCGAAGTTATTTTGCCCTCGCGGTTGCACGAGTGGCTGGTTTTATCATTCGCACCAGCCGGGCACCCCAGGTTGCCCGGCTGGTCCTCGTTCGTCCTTCAGATCGCGACGTTATAGAGCCGCGCGGCGTTCAAGCTCAGAACCTTGGTGCGTTCCTCGTTCGACAGCGCCGACAGACGCTCTTCGAGATTATCGATCGGGTAAAGGCTGGTCGGATGGGGAAAGTCCGTCTCGAACAAGCAATTGTCAATGCCGACCCGGCGCAGCTGATCGGAAATATCGTTCTTTTCGAACCAGAAGCAGAAATTGAAATTGCGCTTGAAATATTCCGACGGGCGCATCTCGAAGCTCTTGCCCTCGGCGATTTCGTCCAGCTGGTAATCCAGCGCTTCCATCAGGAACGGCACCCAGCCGATACCGCTTTCCACCGACACGAACTGCAGCTTGGGATTGCGATCGAGCATCCCCGAATAGATCAGGTTCGAGACGACCTTGCCGTTGGTGAAAAAGATCATCGCGCCGCTGATGCCGCAGCGCAGATCATACGACAGCGCCGGCCAGCCCTGCTGGCCCATCCAGTCGATCGCGGTTTCGCTGGCGCCGATGTGGAAGTTTACCGGCAAGCTCTTGTCCACGCAGACGTCCCACAGCGGATCCCAATGCGCGTTACCGAGATCGGGGATCGCGGTGCCGTCGTCCTGCTTGTGCATATGCGGATCGGAATTGATGTTGATGCCGCGCAGGCCCATGTTGGCGCAGCGCTCGGTCTCCTTGACCGCCGCCTTGACGTCCCACCACGGAAGCAGGGCCATCGGCAGCAGCCGATTGTTCGACTCCGCCTGCATTTCGGCGGCGGCATCATTGTACATCTCGACGCAGGCGAGACGCAGGGCCGCATCGACCTTCGCCGTGGCCTGGCCACCGAACCCCAGGATGTTGGGATAGACGATCTGCGCATGGATACCGGCCTCATCCATGACCTGAATCCGTTCCTTCACCGAGGAGGAGCCGGCGTGGACATCGTCGAACTTCAGCTTGAGGAATTGATCGAGCTTCCGCACTTTGCCGCCTTGCTTCAGCACCGCGCTGTTGGGATGGGCGCCGGTGCCGATCGACTTATTGCCGTCGATGACCCAGGACATCTGGCCTTCATGCATTTTCACCTGCGGCACGCGGTCCTTCAGCGCCGCGGGCGTGCGACTCGTCCACAGATTATGCGGCTCGGTCCAATGGGTATCGGCATCGATGATCTTGATCTTGGAATCGGCTTTGGGGCGCTCAACCAGCTGGGTAGCCATGATATTCTCTCCACATTGGCGATTTGAAGGCAAAGTTTGATTGAAGGCAAAGTTTGACAATTCGTCTATTTATTGCAATGACGATATTTATATTCCTATTGCTATGCGGTATCAGCAGATGGCCGAGGGGTCAATCCGGTGATCGAGCGGGCGATGGGGCGGGGCCCATACCAGGAGCGAGCGCAGATCGATGGCTAGACCGGCACTTTCCGCGGCAAGAACGACCGATATTCTCGATCTGTTTGCGGCCTTCCCAGGGCGGGCGTTCACCATGTCGGAAATCATCAAGGCAACCGGCATCAATGTCGCGTCCTGCCATGCGGTCTTGAGCGTATTGACTCAGCGCGGCTATTTGTCGCGGCGCGAGGGCGACAAGAACTATACGCTCGGGCCGGCCTTGCTGTGCGTGGGGCAGGCGGCGTTCCAGGCGCTGCCTTTGGCGGTACGGGCGCGGGAAGCGGCGGCACGGCTGTTTGAAGAGTTGCAAACCCCGGTGCTGCTGAGCACGATCGCGGGCGATGAAATCCTGTCGCTGGCGGCCTTTGCCACCAGCGATGGCCGCAGCACCGGGCTCAGAGTAGGCCAGCGAGCGCCGCTGATCCCGCCGAATGGCGCCCATTTTCTCGCCTGGGCCAGCGAGCCGGACATCTCGGCATGGCTGGCACGCTCCGCAAACCAGGATGAGGCCAATATCGACTCGTTACGGGCGACGCTCGCCCTGGTGCGGCAGCGGGGGTTTCAAGTCACCTTGCGCACTTCGACCAAAACCGAACTGGCGATGCTGATGGCCCAGATGGCAACGGGGCAACCGCCGCTCGACTACAAAACGCAGGTCACCCATGCTTTGAGCGATGCGAGCTGGCCGCTATCGCAGCCGGAAACGATCGAACCGGGCGAAAGCTACGACATCGTCCTGATCGCGGCGCCGATCTTCGATCGCGATGGCCATGCCTATTTGAGCCTCGGGCTGGGCGGTTTTGCTGCGCCTGTCGATGGCCAGACAATTCTCGATCTGTCGGCGCGGCTGCTGGAAACGTGCCTGCGGGTGATGCGGGAAGAGCGGGCGAGTTAATTCCAAGGCCCAGCGAGATACCGATTCGCATAGGGCATATGGTCAGCATATCGGGGCAGACCATATCATCCGGGCCTGCTCCACCGCTCGCGCTCGCATCCCCATGACGAAGCCTCGGGCCGGATCATGCATCGCACGACGCTGAAGGGGCCGAGGAAATCGAACGGGAACAGGTTTTAGCCTGATACCAAGGTGCAATGATCGAACCTTCCCCGTCCGTGCTGAGCTTGTCGAAGCACTGCCCTTTTCTTCTGGTCGAGAAGAAAGGCAGTCCTTCGACAAGCTCAGCACGGGCGGGATTGGGTGCTCAGGCCGCCAGTTGAAACGGCGCGATCTCGCCCGATAGATAGAGCTTTTTCGCCTTGGCGCGGCTGAGCTTGCCTGACGAAGTGCGCGGCAGGGTGCGCGGTGGCACCAGTTCGATCAGGCAGTTGACCCCGGTAATCGCGCGGACCTTATCGCGAATGGCTTCGTGCAGCTTCTGCCGCTCCTTGGGATCGGAGACGCGGCAATGCACCAGCACGGCGGCGGTTTCCTCGCCGCCCTCGGTTTCGAGGGCGAAGGCGGCGATGTCGCCCTGGTGGAAGCCGGGCAATTGTTCGACGGCCCATTCGATATCCTGCGGCCAGTGATTCTTGCCGTTGATGATGATCATGTCCTTGGCGCGGCCGACAATGAACAGATAGCCATCGACCATATAGCCCATGTCTCCCGTATCGAGCCAGCCATCGACCAGGCATTCGGCGGTGTTCTCGGGATCGCGGAAATAGGAATGCATGATGCTTGGGCCTTTGCACCACACCTTGCCGATATGGTGGTCGGCTACCACGGCACCGGTGGCGCCGCGAATTTCGATCAGCATGTCGCGGACCGGCTTGCCGCAATTGACGATCGCCCGGTAGCGTGCCGGTCGCGACAAATCGCGCGGGCTACCCGAGAGCCGCTCCTCTTCGACCAGTTCGACCCTTATGCCTTCGCCCGGCGGCATCAGCGTGACGGCCAAAGTCGCCTCGGCAAGGCCATAGCTGGGCAGGAACGCCTTGGCCTTGAAACCGGCCTCGGCAAAAGCGTTGACGAAGCCCTGCATGACATCGGGGCGGATCATGTCGGCGCCATTGCCGGCGATGCGCCAGCGCGACAAGTCGAAGCGCTCGGCGACATGGGTCTGGCTGGAAATACGGCGCGCGCAGATATCGTAGCCGAAGCTGGGCGAATAGCTGACCGAGGTGCCGGGATTGCGGCTGATGAGATCGAGCCAGGCCAGCGGACGGCGGGCAAAATCCTCGGTCTTGAGGTAATCCACTGAAATCTGGTTGCCGATGATCGACAGGAAGCAACCGACCAGGCCCATGTCATGGTACCATGGCAGCCAGCTGATGCAGCGGTCGCTGTCGATCAGTTCCATGCCATAGCCATGGCCGGCCAGATTGTTGAGCAGCGCCCGATGCGTGACCGCGACGCCATGGGGAAAGCGCGTCGAACCGCTGGAATATTGCAGGTAGCAGATGTCGTCGGGGCCGAGTTCGGGGAAGGCGCAGTCGGCGTCAGGGCGCCCGGCAAATGTGGTCCAATCCATCGCCGGGCAGTTTTGACGGGCAGCGGCGGTGGCGCCCATCTCGCCGATCTCGGGCGAATAGAGCAACAGCGCCGGATCGCTGCTGCCAAGCTGATGTGCCAGCTGCTCGATGTAATTTTCCTTGCCGCCGAAGCTGGTCGGCAGCGGCAACGGCACCGGCCATGCCCCGGCATAAATCGCGCCGCAGAACAGCGCTGCGAAATCCGGGCCGGTTTCCGCAACCAGCGCCACCCGCATGCCGGGTTCGACGCCAAACCCGATCAACCGCCGGGCCATGGCCAGCGCATCCTCGCGCAATTCCGCGAAAGGATAGACCCGGGTCAAAGTACCGCGCGGATCATGGAAATTCATGCCACGCCGGCCGCTGGCGGCATAATCGAGGGCGTCGCAAAATGTGGCGAAATCGGAATAGCGGCGCGGCAAGCTGCAGTGGTTGGGCGTGGCAACCAGCGGTGCGGCCGTTTTCGACGGCTGAAGCGTGGTGATATCGGTCATCGCGGCAATCCGTTATTCTGGAGCATCCTCTACGGGGCCTTTGTCGACAGCAATTCACTATATAAATGAGCAATATAGCCCATCACGTCACGGTCCGGCCAAGCCGGGCGGGCATGCTGACAGATGTCCGCCTCTCCCCAATTAGCGCACAGTGTGGCATGATTAAGGCGATGCCAAACTTCCCCCCGGAAAATCCCTCATCCCGAAAGGCGCGGGTGCTACCCCCGCCGCTGGATGCCGCCCGGCTCGAAGCGCTGGCCCTGGCTTATGTCGCGCGCTTTGCCACCAGCGCGGCACGGCTGGAAACCTATCTGCTGCGCAAGCTGCGCGGGAGGGGCTGGGCGCCGGGGCGGCAACAAGAGTGGCTGGACGAAGACTTGCCCGGTGATGCGGACATGGATCACGGCGATGTCGCCGTGGCAGAGGCGGAATTGCGCAGCACGGTCGCGGCGCTGGTCGCGCGTTTCGTCGCGGCGGGCTATATCGATGACCAGGCTTTTGCCAGCACCAGGTCGAGCGGGCTGCAGCGGCGAGGCTATGGCCGTCGCCATATTTCTCAGGCTTTAGGACAGGCGGGAATCGCCGCCGATGTGGCAATGGCGGTGTTGCCGGGCGAGGCGGCAGGCCGCCGTGCTGCGTTGGCGCTGGCGCGCAAGCGGCGCTTGGGGCCGTTTGGCGCAGGGCCGCTGGAGCGGGCAGCGCGGGCGAAGCAGATCGCGATTCTACTGCGCGCCGGCCACCGGCTGGACAGTGCGCGCGAATTGGTCAATGCGGTCAGCATCGCGGCGGCCGAGGGCTGGGCTCACGCGGACGACGAGGAGAGCGAGTGATGCGGATGGCGCGGAGTTGGCTGGGCGGTGGCGCGGCGCTATTGATGGGGCTCGCGGCGGTGCTGACCGCTTGCTCCTCGCAAGCCCGTAGCGGTGATGCGGCGCCAGCGGCGACTGCGGGCCCGAGCGTTCACCCGTTTTCCGGCCTGCCGGTGATCGATCTGGTGATCACGCACGAGCATCGTCGCCATCGCTTCCGCGTCGAAGTGGCGCGCAGCCAGGCAGAGCAGGAAAAGGGCCTGATGTTCCGCACCACCATGGCGCCCGATGAGGGGATGATCTTTCCGATGCCCGGCGGCCAACCCGCCAGTTTCTGGATGAAGAACACGGTGATTCCGCTCGATATCATCTTCATCGGCAGCGATGGCCGGATCAGCAATATTGCCGCTAATGCCGTGCCTTACGATGAGACTCCGCTGCCGTCGAAAGGCGCGGTTTCGGGGGTGCTGGAGCTGAACGGCGGGCGTGCTGCCCAGTTGGGCATCGGTCCGGGGGATATGGTGAAGTGGTAGGTGTTTGTTATCCGAAACGTTGTTTCGGATAGTCGGTGCCAGCCCGCTCCCCCGGCCCAACCACCCATTGAAGGTACCATGTGGGTGGTACCAACCCGGGG
>JAMFSI010000118.1 GCA_026225215.1 Sphingomonas palustris | reverse complement strand
GGCGACACGTTTTATCCGATGACCACGCTGACATCGGATATTGTCGATGTCGTGTTCGATCTGGTTATAGCGCTATTTGCCTTTGCCAGCGCGGTTGTGGGGTTTTGCATCACCCTTTTCGCGCTGCTCGGCGTCCAAATCTGCGTGGCGCTGGCCCCGCTGGCTTTTGCGAGCCTGATATTCAATTCGTCACGATGGTTCTTCGATGGATGGATGCGTCAGACGATCAATTATTCGCTGCTGATGGTCATCATCTCGATCGTGGTCAGCATCATTACGGGAATGGAAAAATCCGTCCTGACGAGCCTCATGGGCCAGATTGCCAATCCTCAATCATTCATCGCCGGCACCGGCGGACAGGTAGCACTCAATAATGCTGCCATTATTGCCGCAACCTTGGCGATCGCGGTCATCTACACGGTCGGCACCATCTTCTTCTTTGAGACGCCCAAGATCGCCTCGGGCATCGCCGGCGGTACGGCATCGGGCGGACATGGCTTCCTGCAATCGGCCAGCAATGCCGCGATGAACCGTGTCTTCGCCCGTTATGGACGCGGCGGTGGTGGCGGCAGCGGTGGCGGAGCCGGCGGCAACAGCATTCGAGGCAGTTAATCGCAGGGGTTGGTTGGCGCGGCGCGTCGGCCACAACGCACAGGAGCAATTTTATGAAACGGCTGATTTTCGTGGCGTTCAGCGCGGCTGCGCTGAGCGGGTGCATGGGGAGTCACTTGAAGAAACTGCCGGTTTGCGATGGCCACCATCTTCGGGCGGTCAACATCTACGGCTCGATTCTTCCTTCACTGCCGGTTCCGGAGCCGGCGAGTGAGTCCGAAGCCCGTAAGGCCGCTGCCGAGGCTGCCGCTGAAGCGTCGTCGCCGTCGGCGCCGGGCGCGGTGCCATCGCCGGAAACGCCGGAGATTAAGTCGTGGCCAGATGGTGGGGGCGCCCTTGGGGGACAATTGAAGAAGCAGGCTGAGGCCCGGAAAAGCTCATTGAATGAGCGCCCGGCCTGGTTCCGCAGTTGCTGAGGGGGAAGCCGTGAATTTGGAGGCGAGACAAATCAGGGCCAGCGAGCAGGATGCCTATTTCAAGGCAGCGGCGAGCTGGGAACATGACCGGGTTCGGGCAGCCTTGCGCTCGCGCAAGCTCGCATGGGCAGTGGCGAGCGGAGCCTGCGGCGTCGCGGTTGTGGCGGTGGCGGCGGTGGCGATGCTGGCGCCGCTCAAAACGGTCGCGCCCTATGTCATCCGGGTCGATCGCTCGACGGGCGAAACCCAGATCGTGACGGCCCTGAAGGGGCCCGGCACGCGCACTTACGACGAAGCGGTCAATCGTTTCTTCGTCTCGCAATATGTGCGGCTGCGCGAAGGCTGGCTGCCGCAGGCGGCGCGGGACAATGCCTACGGCGTCACGCTGATGAGCGCACAGCCGGAGCAAGCCCGGTATCTGGCTTTCATGGCGGCGACGAACAAGAACAGCCCGCAGGTCAGGATCGGCGATAGCGGATTTGTCGCGGTTTCGGTGCGGTCGATCAGCTTCCTGAGCCCGACGGTGGCACAGGTCCGATTCTCGAAAGTGACGACGATCGGCACCACGCCACCGACCGTCGAAAACTGGCTGGCTACCCTGACCTTCCAATTCACCAGCGCTCCCGAGCTGGAACGCGATCGCCTGCTGAACCCGCTGGGCTTTCAGGTTCTCAATTACCAAGCTGACCCGGAGGTCTGAGGATGTTCGTGAAACTATTCAAAACGACCTGGATCGCCAAGCCTAGAGCAAGCTGGGGCGTCGCCGATCTGGCGGTGTCCGCGCTCACTCCTAAGGCATCGCCAGCGGTTGCCGTGGAACGGCCGCAAAGCGCGATGGTGCTGACCGAGGCGGGCGGTAAAAGCCGTCTCTGGCGGGGCGTCGCAAAGATCTATGAGCGCATTTTCGCGCTGTCGCTAGTAGGCTTGGTCATCGCGGGTGCTGCTGCGCCGTTTGGGGCGGCCAGGGCATCCGAAGTGCCCGCGCCAGGCTCGAAGGACAGCCGGCTACGCAACGTCAATTACGACGTAAACAATGTCGTGGTTCTCAATGGCCGCTTCCGGCATGCCCTGGAGATCCAGTTCGGACCCAACGAGACGGTTACTCAGGCGGCGCTCGGCGACACGGTGTCGTGGCAGATCGCGCCGGTCAGCAACGTCATTTTCCTCAAGCCTCGCGAGAAGGCTCAGGGGACCAATCTGATCGTACTAACCAGCGGGCCCGCGGGCACCCGAACCTATCACTTCCAGCTCTCCATGGGTGCGCCCGGTACGATGTACGGCGTGCGGTTCCATTACCCGCATCAGGAAGCGGCCACCGCCGCGATGATGGCGGCGGTCAACCAGGCTGAGCTGGCGCAGGCAGCGGAAGGCGGCGTGGTCAAGCAAGCGCTCGATCATGCGGTTATAGAGGGGGCACGCAATTACAAATACCGCGTGGAGGGATCGAGCGACCTGCAACCCAGCGAGATCTCGGACAATGGCGAGTTCACCGTGCTGCGCTATCCGGGGCATGCCGATATTCCGTCGATCTTCGCGGTCGATCCCGATGGTAGCGAGACCATCGTGCCCTACGACGTGCGCGACGACTTCGTGGTGATCCACGCCGTCTACCGCCAGTTGCGGCTGCGTCGCGGCAACATCGTTCTGTGCGTCTACAATGAAGGCGCCCCCCGTAATGATCGCGGCGACCGCACCGGCACGGTTTCCAATGTGGTCGAACGCCATGTGAAGGGACAATAACATGAGCGATATTCTGAACGATCGGCAAGAGATGGGAATGTCTGGCGATTCCCTGCCAGCATTGGGGACCAGCACCGGGGGCGAGAAGAGCCGCAATTTCGAGCGCATGGCGATGGT
>JAMFSI010000117.1 GCA_026225215.1 Sphingomonas palustris | reverse complement strand
GTTGCGCCGCAGGCTTTAAAGCTGCGTCGCGGAAACGCGCTACAATTGAGAGCGCCCGAAACAAAAAATGACGGGGAGCGCGAGGGCCCCTGGCCCTCGCACCTTACCCTTTACCCTACAGCTTACTGCGTACCCTCGGCATACCAGGTCTTGAACTCGCTATACTGCGGCTTGTCCTCGGCGTTGGTCTTCGGGTCGATCGGCACGTGGATCACGGTCGGGCCGCCGCGAGCATAGGCACGAGCGATGGCGGGGCCGATGTCTTCGGCCTTGCTGACGAATTCACCGGCGGCGCCGAAGCCTTCGGCGATCTTGTCGAAGCGCACTTTATTGGACCAATGCGTACCGGTCTCGAGCGTGCCCGAGCCGAAGGTGGCGCGATAGATGCCGACTTCGAGGCCCCATTGGAAATCGACGCCGACGACGATGACCAGCGGCAGGTTCTTGCGCACCGCGACTTCGAGCTCGGCGACGTGGAACAGGAACGAGCTGTCGCTGGTCAGCAGCATGCCCGGGCGTTGCACGCCGGTTTGCGCGTGGTCCGCCAGCATCGCGCCGGTGGCGTAGGGCAGGCCGGTGCCGATGTGACCATAGTTCTGGTTCCAGATCACGTCGTGCGGCTTGGCCTGGTTGTACGTCCAGGTGAAGATCACCGTGGCACCGCCATCGCGGATCATGATGCCATCCTTGGGGAAGGCCTTGGTGGCTTCGGTGATGAAGCGTGCGGTGTTGATCGGCACATCGCCCGAGCCATCGCTGCGAGTCTGCGCTTCCTCGTCCAGATCCTTGATCTGCTGGGCATCGCGGGCGATATATTCGGCGATGCGCGGATGACCAGGCAGCGAAGCGCCTTGCAAGGCGCGGACCAGCTGAGGGATCACGGCGCGGACATCGCCGACCAGCGGCACATCGACCGAGCGGTTGACGCCGATCGCGGTGGGATCCTGTTGGACATAGATCCACTTGCGGTTGGCTTCGTTATCGACCCAATGACGCCAGCGGCCATAATGGCTCGGTTCGCCCAGTTCGGTGCCCAGCGCGACCACCAGGTCGCTTTCGACCACGGCATCGACCGAAACCTCGGAGAAACCGTAAGGGAAGGTGCGGTCCTCGATGCCGGCCACGAAGCTGGTGCCGCCCGAGGTCTGGATGACCGGGCAATCGAGCAGCAGCGCCAGATCCTTCAACGCCGCGCCCGACTTCGTCGTGTGAACGGCGTGACCGGCCAGGATGATCGGCTTCTTGGCCTTTTTGATCAGCTCGACCGCTTCGGCAAGCCGGTCGCCATCGGCGCCCTGGTTAGTCAGGCGATATTGCGCCGGCGCCAGCGCCGGCGGAACGTGCAGGTCTTCGAGGATCACGTGGTGCGGATATTCGATATAGGCCGGGCCGGGCGTGCCCGACATCGCCACGCGGATCGCCTCGCGGACGATTTCGTCGGTCTGGTCGGCATATTCGATCGAGCCCGAATATTTCACCGAATCCTCGATCATCGGCTCCTGCCGCACGAACTGGATACGGCCACGGCGCACGCGGCGCTCGGTGATGCGCGCGCGCTGACCGCCAAGGAAAATCACCGGCGAATTCTCGACCTTGCAGCACTGGATCGCCGGCATCATGTTGGCCATGCCCGGCCCGAGCGTGCCGATCGCCACGGCGGGCTTGCCGCTGATCCGGCTGGCGGCTTCGGCCATGAACCCGGCGGCTGCTTCATGGTGCGGGCTGACCACGGTCCAGCCGCGCGTTTCCGCCTCCAGGAACAGATGCACGAAGTTCGGATCGGGAATGCCGAACAGCGTCTTGATGCCCTCGGCTTCGAACAGATCGAGGATGCGCTTGTAAACGGGCGTGCCCGTGGTCGCGACGGGTTTTGCGTCCGCTACCGCTTGGTCATCATACATAGGGAAATTCCTCCTAAATTATCGTCGGCAGCGCGCACAATTGACGCGCGGTGTGCCCAAATTGATCGGTGACCGCAATCGCCGGCAAAAACGCCGGTGCGATCAGTCCTCCAGCTTCAGGCCGTGCAAGTCGCCCTTGTCGCGCCATTCCTTGAGCATGGTCTGGAAATCGCTCCAGCCCGGCCCCCACGAGCGGAACAGCGCCCACTTCGGCTTTTTCTCGCCTTCATTGTTGAAATAGCCCGGCGTGCATTCATCCTGGAACGCGGACATATCGGGTTCCAGTTCGAGGAAGCGATGGACGTAAGCATCCATGCCTTCCTTGGTCGTCTCCACCGCCTTGGCGCCGCGCTTCAGCGTTTCGCCGATGATATGGGCGATATGCAGGCCCTGCTTGCCGAATTGCTCGGTGACCGAGGCGTTCGCCGCGCCTTGATAATAGCCGATGTAGAACTGGTTGGGGAAACCATGCGTCATCGTGCCGTGCAGCGTCAGCGGACCGCCGCGCCAGTGATCGTAGATCGACACGCCGCCGCGCCCCTGGACGGTATCGATGCCCCAGCGGCGTTCCAGCTCGCTGGTCACTTCGAAGCCGCTGGCAAAGATCATGCAATCGACCTCGTATTCCTGGCCATTGGCGATGAAGCCCTTTTCAGTCATCGCCTCGACGCCCTTGGTCGCGGAGACGTCGATCAGGGTGACATTGGGCCGGTTGAAGGCGGGATAGAAGTCATTGCTCGACAGCGGTCGCTTGCACAAATGGCGATACCACGGCTTGAGCGCTTCGGCGGTTTCGGGATCGTCGATGATTTGCGCGACGCGCTCGCGCAGCCGCTCCATCACCCGGTAATCGATGACTTCGCGCTTGCCCAGGAACTGCTCCATGGTGAGCTGCGGCCAGCCTTCGGCTTCGAGTTCGGCCTGCATGTTGCGGGCGATCTCGGTCCAGATATCGCAGATCAGATCGGGCTCGCCGGGCGCGAAGGCCTCCATTGCGGCGCGGTGGAAATTGCCCTGGCGTTCGGCCTGCCAGCCCGGCTGCAGGCTCTTCGCCCAGTCCGGATCGGTCGGCGGGTTAGGCCGCTCATCGACGGTCGAAGGCGTGCGCTGGATGACGTAGAGCTGCTTGGCGTATTTGGCGAGATGCGGCACCGCCTGGATCGCGGTCGCCCCGGTGCCGATGATCGCCACCCGCTTGTCGGCCAGCTTGGTCAGCTCGGGCTTGGCATAACTGCCGCCGGTATAGCTGAAATCCCAGCGGGCGGTGTGAAACATCTTGCCCTTGAAGCTGTCGATACCGGGGATGCTCGGCAATTTCGGCATGTTGAGCACGCCGCAGGCCATGATGACGAAGCGTGCAAGAATCTCGTCACCGCGATTGGTGCCGACCCGCCAACGCTTGATGCCTTCATCCCAGATCAGCGAGGTGATCTGAGTGTGAAACAGCGCGCGTTCGGCGAAGCCGAATGTCTCGGCGATCTGGCGGCAATAACCCTGGATTTCGGCGCCATCGGAAAACTTCTTCGACGGCAGGAAGCCGGTTTCTTCGAGCAGCGGCAGGTAGCAATAGGCGTCATTGTCGCATTGGATGCCGGGATAGCGGTTCCAATACCAAACGCCGCCGAAATCGCCCGCCGTATCGATATTGCGGAAATTACTGATGCCCTGCTTGGCCAGATAATAGGAGGCCATGATCCCGCCCCAGCCAGCGCCGAGCACAGCGACGTCGATCTCTTCATGCAGCGGCTCGCGCTCGATCAACGGCTGATGCGGATCGGCGGCATAGTTCTCGACGACATCGCCGCTGAGCTTCACATATTGCGCCTGCCCCTCTTCGCGCAGCCGCTTGTCGCGCTCCTGGCGATATTTCGCGCGAATCGCCGGAATATCGATGGTTTCGGGCTCGGGACACTTAGTAGGAAGGCAGTTCATGAACGTCCTCTCGATAACTAGGGCAGCGCGTATCGGCTTGGCCTCGCGCTTTTAATCAACAATGTTGTTCATTAAGTCAAGACGGTTTTGGGCGCAGCGCCAGCACGCTGCCTTCGGCGTCGGCCGCGACGTAAATCGTGCCATCAGCCGCGACCGTGAGACCCGTGAGCGTCACCATCGGCCCGCACATATCGCCCACCGAACCCAGATATTTGCGAATCACCCCCGCAGGTGCCCCCACCGGCAGCTCCGAAGCGATCACTGCGCGGGCACCGCTGATGACATCGATCTCGAGCACCTGGCGGCTGCGAATATCGACAATGTACAGCTTGTCGCCGCGCACCGCGATGCCTTGCGGCTCACCCAGCGCATCGACCAAAGTCACCGCCTTGCCGCCACTGATCTTCACCACCCGGCCCGCGCCCGATTCGGCGACATAGACGGTGCCATCGCCACCGATCGCGACCCCACGCGGCTCGCTCAGCCCGCTGGCGAGTTCGCTGACCTGGCCGCCAGCGATCTCCAGCACCCGGCCATGCTGCGCCTCGGCGAAGACAATCCTGCCGGCGCTGCCGATATCGACGCCCATCAGCAGATCATAGCCGCTGGCCAGCACTTCGTGCTCCTGCGCGGCCGGGCACCAGCGGGCCACCGTGTTCGAGGCGGTGGTGACGACAAATTCGCCCGGCGCCGTGGCCACCGCATCGCGCACCCAGCCGGGATAGCCGGGCGTGAACAACATCCCCGCCAGCCCCGGCTGGCCGCCGGGCGCGACCGTATAAGCAAAGCCGCCGTCGGCGATGAACAGCACGCCATCCGCACCGATCGCCAGGCCCAGCGGCCATTGCAGCCCCTTGTCGACCAGCGGTTTGACCTGCCCAGGCGCCACGATCTCATGCACCGAACCGGTGATATGCGAGACGAAAGTTCGGCCATTGACGAAGGTGACATTGTCGAGCCCTGGCCCGATATCGGCCAGCACGCTCTTGTCGCCGGTGCGCGGGTCGATCCTGAGCACTTGCCCGCTATGGACCTGCGTCGAGACGATATAGCCATCGGGGTGGAACTTCACCGAATCGGGTACGCCCAGATCCTTGGCGACCACCTCGGGCGCGCCGCCGTCGAGGCCGATCCGCCAGATCTCGTTAGCGGCCTGCGCCGGGAAATAGAGCTTGCCGTCGGGCCCGACATCGAAGGCATTGACCATCGGGATATCGCCCAGGATTACCCGTGGCGCGCCGCCATTGCGATCGATCTCGACGATCCGCCCGCCCATCACCAGTTCCCCGGCGATCAGACGCCCTTGATGATAAGTGATCGGATTGGCGACCGAAAGCTCGGCGATGACATCGCTGGTGCCATTGGGACGCAAGACCCGCACCTGATTCTCGGTGATCTCGGTGACGTAAAGATTGCCATCGTCATCGAACACCAGATCGTCCGGCCCCGTGATCGCCCCGCCCAACGGGCTGAAGGCCTCGACCACGCCAGTGTCGGGATCGATCGCGCTGACCTGGCTGCCCGCCACCTGCGCGACGTAAATCCGCCCATCCTTGCCGGTGCGCAGGCCATTGGCGCCCGCCAGCCGGCTCGGCGGCGTCACCCGCGCCAGCGTCCAGCCCGGAGCCACGGCAGCAGGAACGGCCGCCTGATAGCGCCCCGATTGATAGGTCATCCTTATCCTCTCCTCGCCGACACGGTATTTCCGTCCAGTCTTGTTCGCCACCGCCACCCGCGCAATCGAAAAATGCGCTTAGCGTTCCGCAACGGCGATGAACAGGTGTTCAGCGGGTGGGCGAGGAAAAAGGAGGATAGACCTGGGGCCAGCGGCCCCAGACCCCGGTCCTGTCAGCGTTGCGTGCCTTTTCAGTGACTCGTAACGTCGCAGAGCCGCAGGCTATTTAGCCGCTTCGCGGCGAGACGCTGCGAAGAGCGCTCTCGCACCTTACGGCTTGCCCTTCATCAACACGCTGCGCAGACACGACAGCACCACTTCACCGCGCTGATTGGTCAATTCATGCTTGAACACCACGATCCCCGCGCCAGGCCTCGATTTCGATTCGCGTTTCTCGACGACTTCACTGTGGCAAGTCAGCGTGTCGCCGATGAAGGTCGGCTTGGGCGTGATCACCTTGTCGAAGCCGAGGTTGGCGATCAGCGTGCCGACGGTGGTATCCGCGATCGACAAGCCGACGGCGAGGCTGAAGGTGAAGCAGCTGTTGACCAGGATTTGCCCAAATTCGGAAGCCTTGGCGCTCTCGACATCGAGGTGCAGCGGCTGCATATTATGCGTCATCGCCGAGAACAGCAGATTGTCGGTCTCAGTGACGGTGCGGCTGGGCTGATGGGTGATGCGCGTACCCGGCTGCCATTCGTCGAAGTAGCGACCCGGCATTATTTCGTCTCCGTTTCGTCGGGTGCGACGATGCGCGCCAGCAAGGCTTCCACCTGGACTTGCGCGCCGACTGCGGCTGACAATTCGGCGACCATGCCGTCGAAGGGGGCGGTGAGGGTGTGTTCCATTTTCATGGCCTCGAGCGTGAGCAGTTTCTGGCCTTTTGTGACGGTTTGGCCTTGCTCGACTTCGACGGCGATGATCCGACCGGGCATGGGGGAGAGGATCGCGCCATCGCCGATGGCGCCGCCGTGTGCGGCATGGTGACGCCATCGAGTCAATTGCCACGCTTGTCCGGCCTCAGTGACGAATACCGCCGCTTCAGGATTGAGGCTGCCCTGCCCGGTCAATTCAATCTCGACATCATCGCCGTCGAGCAGGAATGGCGCGGCCCGCACCCGCGCGGCATTCAGCCTGAATCCCGGCTGATCGACATGCCAGGACAATTTCTGCGCCGCTTTGGTCAGCGTCACCGCCGAGGGGACGGGCGGCTCGGCCATAGCCTCGCCATCGCGCCCGATCAGCCCGGTATCGACATCGCCCGCGACAAAGGCGGGATGCGCCAGCGCTTTGACCAGAAACGAGGCATTCGTCTTGACCGGCCAGACCGCACTGCCCGCCAACATCGCCGCCAACTGCTCGCGTGCCTGCTCGCGGCTGGCGCCATGCGCAATCACCTTGGCGATCATCGGGTCGTAAAACGGCGAAACCTCGCCGCCCTGACAAACGCCGGTATCGATGCGACCGCCTTCACCGCCGCCAATTTGCAGCAGCTCCAGCGTCCCGATGCTGGGCAGAAATCCCTTCGCCGGGTCTTCAGCATAGAGCCGTGCCTCCATGGCGTGCCCATTGATCGCCAGTTCCTCCTGTCGCTTGGGCAGCGCCTCGCCGCTCGCCACACGCAACTGCCACTCGACCAGATCGACGCCGGTGATTTCCTCGGTCACCGGATGTTCGACCTGCAACCGGGTGTTCATTTCCATAAACCAGATGCGATCGGCCCGCAGCCCTTCCGAGCCATCGGCAATGAACTCGATCGTGCCCGCACCGACGTAATCCACCGCCTTCGCCGCCTGCACCGCCGCTGCGCAGAGCGAGGCGCGCGTGTCGTCGTTCATGCCGGGGGCGGGGGCCTCCTCGATCACCTTCTGGTGGCGGCGTTGCAGCGAGCAATCACGCTCGAACAGGTGGACGATATTGCCATGGCTATCCCCGAACACCTGCACCTCGATATGGCGCGGGCGCTGGATATATTTCTCGATCAGGACATGGGCATTGCCGAAACTGGCCGAAGCCTCGCGCTGACAGGAGGCGAGCGCGTCGATGAAATCCACCGCATTTTCGACCAGCCGCATCCCCTTGCCGCCGCCGCCGGCGACCGCCTTGATCAACACCGGATAGCCGATCTTGCCGGCTTCCTCGGCCAGAAACGAAGGCTCCTGATTTTCGCCCATATAGCCCGGCGTCACCGGCACCCCCGCCGCCGCCATCAGCTTCTTGGCGGCATCCTTGAGCCCCATCGCCGTGATCGAAGCGGGGCGCGGCCCGACCCAGACTAGCCCGGCATCGAGCACGGATTGCGCGAATTCGGCGTTCTCCGAGAGAAAGCCATAGCCCGGGTGGATCGCTTCGGCGCCGCTCTGCTGAGCGGCAGCAATGATCCGCTCACCGACGAGATAGCTTTCGCGCGCTGGCGACGGTCCGATATGCACCGCCTCGTGAGCCTGGCGGACGTGCAATGCCTGGGTATCGGCGTCCGAGTAAACAGCAATGGTGCGGATACCCAAGCGCCGCGCGGTACGGATGATCCGGCAAGCGATTTCGCCGCGATTGGCAATGAGCAGGGATTTAATCATAAGACTTTCCTATTCCTCCCCGAATCGGGGAGGGGGACCACCGAAGGTGGTGGAGGGGCACAGGCTGTGATCACCGGACCCACCAACACCGTAAAACGCGCGCGCCAACTTCGCAGCGAAATGACCTTGCCGGAGGGTATGCTCTGGCGCGAATTGCGCCAACGGCCCGCAGGTTTGAAATTTCGCCGCCAGCATACGGCGGGCAGCTATATTCTCGACTTTTATTGTGCGTCGGCGCGGCTGGCGATCGAGGTTGACGGCTGGGTGCACGACAATGCGCGTGCTCAGGAGGCAGATGCCGCGAGAGGCCATTTCCTGCGATCGCAAGGTGTTGCAACGCTGCGGGTCCCGGCCAAGATAGTGCTGGACGATTTGCCCATGGCGGTTGCGCGGATTGTCGAGGTTTGTGGGGAGCGGATGGCGCGAGGTAGCGCCGAGCGGTGCGTGCCCCTCCACCATGCTTTGCATGGTCCCCCTCCCCCATTGGGGGAGGAATGAGGTAGAGCGCCTGCTCACATCCGGAACACGCCAAAGGCCGGGCGATCCGGGATCGGTGCCTCCAGCGCCGCCGCCAACGCCAACCCCAGCACATCGCGCGTCTGCGCAGGATCAATCACGCCATCGTCCCATAGCCGCGCGGTGGCGTAATAGGGATTACCTTCGTCCTCGTATTTCTGCCGCACCGGCGCCTTGAAAGCTTCCGCCTCTTCCGGTGTCCATTTCGCGGCATCGCGGTGAACGGTAGCGAGCACGCTGGCCGCCTGCTCGCCGCCCATCACCGAAATCCGGGCATTGGGCCAGGTAAACAGGAAGCGCGGCGCATAGGCTCTGCCGCACATGCCGTAATTGCCCGCACCGAAACTGCCGCCGATCAGCACGGTCAGTTTGGGCACCGTTGCCGTCGCCACTGCCGTCACCAGCTTGGCGCCGTGTTTGGCGATGCCCTCGGCCTCGTATTTGCCGCCGACCATGAAACCGCTGATATTCTGGAGGAACAGCAACGGGATTTTCCGCTGGCAGGCCAGTTCGATGAAATGCGCACCCTTTTGCGCGCTTTCGCTGAACAGCACGCCGTTATTGGCGAGGATCGCCACCGGCATCCCCCAGATATGCGCAAAACCGCAGACCAGCGTGCTGCCATACAATGCCTTGAACTCATGGAATTCGCTGGCATCGACCAGCCGCGCGATCACTTCATGGACATCATAAGGCGCGCGGACATCGTCCGGGACGACGCTATACAGATCTTCCGCTGGGTATTTCGGGGCGCGCGGCGTCTCCAGCGGCAAACCATGCGGATGCACCGGCCCGAGATGGCTGACGATATCGCGCACGATGGTCAGCGCATGTTCGTCATTATCGGCGAGGTGATCGGCCACACCCGACTTGCGCGTATGCAACTCGCCGCCGCCCAGATCCTCGGCACTGATCACTTCGCCCGTCGCCGCCTGCACCAGTGGCGGCCCGGCGAGGAAAATCGTGCCCTGGTTCTTCACGATCACCGTCTCGTCGGACATCGCCGGCACATAAGCGCCGCCAGCGGTGCAGCTGCCCATGACGCAGGCGATCTGGGCGATGCCCTTGGCGCTCATATTCGCCTGGTTGAAGAATATCCGCCCGAAGTGATCGCGGTCGGGAAAGACCTCGGCCTGATGCGGTAGATTGGCGCCGCCCGAATCGACCAGATAGACGCAAGGCAGAAAATTGGCCTCGGCGATCTCCTGCGCGCGCAGATGCTTCTTCACCGTCATCGGGTAATACGTGCCGCCTTTGACGGTGGCGTCGTTGCAGACGATCATCACCTGCCGCCCCGAAACGCGACCGACCCCGGTGATCAATCCGGCGCCGGGAATATCCTCGCCATACAAGCCATTGGCGGCGAGTTGGCCGATTTCGAGAAAGGGCGAGCCAGGATCGAGCAATCGCTCGACGCGCTCGCGGGGCAGCAATTTGCCGCGCGCAGTATGCCGGTCGCGTGCCCGCGCATCGCCGCCTAGCGCCGCTTGCGCCACCCGGTTACGCAAATCCTGCGCCAAGGCCCGGTTATGCGTCGAACGAGATTGCGCCTCGGGCGATTCAGCATCGAGCGTGGTGGCGAGCACCGGCGCGCTCATGCCGCTATTCCCTGCGGCCACACCCGCACCATCGGGCGTCCGCATGCGCTAATTTCCGGCATTTCCGGCCTTCTCCCTGTTTCGCGGCAGCGATAGCGCGCGCTGACGATAAGCGGAAATCGAAAATGAGCGCGCTGAGTGATAGGCGCTGTCTATCGATATCGCCTCACACCATCGGCATTCTCAAATCCGCTTTTGCCGGATAGATAACGCGCCCATGCCCGGCACTGGCCGCGCGGACTGCGGGAGCCACGCCGATGACAGCCAGTTTTGCCGCCCGCATCGGCGCTCGTTTTGCCCGACATGGGCGTCAGCTGAAACAGGCGCTCAACATCCCGATCCGGCATCGCTACACCGACTTCACGATTCAGCTGCCCGCCGAGCATCTGCTGCCGAGCTATCAGCGACAGCACCCGCGCTATGATCGCTTTCTGCCGCATCTGGTTGCGGCGCTCGCGCCCGACGCCGGAATCGTCGATGTCGGCGCCAATTGCGGCGATACGCTGGCCGGTATGGTCGAACGCAATCCCCGCGCGCGCTATGTCTGCATCGAGCCCGATACTGGCTTCTTCGCTTACCTGCAGGACAATATCGCCCGGATGAAGGCCAGTCTCGGGCCGCTTTCGATCGAGACCGTGCAGTCGCTCGTCGGCATGAACGTGGGCCATGTCGCGCTGGCGGGGGAAGGAGGCACGCGGCATGCGGTATCGACGGGAGGAGAGCTTGATGGCCACACTTCGGCTACCCTCGACAGCATCCTCGCAGCCTTGCCGCCCATTTCGGTAAAACTGCTCAAAAGCGATGTCGATGGTTTCGATTATGACGTGCTCGATTCGGCTACCGGACTATTGACGACCCAGAGCCCGATCCTGTTCTTCGAAGCGCAATGCGATTTCGATTGGCAATTGACCGACTTCACTGAAACGATCGGGCGGCTGGCACGGCAAGGCTATCGCCACTGGACCGCCTTCGACAATTTCGGCTCAGTGGTGCTGCGTACCGACGATGCGGGGCAGATCCTGCAATTGCTGGACTATGTCTGGAAACAAAACCAGGGGCTCGCAACCCGGACTATCCATTATTTTGATTTGTTGGCCTGCACCGACGCCGACATCGACTTAATCGAGCGCGTTATCGGCACCTACTAGTCAGCTATTGGCACGGCTACGCCGGAACAATCAGGTAATCCTATTGTTATAATGGCCACGGTCCGATGAACCACTCCTGCAAACGTCATTACTGGGTGGTTCAGCGGCCGCATAATAGTGATCGGCAGTGGCTATAAAGAGCATTCTCGTTGGCTGGATCAAGATCAATGCAAGATTATGGCCGCAGCTGAAGTTCACGCTGAGGAGAAGATCATGAAGAAAGTTCTATTTGCCGCGACGGCCCTGCTGCTGGCGACTGCCGCGGCCGCGCAAATGCCGCCCCAGCCCGGTTGGGACGGCGGACAACCCGGTTGGAACGGTGGCCCGCCCCCGGGCCCGAATGGCGGTCCCGGTTGGCATGGCAACCACGGCTGGGACGGCAACGCGTTCTGGCGCGGCGCCCCGGATAGCCCGCGTGACCGCATTCAATTCCTGCAGGATCGGGTCAACCACGGCGTCGCCGATGGCAGCCTCGACCGGCGCGAAGCCGGGCGAGTCAATGGCGAGCTGAACAATCTGCGCCAGTGGATTCAGCGCAAGCATTGGCAGGACCAGGGCCGCCTCACCCCCGATCAGCGCGCCCAGGTCCAGGGACGGCTTGACCAGATCAGCCAGCAGATCCGCTGGATGAACCATCACGGCTGGTAATCGCCCAGCGTCAGGCTCGCGTCCGCCATCCTGCGGAGCGGGCCTGCCACGCGGCAGACCCTTGTTGCCCAAGGGCAACACCCCCAAGACAAACTTGTTCAAATTCTGGACAAACAAGTTTAAACGGGCTTCTTATCAAGCAAATACCTCGCTATCCCTCGGTGTCGAGGCCAACCAAGAGATTGGCCCTGAAACAATCGGGGGAGGATTGCCATGAAAATCTATCGTGCTCTGGCCGGCGTCGCGCTGACCTGTTTTACCATGCCGGTTTTCGCTCAGAATGCGGCGCCGGCGGCCAGCACCGATAGCGGGGCAACCGCCGACAGTACGATTATCGTTCAGGCGCGGCGCCGCGACGAACGGCTGCAGGACGTGCCCGTGGTGGTGAATGCAGTGACCAATGCCACGCTGGAGAAGGACAATATCCGGGAGTTCAAGGATATCACTACGGTGGTTCCGGGGCTTTCACTAGTCCCCAATGCCAATGGCATCGGCTCGAGTTCTTCGATCCGCGGCGTCAACCATGACGTAAACGTCAGCGCTGACAATGGCACCATCCAATATTACCTGAACGACGCTCCGATCAGCTCAGACTCGGTGTTTCAGGCGCTCTACGATGTGGATTCGATTAACGTCGAGCGCGGCCCGCAGGGGACGCTGCGCGGTCGTTCAGCGCCATCCGGCGCCATCGCCATCGCCACGCACCAGCCCGATCTCGAAGAGCCGGGTGCATTTGTCGACGGAACGCTGGGTTCACATGACGCTCAGAACGTCCAGTTCGGGATCGGGGTGCCGATCATCAAGGATATGCTGGCGGTGCGGGTCGCTGGTATTTACGATTTCAATCGCGGTAACGACGTATTCAGCGTCAACAACGCCACCCCACCCAGCAACGACACGCGCTCATTACGGGCCTCGGTCCGGTTCGAGCCCACCGACTGGCTGAAATCCGGCTTTTCCTTCACCACGTTGCAGCATCAAAGCATCGGCTATGACGGAGTGGAAAGCTTCGGCCTCGTCGATCCCACGGTAGGTTCCGGCCTTTCGAACCCCACACCCGGATTTGGGACCGGGTCGGCATTTTCGACACCGGGATCGGCGACCGCGCCCAACTACGGCACCATCAGCGCAGATCAACGCCTCTCGGTCGAGACGGCGCCGCGCAACAGTCAGCAAAGTTTCCACCGCTATGACTGGCACCTTCAGGCCAACTTCGCCGGCCAAAGCCTGATCTATGTCGGTTCGCATGAATCGTTCAATTACAACGTATTGTCACCGCAGGACTTCGGGGGCTATTTCTCCAGCCTGACTAACCAGCAGCACACCCTCACCAACAGCACGGTGAGCACGCATGAAGTACGTCTGCAGAACTCCGAGCGGGTCGCGGGAATATTTGATTACGTGATCGGCTTCTTTCGTGAAACTTCGTCTAACGTGACCAATTTAACCGAGGGCGCGGTGGTCGGGCTTACGACGAATACTGTTATCCCTGGCATCGGAGCCGCCACCGTTCCTCTGCCGGCAGCATTCGCCCCTGGAGGTAGCAATCCATTTGTAACGAATGCGGCGGTCAGCTTGCCACTGTCACACACCAAGGAACAGTCTTTCTACGGCAATCTGACCGCTCATCTGCCCGGCCACAACGAAATCTCAGCCGGCGTGCGCCACATCGACTTCACCGATCATGGCCAGAACCTCTTTGTCAACGGCGCTCTGGATTCGCCCGCCACGCCGAACAACGGCCACCCGACGATCTATAATGTGACCGCGCGGCATCGGTTCAGCGATACCGTCATGGTTTATGCCTCCACCGGCACTTCCTGGCGTCCCGGTGGCCACGCTATCGGCGATTTTTCGCAAGCGCCATTCTCGCCCAACGAGCAATTGTTCACCCATACCAATCCCGAAACCTCGACGAACTATGAAGTTGGCCTCAAGTCAGCCCTGCTCGATAAAAAGGTATTGGTCGACGTCAGCTACTATCACCAAAGCTACAAAAATTATCCTTTCCGGCTCGCCGGGACTGGTACTTATTTCATTGATTACTCCTCGCCAACCACGCCAACCGTAGCCAATTTCAACTTCATCAGTGGCGTACCGGTGACGGTGAATGGGGTCGAAGCCGAAATCGACTATCATCCGAACCGGAGCTTCAGTCTCGAAAACACGATCAACTGGTCGAAGAGCCGTATCGGCAATACCCAGATCCCTTGCGATCTCTTACCTTATAGCCAGATTCCGACACTGACCCAGTTGCAAGCGGCGCTTCCGGCCGGCGAGCATCTCGGTTCGTGCTCCGGTGCGGGTCTGGCGGCCAATTTCCAGCCCAACTGGAGCGGTACGGTCACGGGTGAATATGACGTCCGCGTGCGTCACGATCTCGAAGGCTTCCTGCGGGGGGTCGTGGCCTGGCGCGGAGCCTCGCAGAACGACCCGCTCAACCCCTATGACAATGTCAGTGCCTATGCCACGATCAACACCTATGTCGGTATTCGCGATGTCAAGAATGGTTGGTCGCTGATGTTCTTTGTCAAGAACGTCGGCAATGTAACCAAGCTCATGACCTTGAATGGCCAGCCAGCTTCGCTGAGCGAGACCGTCGTCAACACCTCGAACGGCATGAATTCGTCATCCACCTTCGTGAGCCGGTATGCCGTGGCAACCATCACCGACCCGCGCGAATTCGGCGTGAACCTGCACATTGCCCTCGGTTCGCGCTGATCGCAGCAGCGATTGATCCCGATCTCGGGGTAAAGTCTACGGTCGGCGGAAACGCCGGCCGTTTGCTTTATCGCCATCACCGGTTAGAGCCTCGAGCAAGCGGCCGACACAGCGCCGCAGGAGAGGCCCGATGACCCCGATCCAGACCACCGTTTCCTTCGACATGCGCGCGCCGGAGTTCGGGACGCCGACGCAGAAGCTCTATGGCGCGGCGCTGGAAATGGCCGCTTATGCCGACACCATCGGCGTCGACCGCATCAATCTGATGGAACATCACGGCTCGGACGACGGCTATCTGCCGCAGCCCTTCACCCTGGCGGCCGGGATGGCGGCGGTGACCAAGCGGCTGCGCTTCATGCTGGGCGCGGTGATCCTGCCGCTGCACGATCCGGTCCAGATCGCCGAGCAGATCGCCATCGTCGATCTGATGTCCAATGGCCGGCTCAATGTCATCTTCGGTGCCGGCTATGTCCGCAGCGAGTTCGACATATTCCGCGTGTCGCTCAGCGATCGCGCCAAGCTGCTCGACGAGAAAATCGACACTATCCTGCGCGCGCTGCACGGCGAGCGCTTCGCTGTGAATGGCCGGCCGATCTTCGTGCGGCCCTTGCCGGTGCAAAAGCCCGAGGACATCATCCTGGTCGGCGGCGGGGTCGCGGCTTCGGCGAAACGCGCCGCGCGCTTCGGCGTCGGCTTTGGGCCGATGAGCGCGAATTTGATTCCGATCTACGAAGAAGAATGCCGCAAACTCGGGCGTGAGCCGGGCACGTACCATCGCCCGTGCCATCGTTTGCCAGGGATCATCATGCTGTCGCAAGACCCGGATCGGACCTGGGCCGTGCTCGAACCACATGCGTTCCATGTCGTTTCCGAATATGCCAAATGGGCGGCGCAGGAGCCGAACAGCAATTCGCCCTTCAAGGGGCTGAACACGCTGGAAGCGCTGCGGGCGTCGGGCATGTTCGCGGTGTGGACGCCGGACGAGTTGATCGCCAACGCCGACAAGGTGGAAGATCACGGCACCTTCGTCTTCCAGCCGCTGGTCGGCGGCTTCCCACCTGAAGAGGGGTGGAAGAGCCTGGAACTGCTCAAGGATGCCATTCCGAAGTTGAAGGCGATTCCACGGTGAGCCATCGTCCGTCCTTCCTGAGCTTGTCGAAGGATTGCTCTTCTTTTACCATCCTAAGCCAGAATAAAGGCAGTCCTTCGACAAGCTCAGGAAGGACGGGAGAGGATATGTTCCGCGATCGATATTCCCTGGTTTTACCACTAGCGAAAGCGCAACAAAGCTACCATCTGAAGGCATGACTTCCTCCGATGCAATCGTCGCCATCACTGGTCTCGACAAGACCTACAAGGGTGGCCACCGCGCGCTCAAATCGGTCGATCTTGAGATCAGACGCGGCGAAATCTTCGCGCTGCTTGGCCCTAACGGCGCGGGCAAAACCACGCTGATCGGCATCGTTTGCGGTTTGGTCCGCCCCACTGGTGGCACGGTGATCGCCGATGGCCACGACATTGCCCGCGATTACCGTGCCGCGCGGGCGAAGATCGGGCTGGTGCCGCAGGAATTGTCCACCGACATGTTCGAGACGGTGTGGCATTCGGTCAATTACAGCCGCGGCTTGTTCGGCAAGCCGCGCGATCATGCCCATGTCGAGCGGGTGCTGCGCGACTTGTCGTTGTGGGACAAGCGGGATAGCAAGATCGGCGCGCTCTCGGGTGGGATGAAGCGGCGCGTGCTGATCGCCAAGGCGCTGTCGCACGAGCCGACCATCCTGTTTCTCGACGAGCCGACCGCCGGCGTCGATGTCGAGCTGCGCCGCGATATGTGGGAGATGGTGCGCAAATTGCGCCAGCAGGGCGTGACCATCATCCTGACCACCCATTACATCGAGGAGGCCGAGGAAATGGCCGATCGCATCGGCGTGATCGATGGTGGCGAGATTATCCTGATCGAGGAAAAGCATGCGCTGATGGCGAAGCTCGGCCGCACCAAGGTAACGGTGGGGCTGACCGCCCCGCTGGCCAGCATCCCGTCATCGCTCACCGACGAAAATCTCGCGCTGAGCGATGACGGGGACACGCTGGTGCTCACCGTCGCCGGCGCTGAAGATGGTGCGCGGGCCGCCGCTGAACTGGTCAAGCGGCTGACCATGGCAGGCATCGATTTCGTCTCGGTCGATACGACGCGGTCCACGCTGGAAGATATTTTCGTCGATCTGGTGGAGAAGAAGCGGCCATGAACATCCATGCCATTCGCGCCATCTACACTTTCGAGCTGGGGCGGACCTTGCGCACCTTGTTCCAGAGCCTGGCCTCACCGGTGATATCGACCTCGCTCTATTTCATCGTCTTCGGCTCGGCGATCGGCTCGCGCATGCATACGATCGGCGGGGTCAGCTACGGCGCCTTCATCGTCCCCGGCCTGATCATGCTGGCGCTGCTGACCGAAAGCACCGCCAACGCCTCCTTCGGCATTTACCTGCCGCGCTTCACCGGCACGGTCTATGAATTGCTGTCGGCGCCGATCTCGGCGGTCGAAGCGCTGACCGGCTATGTCGGCGCGGCGGCGACCAAATCGGTGGTGCTGGGGCTGATCATCGCCTGCACCGCGCGCTTGTTCGTGCCCTATGGCATCGTCCATCCGGTCTGGGCGGCGGGTTTCCTGATCCTCACCTCGATCACCTTCAGCCTGTTCGGCTTCATCCTCGGGCTCTGGGCCGACGGCTTCGAGAAGCTGCAAGTGGTGCCGGTGATGATCATCACCCCGCTGACGTTTCTGGGCGGCACTTTCTATTCGGTGTCGATGCTGCCACCGGCGTGGCAGACGGTCACCCTGTTCAACCCGATCGTCTATCTGGTGAGCGGCTTTCGCTGGGCGTTTTACGGCCAGGCCGATGTCGGCGTCGGCTTCAGCCTGGGAATGATCGTGCTGTTCATGGCGCTATGCGTCGCGATCATCACCTGGGTGTTTAAGACCGGCTGGCGCTTACGGACCTGACCGAAGCCGCAACGCGAGCGTCATTCTTGTCGACTTGAGCATCGGCTGATCCTACCCATTCCCATCAGCGGATGCCACGCTGGGGAAAGGAGGCCGGAGTAACGATGAAGCGCATGGCCGCTTTGTGCAGTGCCTGCCTCGCTGCCGCTGTGCAGGCGCAACCGATCCCGTCGTCGGCACCGGACCAGCCAGTTCCCGTAGCATTGGATCAGAGCCAGCGGCTGAGCGTGCGGGTGACCATCGGCGGCCTGCCATGGCACTTTCTGATCGACACCGCCTCGACCCGCACGGTCATCGCCAGCGACGTCGCTGCGCAGCTCAATCTGCCCCGGGATGCCCCACTGCAAGTGCTGAGCATCGGCGGCATCGACACCGTGTCCTCGGTCGATATCCCCGAACTCGGCTTTGCCGATTTTGCCTTGCGCGACATTCGAGCACCGTCGCTGCTGCGCGCAAATCTGGGCGGCGACGGTCTGCTGGGGCTCGATATTCTGCATGATCGCCGGATATCCATCGACTTTCGGCACAATGCCATGCTGACCATTGCTTCATCGGCAGGCAAGCCGGCCCACAAAGCCATCGCTGCCGACCCCGGCGCGATCGTCGTCATCGGTAAATCGCGCTATGGCGAGTTGGTCGTCACCGATGCCGACATCGACGGCAATCCGGTAGCCGTGATCCTCGATACCGGCTCCGAAGAAAGCATCGGCAACCCGGCGCTGGCCAAGGCGCTGTTCAGCGACCGTAACCGACCGCCGCCCAGCCCGGCGACGCTGCTCAGCGTGACCGGGCGCATCTTGCCGGCGAATTACGCGGTGACTGGCAGGATGCGGATCGGCGGCGTGTCGGTGGATAATTTGCCGGTAGCCTTCGCCGATGTCGCCACCTTCCGGCAATTCAATCTGGTGCGGCGCCCGGCGCTGCTGCTCGGCATGCAGACGCTGCGACTGTTCGCCAAGGTGACGATCGACTTCCCCCGGCATCGCATTCAATTTCTGATGAACCGCAGGCCGGTTTGACCATCACAGGGACCAATCCGCCGCGCGGCCCCACTCACCCTTGAGGTCCGCCAGCGTCCCGCCCTTGCGCAGCAACGCGCGCAATGCATCCGCGCCCATCGCCAGATATTCGCGATGCGGCACCGCCAGCAGCACCATATCGTAGCGCTTTTTCAGCGCATCGGCGACCAGCGGGATGCCATATTCATGCATCGCCTCAGCCGCGTCGGCGTGGGGATCGTGCACCGTCACTGCATGGCCCAGCCGGCCGAGCGAGCTGACCAGATCGGCGACCTTGCTGTTGCGCAAGTCGGGGACGTTTTCCTTGAAAGTGAGCCCGAGCACCAGCACGCTGCCCGGCTTGCTGCGCCGCGCCGCGTGAAGTTGAGTCGCGGTCCAATGCGCCATATTGTCGTTGATGCCGCGCCCCGCCAGGATCACCCGCGGATGCAATCCCAACTGTTCGGCACGATGCGCGAGATAGTAGGGATCGACGCCGATGCAGTGGCCGCCGACGAGGCCCGGCGCGAAGGGCAGGAAATTCCACTTAGTGCGCGCTGCAGCCAACACATCCCAGATCGACAAGTCGAGCGCGGCGAATATCTGCGCGATCTCGTTCATGAAGGCAATGTTGATGTCGCGCTGGGCGTTTTCGATGACCTTGGCGGCTTCGGCAGCCTTGATCGAGGCGGCGCGGAACACCCCGCCGCTGGTGATCGCGCCATAGAGATCGGCGATGCGGTCGAGCGCTTCCGGGGTCTGGCCCGAGACCACCTTGGTGATCTTGTCGATGGTGTGTTCGCGGTCGCCGGGATTGATGCGTTCGGGGCTGTAGCCGAGGTAGAAATCGCGCCCGCACAGCAGCGCCGAGCCGGCTTCGAGCAACGGCGCGCAGATATCCTCGGTAACGCCGGGATAGACGGTGCTTTCATAGACCACCACCGGCACCCGGCCCTCCGCCACGGCGGCGGGCAACAACGCGGCGATCGTTCGGCTGGCCGCCTCGACCAGCCGCAAATCTGGGCGATTGGCGCCATCGATTGGCGTGGGCACGGTGACGATGTAGAAATCGGCGGGCGGGCAGGCGGCGACATCGGCGGTCAAGGCGAGCGTGCTGGCAGCGAGCCGGTCGGCGGTGATTTCACCGGTGCGATCGTGGCCTGCCTCCAGTTCGGCAATCCGGCGCGCGTCGATATCCAGCCCCAGTGCCTGGAATTGGCCCGCCAGCGCCACCGCCAGCGGCAGCCCGACATAGCCCAGCCCGACCACGACCACGCGGCTTTCCGAGCTGAGGGCGGGGATCGGGCGCGGTGCAGCGGCTTCGGGCACTACAACCGCGCGCCGAGCCGTTACTTTGGGAAACATGGACGTCAAACTGGCCACCTCGCGCTAGTGTCGAACCAGCCTTACGCGGCGCGCGTTATTTCACAGTTAACACCCCGCTGGTAATGCCCAGTGCCATGACTGGATCATCCAAACCCGCCAAACTTCTCATCGTTTTCGGCACACGGCCCGAGGCGATCAAGCTGTTCCCGGTGATCGCGGCGCTCAAAGCCGATCCGCGCTTCGTCGTGCGCGTCTGCGTCTCGGCCCAGCATCGCGGCATGCTCGATCAGGTGCTGGAGATCGCCGGCATCACCCCCGATCACGACCTCGATCTGATGCGCCCCGACCAGAGCCTCGATGCGCTCACCGCCGCGCTACTCACCGAACTCGGCAAGGTCATGGATGCCGAGCGGCCCGATCGAGTGATCGTCCAGGGCGATACCGCCACCGCCATGGCCGGTGCGCTCGCTGCTTATTATCGGAAAATCCCGGTCGATCACGTCGAGGCCGGGCTGCGGAGCGGCAATATCCACCATCCCTGGCCCGAGGAGGTGAACCGCAAGATCATCGGCACCATCGCCGCGCTTCATTTCGCCCCCACCGAAACCGCCGCCGCCGCACTGCTGCGTGAGAATGTCGATCCGACCCGCGTCCACGTCACCGGCAACAGCGTGATCGACGCGCTGCATTGGGTCACCGCGCGGATCGCCGCCGAACCCATGCTGGCGAATGGCCTCGCCGAACTGGAAGCGCGCTTTGCCGGGAAGCGGATTATCGGCGTCACCAGCCATCGCCGTGAGAATTTCGGCGGCGGGCTGGAGGCGATTGCCGAGGCGGTCCGTCAGATCGCCGCCCGCCCCGACGTTGCCATCATCTTCCCGGTCCACCCCAATCCCAATGTTCGCCGGGTGATGGATGGCGCGCTGGCGGGGCTCGCCAATGTCACGATGATCGAGCCGCTCGACTATCCCCATTTCGCCCGGCTGCTCGCCATTGCCGAGATCATGTTGACCGATAGCGGCGGCGTTCAGGAAGAAGCCCCGGCGCTGGGCAAGCCGGTGCTGGTGATGCGCGAAACCACCGAGCGGCCCGAAGGCGTGGAGGCCGGCACCGCCAGGCTGGTCGGCACCGATACTGCGCGCATCGTTTCCGAAATCTTCAATCTTCTCGATGATAAGGCCGCTTACGAAGCCATGGCGCAAGCGCATAATCCCTTTGGGGATGGGCAGACGTCGCGCCGTATCGTGGAGCTGCTGGGACATGAAATCGGAAAACAAGCCTGACGTCTGCGTAGTCGGGCTGGGCTATATCGGCCTACCCACGGCGGCGATCATCGCGCGGGCGGGCTGCAAGGTGCTGGGCGTGGACATTTCGCAAGCGGTCGTGGACACCATCAACCGCGGCGAAATCCATATCGAGGAAGTCGATCTCGACGGGTTGGTCCAGGGCGTGGTCGCGCGCGGGCTGCTCTCCGCCGCTACGCAAGTCGCCCCCGCCGATGTCTTCGTGATCGCGGTGCCGACCCCCTTCGACAAGCAACATGCCCCCGACATTTCCTACGTCCTCGCCGCCGGCGCCGCCGTCGCCCCGGTGCTGAAGCCAGGCGATATCGTCATTCTCGAATCGACCTCGCCGGTCGGCACCACCGAGCAGCTGCGTGATCTGATCCATGAGGCCCGCCCGGACCTCAAATGCCCGGGCCACACCCATGCTACGCCCGATATCTCGATCGCCTATTGCCCCGAGCGCGTCCTGCCCGGCAAGATCCTCGAAGAGCTGACCAATAACGATCGGTCGATCGGCGGCATCACCCCGCGTTGCGCGCGCAAGGCATTAGCTTTCTACAAACGCTTCGTGCGCGGCACTTGCGTCACCACCGATGCCCGCTCGGCCGAAATGACCAAGCTCGTCGAAAACGCCTATCGCGACGTCAACATCGCCTTCGCCAATGAGCTGTCGATGGTCGCCGACCACATGGGCCTCGACGTCTGGGAAGTGATCCGCCTCGCCAACCGTCACCCGCGCGTCAATATCCTCACCCCTGGGCCCGGCGTCGGCGGGCATTGCATCGCCGTCGATCCGTGGTTCATCGTCCACGGCGCGCCGCAACAGACGCCGTTAATCCGCACCGCACGCGGCGTCAACGATGGCAAGATCCACCATGTCATCGCCACCGCACAAAAGCTGATCGCCGCGCATCCCGATGCGCGCGTCGCCTGCCTGGGCCTGGCCTTCAAAGCCAATATCGACGATTTCCGCGAAAGCCCGGCACGCCTTGTCGCGGCGACGCTGGCGCGGCGGTTCGGCGAGCGCATCCAGGTGGTCGAACCCTATGCCGACGGCCTGCCGCGTGAATTCGAAGGCACCGGCGCGACGCAGATCGACGTCGATACCGCGCTGGAGGAGTGCGACATCCTGATCGTGCTGGTCGACCACGATATCTTCCGGGTGGTGCCGCTGGCCGAGCGCGCGACCAAGCTGGTCTATGACACACGCGGCATCTGGCCGGATCAGCCGAAGGCAGTGGAGGGCGAAGCGCAGCAGAACCTGCGGCTCGCCAGCTGAATGAGAAAAAGGCGCGAGGGCAATGACCCTCGCGCCTTTAGCGTAAGCTATTAAGCCTCAATAATGGCGGTGATAGCCGCCATGGCCACCCCAGCCGCCGTGATAACGGTGCCAATACCAGCTATGATACGGATAGGGGCGGAATATCCAGTTGCCGCCGACAAATATCCACGGTTGATACCAGCCGGGAGCGCCATAATAATAGCCGGCAGGACCATAGGCATAGGCCGGTGCGCCACCGCGCACGACATATCCCGGCGGGCAACCAGGGCTGGTGCCGCCGCTCGAGCTGCCGGCGATCGCCGCGCCCGCGCCGGCACCGACTACCGCGCCCGCGAACGAGCCGCCGCCACGATCATGCCGACCACCCAGGCCGCCGCCAACGATGGCACCCAAAAGACCACCGACCACCGCGCCGGCTGCGGCATCGCCATGTGACTTCACGCAATATTGGCTGGCCCATTGCTGTGCTTCATAGGCATAGCGCTGGTCGAGCTGTTGCTGGGCAGGATCGGGGCCACCTTGATAGCCCGGCGGCGGCGGCGGCGGCTGGCTGCCGTCATAGCCCGGAGGCGGCGGCATATCTCCCGGCGGCGGGCCATTGTCCTGATAGCCCTGCGGGGGATAGTTGCCCTGTTGCGGGTCGCCTTGCTGCGGGTAATTCCCCTGTGGCGGATAGCCCTGATCCTGCGCCGCAGCGACCGATGCCACCACTGGCGAGAGGGCTAACGAGAATGTGCCGGCGATCAGCACCGCCTTTGTTATGGCTCTTTTCGACATAGTCTATGTTCCTTCAAGCAATAAGGATAGTCGATCACCACGCTCAACTGGCCCGACGAAGCCCGGCTGGATGAGTGCTTTCGATATCCGCATGAATTTGCGACGCTCCCATGACAGGACGGATGAGTTCTGCCCCGCTGCCCATGAATGAGCGCTGACCGGGCATTGCCTTATAAACGCACAACTAGTTGCCTTGATCCCCGCCAGCACCATCGCCCCCCGCACCGCCCATTCCGCCGCCGCCGAAACCGCCGCGCGTGCCGGAATCATCCCCCCCGCCGTGCTCGCGGTGTTGAAACATCCGGCGGCGCGATTGGGTCCAGGTTTCCGGCAGATCGCTCAACTGGAGATAGCCGCGATGCGCGGTATCGAGCTGGGCAAAGCGGGAATGCGCCGCAGCCAGCACCTCCTGCGGGGTGATTCGCCCGTCTGAGGCTGTGTCCATGGCTGCAATCGGCTCGGGCAGCGGCAGCAATCCGAAACGACCGGCGCCTTTGGGTCGGTCAGCGCCCCCGTTACCGCCGCCTTCACCGTCACCGTGATGATGGTGGCCATTCCAACCACCCTGGCCGACTTCACCTCCTGGCCCCCCCGCACCGCCCGGTCCACCACGACCGCCGAACTCCGGCGGATGCATTTCGGGAAGGATCGCCGTCTCATAATTCTGCAATTCGCCGCTATCGATGACGCCGTCATGATTGAGATCGAGCGTGCCGACGAAACGGACGAAATCGACGGTAAACTCGGCCTCGGTCAGCTTGCCATCATGCGCGGTATTGGCGCGCGCGAACCAGTCCGCCACCGGATAAGGCGCATCGGGGGCAGCGCGAAACGGTTCGCCCGATGGCGCCACGAACACTTGCTGGCGCGGTCCGCGATGCGGCCGGTCACCTTGGGCCATGGCGGATTGGGTGGGTGGCGGCGGGGACTGCACAAAAGGTTGCGCGGCCGATTGGGCCGCGACGGCAAGCAGGACTAGGATCATCAACTCTCTCCCTTCGTCCCCACCCCCTCCTACAACACTGGCGGAGCGATGCCAGTGGGGAAACGACCGGTTGCTTTTGGCGCAAGGCTGAGCGCAGATGTCGGCATCAAAACCAAAAAAGAGGATGCCATGTTCAAGGTGCTGCATTTCATCAAGCGCAAGGATCACGTCACGCACGAAGAGTTCAAGGCGCATTTCGAGCGGTCGCACGCTGCCATGGCACTGAAATTCTGCGGCCATTTGTTCAGCGAATATCGCCGCAATTACATCGATACTGTTTTCACGGGCGGCGACTCTCGCGATCCCGATAGCGGCTATGGCCCGCGCCCATGGGAATGGGATTTGATCTCGGAATGGATATTGCCCAACGAAGCAGCGCTCCAGGAAATCTACCGCATCATGCAAGAGCCGGGCATCGACGAATTGTTCCACGCCGATGAAGACCGCTTCATCGATCGCCGCGCCACCGTCACCGTGCCTTGCGACGTCGCCGACGTCGGCACGCGCTTCAATCCCAAAGGCACGGTGTTCGATACACCCACTGGCGAGCCGGCCTGGGATTCATGAGCATCGTGCTAAAAAGCGGGCACCGGCTTTTAGCATCAGACGATGCGACCGGAAAATAGCATGACCATCGCCATGTCTCAGCAGCAGCGCGTGATCGCCACCTTCGGAATGGTGCTGGCGACGCTGACCAATACGCTCGATACGACGATCGCCAATATCGCGCTGCCGCATATGCAGGGCAGCCTGGCAGCCTCGGCCGACCAGATGACCTGGGTGCTGACCTCCTATATGGTCGCCACTGCGGTGATGACGCCGTTTTGCGGCTGGCTGGCAGAGAAGATCGGGCGCAAGCGGCTGTTCATGGGGTCGCTGGCCGGGTTCATCCTGGCCTCGATGCTCTGCGGCGTCGCCCTGAACCTGCCGCAGATCCTCCTCTTCCGCATTCTGCAAGGGGTGGCGGGCGCCTCGATGATGCCATTGTCGCAAGCCGCGCTGCTCGACATGTGGCCCAAGGAAAAAACCGCGCAGGTGATGGCGGTATGGAGCGCGGTGGTGACCGCCGCACCGGTGATCGGCCCGACCTTGGGCGGCTATCTGACCGAAACGCTGTCGTGGCGCTGGGCGTTCTATATCAACCTGCCCCTGGGCATCCTCAGCTTCATCACCATCTATTTTGCCGTGCCGTCCGATGCCGGCGGTCGCCAGCGCCGGTTCGATCATCTCGGCTATGTCTCGCTGGTGATGTTTCTCGCCGCGACGCAATTGATGTTCGATCGCGGTCCCACGCTCGACTGGTTCGATTCGATCGAAATTCGCATCGAAGCGGTGATCGCCGCGACTGGCCTATATCTGTTTCTGGTGCAGACGGTGACCGGCACCAATCCCTTCGTGCCTCGCGCGATCTTTCGGGACCGCAATTTCACCGCCTGCATGGTCTTCGGCATCGTGCTCTCGGCGGTGATGTTCGCCAGCATCGCGTTGATGCCCACTTTCATGCAAACCCTGATGGGCTATTCCGCGATCCAGGCCGGGCTGGCGACGATGCCGCGCGGCTTCGGCGCGGTGCTCGGCTTCGTCGTCGCCCCCGGCCTGGCGCTGCGCTTCGGCCCGCGCCTGACGATGACGGTGGGGCTGGCGATCACCGCCTCCTCGCTGTGGCAGATGAGCCATTTTTCGCTGGCCATGACCGATGGGCCGATCCGCTTGTCAGGCTTTCTCCAGGGCTTTGGCTCGAGCCTGATGTTCAATCCGATGTCGGTGCTCAGCTATGCCACGCTGCCGGCGATCTATCGCAACGAGGCCGCCGTCTTTTCCAACACGCTGCGCAACATTGGCGGCAGCTTGGGAATCGCCGCGATGTCGGCCATTCACATCAGTGAAAGCGCCACGATCCGCACCCATCTGGTGGCGCATCTGGTGCCCACCGACGTGATCTTCGACTGGCGAATGCCGGGCATGCTCACCGCGGCGGGCGACGCCATGGCGGGGCTGAGCGCCGAAGTGAACCGCCAGGCCGAAATGGTCTCCTATGACACCGCCTTCAGCTATCTCTGTTGGCTCACCCTGGCGATGCTGCCGCTGCTGCAACTGATGCGCGCGGCAAAGCCGGGCGTGGGCGCCCCGGCGGTGGATATGCCGGCGCATTAGATCGAGATCGATCGTCATGCTGACGGAAGTCAGCATCCATTCTCGCTACGCCCGTTATATCCGCATTGTCGGCAAGTTTGGGAGACAAATGGCGCTTCTTCGTGCCGCTTGGTTGTGGAACCGATGGCAACAACTGACCAATGGACGCTGCGCTGAATGGATCCTGACTTCCGTCAGGATGACCAATCGGGCATGACGCGCTAATTACGCTTATACCTGAAATACCAGACTTCATGGCCTTGCGCGCGCGCCTTGGCTTCGTAACGGGTTTCAGGCCAGCCGCCTGGGCGCCGCTGGAAATCGCGCGGCGTCTCGCATAGCCAGGTAAAGGCGCGGGCGTGACGGCGCATCACCATCAAGGCATGGCGCAGATAGACCGGATGATCGGTGCCGAACCGAAACTCGCCGCCCGGCTGGAGTTTGGCCGCGATCAGCCGCAGCGGCCCGTCATTCATCATCCGCCGCTTGGCATGCCGCGCCTTCGGCCAGGGATCGGGATGGAGCAGATAAACAAAGCTCAGCGCCCCATCCGGCACCCGCCGCAACGCCTCCAGCGCATCGCCGTGATGAATACGGACATTACCCAAGGGCGGATGCGTACCATTATCGCCATCGACATGCGTCAGCGCCTGCGCCACGCCATTGAGAAACGGCTCACAGCCGATAAAGCCATGATCCGGCAGCAGATCGGCGCGAAACGCCATATGCTCGCCGCCGCCGAAGCCGATCTCGAAGTGGAGCGGGCGGGCATCTCCAAAAAGCCGCTCGGCAGTGACCGGGCCCTCCGCCGGCACCGCGATGCGCGGCAATAGCGTATCGACCAGCCCCTGCTGCGCCACACGCAAAGGCTTGCCCTTGGCACGGCCATAGAGCCGGTTCAGCGTAGTCGGATCGCCCGGTTTATGCGCAGTCATCGCGCGCCGGTAGAGCGGTTTGGTGTGGAATGGAACCAGGGCGCTAGGAAAAGGCAGTTAAGGATAAAGTGAATTAAGGTTTCCTGGGGCTTTTGGCCCCAGACCCCGATTCTGGTCACCGTAGCGCACGTTACCAGTCTGGACTCAATTCCGCAGCGCCGCAGGCTTCAAATCACCATTTCGAATGGTACCGGCATCTACGCTTGAAAACCTAGAGACAAGTCAGAGAGAACAAAATCGCCATGCGCCGAATGCTCCCAGACCGTTGAGGTAAGCATAGATCGACAGCCCGATAGCCGGTAGGGCCGTGACAATCGTTAACAGCAGCACAACTGACCAGGTGATTTGCGTCCACCTGGGCGTGGTAGTCATTAGGCCATAGTCGCCTTTGAGATTGTGATAACCGATGAAGGCCATGTTGAAGACCTCCCAAAACACGAAGATGGTCAGACTGACTGTCATTAAGAGCGCTGACCAGCGCAACTGAACGTCATTCAGCCGTGGTGCGACTGTGCTCAAGGTAGCGAAGTAGGCGGCGAAGGCACCGGCCACGATCACCGTAACGTAGTTGTGGCTCTTGTCGAAAAGATGCGAAATGATCTCTTTCTGGGCATCAATAGCGCGCTGCATTCTAGCTTCGTTTTCGTTGGCATCGACCGCAGCAACGGTCGCGTGGGTATGCGCCTCAACACCCTCTACTTTCGCCCTCAAGTCCAGAAGCAGCTGTGTATCGGCCTGCGCACGAATGAACACCTGTTCCAGAGTCTGAGCAATAATTAGCCGAACCTGTTCTTCTGTTGGCAACGGGGCTGGCCCCACCTGATCTTGATCAGCCATAGAGACCCTACCCCCCAACAGAGATTGACTATCGACGTTAATGAGCAGCTAGGCAAGGTGAGCAAGACGCGACCAAGTGAGGAAGCGCAAAGAGGTCAATGACGGGGAGCGCGAGGGCGG
>JAMFSI010000116.1 GCA_026225215.1 Sphingomonas palustris | reverse complement strand
CCGAGGCCGGTCGAGGCGTTGATTTGCTCGGCCGCGATCAGCACCAGCACGGCCACGCCCAAGGCGAAGCGCAAGCCGGTCAGGATCGAGGGGAGCGCCAGGGGCAGCACGACTTCGAGAATGAGGCGCGGGCCCTGCAGTCCGAAGGATCGGGCGGCCTCGATCACCTTGCGATCGACATTGCGCACGCCCGAATAGGTGTTGAGATACATCGGAAATACCGTGGCCAGTGCGATCAGCAGCAGCTTGGGCGTCTCATCGACTCCGAACCAGACGATGAACAGCGGCACCAGCGCCAGGAACGGCACCGTCCGCAGCATCTGCAGCAGGGCATCGAAGGATTCCTCGCCCAGGCGAAACAGGCCCGCCGAAACTCCCAGCACCAGGCCGACCAAGATCCCGATCGCACCGCCGGCCACCGCACGGGTCAGCGAAACGGCGATCTGATGCAGCAACCCCTCATGCCAAAGCCGCAGGAAGGTATCGCCGAGCTTGGCGGGCGAGGGCAGGACCGACGGATCGATCAGGCCCTGGCTCGTCGCCGCCGCCCAGAGCGCCACCACCAGCACGGGGCCGAGGGCGCGCCGCGCCAGCGACAAGCGGTTGCCTTGCGCGGCGGGTTGCTGGACGCGGGGTTGCACGAGGGGGCCGGGATCGAATTCGGCGCGTGATTGAGCCGTCATTGTCCCCCCTCCACTTTGGCGATTTGCGCAGCATAGCGATTGTCGAACAGCTTTGCGGCATCGACCCGGCTGCGGATCAGCCCGAGCTTGAAGAACAGGTCCGATTCCTGCTGCTGTTCGGCGATGATCGCGGCATCTACTGGCCGGTAGCCTGCCGGCGTTCGCTTCAGGATGGTTTCTGCCAGCTCGGGCGTAATCTTGTAGAATTTGGCCACGAATGGCGCTGCTTTATCGACGTTTTCGCGTTCCCAGCGGGTCGCGCGTGCCACCCGCTCGACAAAATCACCAATCAATGCGGCCTTTTTGGGGTCGGCCAGCGCCTGATTGGAGGCAACGAGAAAGGAAAATCCCGGCGTCAGCGGCTCGCCGCCATAGGCCAGAACTCGGAGCTTGCCATCATGCAGGCCCTGGGACAGCATCGGCTCGGCGGTGACATAGGCATCGACGATACCACGATCCAGCGCCGCTCCGCTCAGCGTGGTGGTTTGCACTGGCAGGATATCGTGAAAAGACAGTCCGGCCTTATCTAGCAGCCGCGCGATCAAATATTGCGTGATGGTTCCGGGGGAGAAACCGACCTTCTTGCCGCGCAGATCAGTGATGTTGCGGTATGGCGAATGGGGCGAAACAACCAGGGCGATATTGGATGCGCCCGGCCGCAACCCTTTGGCGACCGCAACCACTGTTACCGGGCTTCCCGCAGCCTGCGCATAGACCAGCGGCGTCTCCGCCATCCAGCCAAGATCGACCGAGCCGCCCGTCTCGGCGGCGATCACCGCGGGGCCGCCCATGAAGTTGGACCATTCGATCCGATAATCGCGTGGTTTGATTTCGCCCGCGGCGGTCAGCACCGTCTGCACCGTGTTAATCTGATCCGCCACATGCAGGGTAGGACCCTCCGCCGATCGGTGGCAACCGGCGAGCAACAGCCCGGCGGTCAGGATCACAAGGCGCAGCTTTTCGGGAAGGCGTTTCATAACTCTACCGTTATAGTAGAGTCTATCTTCGCCAACAAAGGAAATATTTGTCGCGCAATAGCGGAGTGCCGCGCTCAGAATTTTCGGGATCGGAATTTTGTATCAGGCATAATGGCAAGAAACTCAGCTTTGCTGGCTGAAAGCTGAAGTTGGATTGACAGCTAAATCTCTACATATACACTTGAGATTGTGGCAGGCGGTCATCCGAGATCAAGCGGCCGCCCCGCCAATCCGGCCCATACATGTAGAAGGGCCGCAATGTTGCGTGGGTCGACACCGACAGCGCATTTTCGCCATCACAATTGCGCTTTCGATTCAGCCAGCTTGCCGAAAGCGACCTGTCTCCAGGAGATGCCTCATGAATGCCGTAACCACCCTTAACCGAGCCGCCGAACGTACCAGTGCTGGCGACATCGAAGTCATCCGCGTCGAAGCCAATCTGGGCGCCGAAGTGCGCGGGCTCGATCTGACCGGTCCGATTACCGATGAAGTCGCCGATCTGTTGCGCAATCTGCTGTGGGAGCATCAGGTGCTGTTCTTCCGCGACACCGGCATCGACGATGAAAAGCAGGCGGAAATCGGCCGCGTTTTCGGCCCGCCGGTCGCCGATAGCATCCAGAAGCGCCGCGGCGCCAAGGATGAGGACATCATCCCGTTCAACACCGGCCCCTATGCCAACGGCTATTACGGTACGCCGTGGCATGCCGATGCGACTTATCTCCAGACGCCGTATCTGGTGTCGATCCTGCGCAGCGTGATCGCGCCCGAACTGGGCGGTGACACGGCCTATTCGAGCGGCATTTCCGCTTATGAATCGCTGCCCGAGGATGTGAAGCAGAAGATCGCCGGCCTCACCGCCATCCATCGTCCGAACGGCAAGGCTTATAAGCTGATCGAGGACAAGGAAGAACTCGAAGACTATCTCAGTGAATATAGCGGTACCGAGCATCCGGTCGTCATCACGCATCCGTTCAACGGCAAGAAAGTGCTCTACGTCAACGAAGGTTTCGCCCAGGAGATTGTCGGGCTGCCCGAAGAGGAAGGCAAGGAACTGCTGAATTATCTGACCAAGCAGTTCTATCGTCCCGAAAACATCGTTCGTTTCAAATGGCAGCCCGGCTCGCTGGCGATCTGGGACAACCGCGCCGTCCAGCATTACGGGATTGCCGATTATGGCAATGCCCAGCGGCAATTGGTGCGGGTCGTTGCCAAGGGCGATCGCCCCACCCGGTAAAAGACAGGATGAAAGACTAAGGCCTGTTGCATGATCTGCGTCATGCAACAGGCCTTAGTCTTGTTATGGCAGCATTTATACGGAACGGCGCTTCGCTTCAGCTTCTAAAGCCGGCGTAACACCCGAACCAGCGCATCGACGTCGTCCAGGGTATTATACAAGCCGAATGACGGTCGCACCGTCGCCTCGACCCCCATGCGGCGCAGGATCGGTTGGGCGCAGTGGTGGCCGGCGCGCACGGCGATGCCTTCGCGCGACAGCGCCTGACCGATCGACGGGACGCTGTGCTTGTCCATGGTGAACGACACCACCCCGGCGCGTTGCACCGGTTCGCCGATGATGTTCAGCCCGGAAATCTGGCGAAGCTGCATCTCGGTATAAGCGATCAACATATGCTCATGCGCGCAGATCGCCTCGCGACCGATATCCAGCACATAGTCCAGCGCCGCGCCCAGCCCGACGGCATCGGCGATATTGCCGGTGCCCGCCTCGAACTTCATTGGCGCCGGGTGATAGCGGATATGCTCGAAGGTCACATCCTCGATCATATTGCCGCCGCCTTGCCACGGGGGCATGCTGTCGAGCAGCTCGGGCCGCCCGTAGAGTGCGCCGATCCCGGTCGGGCCGTAGACCTTGTGTCCTGAAAACACGAAGAAATCGGGAT
>JAMFSI010000115.1 GCA_026225215.1 Sphingomonas palustris | reverse complement strand
TGTTTCCGCCGGTGGGACCGCTGAATGAGGCAGGCCGGAAGCTGAAAAAGCCCGACCGCAAGCTGGCTTACACCGGCCGTGCCAAGGCCGATCTAGTTTCCTGGCTCCCCGCCCTCGGCTGAATTGTCTTCTTCCTGGGGTTCGCCCTGATTTCCGTGCCGGCCATGCGCCGATGCGGATGACGGGCCGTAACTGCACGACAATCGGCGCCGCAATTTCTTCGCCGCCGCTGCCGCATCATAGGCTGCGAGTTCGGCGGGGGTGATCACTCCATCGTGATTGCTGTCGATCGCCTTGAACCGATCCGAGGTCTTGACCGCCCATTCCTCGAAACTCAGCATATTATCGTGATTGATATCGAGCTTCTGGAAGGCCTTCACCCGCGTGCTCAACATTTCATCGCGGCTGATCCGGCCATCGCGATTGCGGTCATAGCGATTGAAGCGCTGTTGCGCTTTCGAAGCCTTGCTCGCGGGGACATGCGGCAGCCAGGAGCTGCGCCCATGGGGATTGGCGCTGGGTAGTTCGATCGGCGCGTCATTCGTCTGCGGACTGGCCGCAATATCGGGCGGAGGCACGCCGCGCGCCAGTTCGGCAGGGCCCTGCCACCAGAACAGGCCGGCCGACACGAGCAACAGCGCCGCCACCGCGCCCAGCACCATCCGGTTCATCAGCCAGCCCCCGTTTTGCCCGCGTCTGGGGATAGCTTATAGGCCGAGGATGCCAAGCCGCAGGGCGACGAAGAAATCGCCGCGCCCGCCGATTGTCCCCGGATCTTTGCGTAAGATCGCGCGGGCGCTCAAGCCATGCAGGATCGACAGCGGCCGCAATTCGCGCGGCAGGCGAGGCCGGCGCCAGTCATGCTTTTTAGCCAACGCCATTGCTCCGGCCCGTTCCTCGGGATGCGTCACATGCGCGGCAAGATCGGCGATCGCCCAGCCCTCCCCGGCCCGATGTGCCGCGTTGTCGGCATCTGCGCGCCCCAGCACCCGCGCCAGTGTCTGGAAGGCGACGGCGCGACCCGCCACGAAATTCTCCAGCTTCGCAAAGGACAGTGGCGCGTCGCCCAGCAATTCCTCCCAACCATCGACCAATGCCGTCAAGCTACCATACTCACCCTGCCAGACGCTCAAAGCCTCCAGCTGCGGTTCGCCTTTCGGCCAGCGCCCAGCCGGTTCACCTAGCCGCTCGCGCCACCAGGCCAGGCGTAGCTGTGTCAGGATCGGCTCGCGCTGGACCCTCACTTGCTGCCCCAGCCGCGCGTCGAGCGCCAGCAATGCCAGCCACGCCGGACGCGCTCGCCGAGGCGCATAAGCGAGCGCCAGCCGTTGCGGCGCGGCTAAGAGGGCAAGCAAGGCGTGATCCACGGTAGTCCCAGATGAAGGCCGGAGAGATAGCTACAATCCCGCAATAGCGGCGATAGGAGCGGTTGCAACCACGGCACACCAGCCCCTCATTCAAGTGGATTTACGCAATCTTAATCCGGCGCAGGCAATAACCGAGTTGGAGGCATAGTTAATGGCATCTTCGGGAATTGCCGCATCTGTCGGATCGGGCGTTGGCCGCGCCGGTGCCGCGCTGTGGCGTGATACCGAGGGCGCAGCTGCGCTCGAATACTCGCTTGTCGGAATGCCCTTTCTCGCGCTGCTGACCGGCGTGCTTTATCTCATGCTCAATTACCTCGCACAGCAGGGACTGGAAACCGCGTCCGAAAGCGCTTCGCGGATGTTGCTGACCGGACAAGCGCAAAGTGCCACCGTCACGCACCCCGGCGTCATTGATCTCGGAATGACCGCTTCGGACTTCAAAAATGCGATCTGCAACGGTGAGACAGCTACAGACTCGAGCGGCAATCCCATCACCTTCCCGAAGGCCCTGCCACCGTTTCTCACTTGCGGTAATTTGACCGTCAATGTGGGCGTGATCCCGGCCTACACCAAGGCGAACCTCGGAAGTTTGGTCAGCGGCTATGCCCCCCTGACGTCAGCCGGGGGGCAAGGCAACATCGTCGTTCTGCAGCTCATCTACAATTGGCAGTCGTTTAGCGGCCTGATGGGTTCCAAGTTCAATGGCAATCTCGTGGCGACGCAGGTGTTCACCACCGAAAGCTATTCCTGCAGCGCCGCCCAATTGGCCCAGCAGGCTGCCCAGACGGCGGCCAAGCAAGCGGTGACGCCATGCTGAGGAACCTTGCTCGCAATGCCGCAGGCGCGGTGATCGTGGAATTCGCGATCGTGCTGCCGGTACTGCTGGTCATGTTCATGGGCGGCTATGTCGTCACCGATATGATCGCCTGCAACCGCAAGGTAACGATCGCCACGCGCGCTCTGACCGACATCGTCAGCCGCTCGGTTTCGCCCAGCCTGGTTACCGCCACCACCGATGAATCGACAGTCGCCGCTGCAGCCGCCCTGACGCTGATGCCGCACAATATGCAATACGCCACCGAGACGATCTCGCTGCTGCGGGTTTGCAATACCACCAAAGCCTATCTCGTGTGGTCCCAGACAGTGACACAGGACAGCACCGGGACCATCCAGTCCAGTCCGATCACCCCCGGATCGCAAAGCACTCCGACCATCGTGAATTTGCCGGCCAGCTTGTTGGCCCAGGACCCCGCCAATTCCTATTATCCGTTGGCACCGATTCCGACCCCGACGAGCACGACCAACATCGACATCTGCACCAATACCCCGGCCAGCGGCAAGACCCCGCTTGTCGGCACATTGGGTGCTTATCTGTTCGTCGGAGGTATCAACTACAGCTACCATCCGTTGTTCTCTTTACCAGGCCTATTCGCAGGCCTGACCGCCACACCGATGGCCGACCAGATCTATATGAGCCCCCGGCTTAGTTAGGTGCAGCAGGCATGACCATGAACATTCAATCGCAGCCGAAGCCCAAGCTGTCTTGCCTCTCGCGTGGTAAAGGAGCGATAGTCAGGATGGCGCGCGCGCTTGGCGCGGATCGCCGTGGCAATATCATGATGATGACCGGCCTTGCGATCATCCCGCTGACCTTTGCAATCGGGTTCGGCGTCGATTACAGCCGCGCCGAGAAACTTCAGACCAAGCTCAACGCCGCGGCCGATGCTGCGGCTCTGGTCGCAGTCGATCCGTCGATGATCCTGCAAAGCGATGCGACCGCGAAGGCTGCGGCCCAAGCGATGTTCAACGCCCAGGCTTCCGGCCTTTCGGGCCTCACCAATCTGCAGTCCTCGATCACGATTTCCGATATCGCCAACGCTTCGCTTGGCACGCTGCGTAAAATTACCGTCGCCTACACGGCTTCCTCAGTGAATAGCTTTGGCGGCATCCTGCATATGCCCACGCTGCCGATCGGCGGCTCCACGACGGCAAACGCTCAGCAACCACCCAACGTCAATTTCTACCTCGCCATGGACGTGTCGCCCTCGATGCTGCTGCCGGCGACATCGAGCGGTCTGACCGCTGAGTCTGGTTCCACTTCAATCTTTTCAAATCACCCGAGTGGCTGCGACTTCGCCTGTCATGAGATGATGCCGCATCTGGATACTGCTCATATTGTAATCCACGACACCGCCTCA